>NZ_BAAANT010000051.1:0-40111 GCF_039529945.1 Kitasatospora kazusensis | reverse complement strand
CGGAGTGGCAGCGCCAGAAGGCCGGGTACCGGCTGCAGACCGGGGCGGGCGGGGGTACCCCCACGCGCCCCTGTTCTGGTTGCCCGGTTGCCCGCTGGCGAAGCACAACGGCCCCGCAGCTGGTTTCAGCTGCGGGGCCGTTTGTCGGGCTGGGCCTCTGGCGGTCGCGATGCCCTCATCGACCGGTCGGGGCCCAGTCCCCTCGCGCCCTGTCCCCGGGCGCGAGGGTGGACGCCTCGTCAGGCGTCGGTCTTGGCCAGCTCGGGGCTGGGGCTCTGCGCCGCCGCGGTGGCGGCGGGCTTGATGCGGCGGATCGCGAACGGCACCACGGCGGCGACCAGGCACATCGCGGCCGTCGTCCAGAACGCGTGCTTGTACGCGTCCAGGGTCGGCAGCGGGATCGGCAGGCCCTTGATGGTGTCGCCGGTCAGGATCGCGGCCATCACGGCGGTGCCGATGGCGCCGCCGACGGTGCGCAGCACCGCGTTCATGCCGTTGGCGATGCCGCTCTGTTCGATCGGCACGGCGCCGTTGATGTAGGCCGGCATGGCGGCGTAGGCGAGGCCCACGCCGAGGCCGAACACGGCGGAGGCGGTGTAGATGTCACCCTCGGCGCTGTGCCGCAGGGCCAGGTACGCCATCGCGACGGCGCCGAGCGCGCCACCGAGCACCAGCGGCAGGCGCGGCCCGCGGCGGGCGATCAGCAGGGCGCCGACCGGGGCGGCGAGCATCGAGCCGACGGCCGAGGGGAGCAGCATCACACCGGCGTGCAGCACGGTGGCGGTGAAGCCGTAGTGGGTGAACTTCGCCGGGGTCTGCGCGAAGTTGCTGATCACCATGAACGAGCCGTACATCCCGAAGCCGATGAGCAGGCCGGAGATGTTGGTGAAGGCGACGGCCGGACGGGACATCATCTTCATGTCGACGAGCGGGTGCGCGACCTTGGTCTCGATGATGATCCAGACCAGCGCGACGACGGCCGCGACGGCGAACAGGCCGAGGGTCTTGTTCGAGGTCCAGCCCCACTCGTTGCCCTGGCTGACGGCGACCAGCAGCGCGGAGAGCCAGCCGGCCAGGGTGATCGCGCCGAGCGGGTCGGCGCCGCCCTCCTTGTCGGTCACCGGGTCCTTGGGGACGCGGAAGGCGACCAGGGCGGCGGCGATCAGTCCGAAGACCAGGCCCATCCAGAAGATGGACTTGTAGCTCCAGTGCTCCAGCAGCAGGCCGGTGGCGACCAGGCCGAGGCCCGAGCCGACGCCCATCGAGGCGCTGATGGCGGCGACGCCGCCGGTGACCTTCTCCTTGGGCAGCTCGTCGCGGACGATGCTGATCGCGAGCGGCAGCACACCACCGCCGACGCCCTGCAGGACGCGGGCGACCACCAGCCAGGTGAAGGAGTGGGTGCTGACCGCGAGCGCGGAACCGGCGATCAGGCCGGCCAGCGAGATCATCAGCATCGGCTTGCGACCGCGCAGGTCGCCGAAGCGGCCGAGCAGCGGGGTCAGCACGGCGGCCGAGAGCAGGTTGGCCGTCATCAGCCAGGTGATGTTGGAGCCGCTGACGTTCAGCTCCTTGGCCAGCGACGGCAGGATCGGGACGACCGCGGTCTGCACCACGCTGTACGCCAGCATCGCCAGTACCAGGGCGGGGAGCACACGTGCGCTGCTCGGCTTCGAGGCCGTGGCGGTGGGCTGTGGTGCCTCACTCACGGGTCATTCCTCCAGTTCAGGGCCGCCCGGCGCAGGCGCTTCAGGCGACGAAAGTAAACGAACTGAAGTAACGATGCCCCCAGATACTTCACTATGTCAAATATCGATCGGTGAATCTTTGGACGGCGTGAGGCCCCGGCCCCTTGACGAGGGGTCAGGGCCTCACGGGCAGCCGTCAGGCCCGGGCCGGAGCCGTTGCGCCGGTACCGGCCGTCAGGACGGGCGCAGCGGCTCGGGACGGGAGTTGCCCGGCATCGCGGCGCCGGCCGGCGGGGCCGCCGACGCGGCGGAGGCCGCGGTGGGCATCGAGGAGTCCTGGATCTCGACCTGCTCGCGGCGCAGGTCCTCGCGGATCAGTGCCTCCTCGGTGTACCGCTCGACGACCAGGCGGACCCGCTCGATCGGCGCCAGGTACTTGTGCACCACCGGCCGCTCCTCGCGCAGGGTCACCTCCTCCACCGCCTCGGCGATCTCCTGCTCGCTCAGCGCGGCCCGCTCGGCCTCGGTGACCGGGACACGCTCGACCCGGACGCGCTCGCGGACCACCGGCACCCGGCGCTCGACCGCCTCGGTGGTGACGTACTTGCGCAGCGTCGCGGTGCCGACGGTGTGCCACTCGGTGGTGATCTCCAGCCGTTCCTCGCGGCAGGTGATCTCCACCGGGCCGTTGGGGGAGCTGGTCGCCGCGGCCTGGGGGACCGGCCGTTCGACGGTCGGGGGGTTCAGGTTGCGGGTGTCGGCCTCGGTGTGGGCGGACATGGGAGCGGTGGTCATGGGCGCGCTGGTCATCGGCTTCTCAAGGGTCGAGGCGGGCTTCTGCTGGTCTGCTACTGCGGTCGCGGCGGCGAACGCCATCGGCGGCGTGCCGTTCGCCGCGGTGCCACCCGGGCCGGTGTTCTTCGGGGTGCTGCCGAAGTCGTGGTCGCCGTTGCTGTTCCGGGAACCGTTGGCGGCCGTCGGCGGCGGGGCGGCGCCGTTGGTGTCCAGCCCGTAGTAGCGGTAGAGCTGGAGCTCCTGGGCCGGGGAGAGGTGCTGGCCCACGCCGAAGTCCGGCGACTCCTTGATCAGCGATTTGTCGTACGGGACCTTGAGTTCCTCGCCCGAGAACTCGCTGGTGGTCAGCGGGACGAAGGCGTCCCGGCCGAAGATCCCGGTCCGCACCGCAGCCCACTCGGGCTCACCGGTCGCGTCGTCGAGATACACCTCGTCGACCGTGCCGATCTTGTCACCGTTCCGGTCGACCGCCTTGTGTCCGATCAGGTCTCGCGGATCGATATCGGTCTGCACGCTGTCCTCCAGTGCAACGCTCCTGGATAGGTCGGAGGGCGGCTGGAGGAGCTGTCCATCCGCCATCTCATACGAAAAGCCATCAAACGGGCGGCGGCTACCCGAGCGCCGCCGTACGGGACGGAACTGGTCCGTCCGGGGTCGTCCGGGGTCGTCCGTATTCGTCCCGACCTACCTGACACGGCCCGTGATCCGGAGGGTTTGCGCTGGTACCCTGGGCGCGACCGCCGAGCCCGCGCGGGAGAGTCCCCACCTCCGGAAACACGAGGCAGGGGCGCCGAAGGAGCAACTCCTCCCCGGAATCTCTCAGGCATCCGTACCGTGTGGGATAGGTCACTCTGGAAAGTAGGGCAGGACCGCCGGCGAGGGAGCCGGCGACACCCACCCTCACCGACGGTGCAAGCCGACGGGCCGCCCTCGGGCATCCCGTGCGGGTGAAGCTCTCAGGTACCGATGACAGAGGGGGAGGCCTGTCGGGTCCGTACCCGGAGAGCCCCGCTGTCCCACGGCGGCAGAGGCTCATCAGGTGTGCGCACCCCAGCCGGTCCGTGACCAGGAGGCCTCGACCCCCATGAACGCCCAGCCGACCAACGGTCGCCACAGCGACGCGACGCTCACCGAGCTCGAGCAGGCCAGCCCCTTCGAGACCCGCCACATCGGCCCGGACGCGGCCGCGCAGGACAAGATGCTCGCGCACGTCGGCTACGGCTCGCTCGACGAGCTGTCCGCCGCCGCCGTGCCCGAGGCGATCCGCAGCCTCACCGCCCTCGCCCTCCCGGACGGCCGGAGCGAGGCCCAGGTGCTCGCCGAGCTGCGCGAGCTGGCCTCGAACAACCAGGTGCTGCAGCCGATGATCGGCCTCGGCTACTACGGCACGTTCACCCCGCCGGTGATCCTGCGCAACGTGCTGGAGAGCCCGGCCTGGTACACCGCCTACACGCCGTACCAGCCGGAGATCTCGCAGGGCCGCCTGGAGGCCCTGATCAACTTCCAGACCCTGGTCTCCGACCTGACCGGCCTGGCCACCTCCGGCTCCTCCCTGCTGGACGAGGGCACCGCCGCCGCCGAGGCGATGGCGCTGGCCCGCCGCGTCGGCAAGGTCAAGAACGGCGTCTTCCTGGTCGACGCCGACACGCTGCCGCAGACCGTGGCCGTGATCCGGACCCGCGCCGAGCCGACCGGCGTCGAGGTGGTCGTCGCCGACCTCTCGGCCGGCATCCCCGCCGAGATCGCCGAGCGCGGCGTCTTCGGCGTGCTGCTCCAGTACCCGGGTGCCTCCGGCGCGGTCCGCGACCTCGCCCCGGTGATCGAGCAGGCGCACGGTCTGGGCGCGATCGTCGCCGTCGCCGCCGACCTGCTGGCCCTGACCCTGCTCAAGTCGCCGGGCTCGCTCGGCGCCGACATCGCCTGCGGCACCTCGCAGCGCTTCGGTGTCCCGATGGGCTTCGGCGGCCCGCACGCCGGCTACCTGGCCGTGCGCGCCGAGTACGCCCGCAACCTGCCCGGCCGCCTGGTCGGCGTCTCCGTCGACGCCGACGGCAACCGCGCCTACCGCCTGGCCCTGCAGACCCGCGAGCAGCACATCCGCCGCGAGAAGGCCACCTCCAACATCTGCACCGCCCAGGTGCTGCTGGCCGTGATGGCCTCGATGTACGCCGTCTACCACGGCCCCGACGGCCTGGCCGACATCGCCCGCCGCACCCACCGCTACGCCGCCGCGCTGGCCACCGGCCTGCGCGCCGGGGGCGTCGAGCTGCTGCACGACGGGTTCTTCGACACCGTCACCGCCCGCGTCCCGGGCCGCGCCGCCGAGGTCGCCGCCGCCGCGCGCGCCAACGGCGTCAACGTCTACCAGGACGGCGAGGACCTGATCTCGGTCTCCTGCGACGAGACCACCACCCGCGAGCACCTGGCCGCCGTCTGGTCCGCCTTCGGCGTCATCGGCGCCGAGATCGACGAGGCCGCCGACGCGCTGCCCGCCGCGCTGCTGCGCACCGACGAGTACCTGACCCACCCGGTCTTCCACAGCCACCGGTCCGAGACCGCCATGCTGCGCTACCTGCGCCGCCTGTCGGACCGCGACTACGCGCTGGACCGCGGCATGATCCCGCTGGGCTCCTGCACCATGAAGCTCAACGCGACCACCGAGATGGAGCCGGTCACCTGGCCCGAGTTCGGCCAGCTGCACCCCTTCGCGCCGATCGACCAGGCGCAGGGCTTCCTGACGCTGATCCGCCAGCTGGAGCAGCAGCTCGTCGAGGTCACCGGCTACGACGCGGTCTCGATCCAGCCGAACGCCGGTTCGCAGGGCGAGCTGGCCGGTCTGCTGGCCGTCCGCGCCTACCACCACGCCAACGGCGACACCCAGCGCGACATCTGCCTGATCCCGGCCTCCGCGCACGGCACCAACGCGGCCTCCGCCGTGATGGCCGGCATGCGGGTCGTGGTCGTCAAGACCCTGACCGACGGTGACGTCGACGTCGAGGACCTCCAGGCCAAGATCGACCAGCACCGCGACCAGCTCGCCGTGCTGATGGTCACCTACCCGTCCACCCACGGCGTGTTCGAGACCCAGATCACCGACATCTGCGCGGCCGTGCACGACGCGGGCGGCCAGGTCTACGTCGACGGCGCCAACCTGAACGCCCTGGTCGGCCTCGCCAAGCCGGGCAAGTTCGGCGCGGACGTCTCGCACCTGAACCTGCACAAGACCTTCTGCATCCCGCACGGCGGCGGCGGCCCCGGCGTCGGCCCGGTCGCGGTGCGCTCGCACCTCGCGCCGTACCTGCCGAACCACCCGCTGCAGAGCGAGGCCGGCCCGGCCACCGGCGTCGGCCCGATCTCGGCCGCGCCGTGGGGCTCGGCGGCCATCCTGCCGATCTCCTGGGCGTACGTCCGCCTGATGGGCGGCGAGGGCCTCAAGCACGCGACCCAGGTCGCCGTGCTGAACGCCAACTACATCGCCAAGCGCCTGGCCCCGCACTTCCCGGTGCTCTACACCGGCCCCGGCGGCCTGGTCGCGCACGAGTGCATCATCGACCTGCGTCCGCTCACCAAGGAGACGGGGGTGACCGTGGACGACATCGCCAAGCGCCTGATCGACTACGGCTTCCACGCCCCGACCATGTCCTTCCCGGTGGCCGGCACGCTGATGATCGAGCCGACCGAGTCCGAGGACCTGCACGAGATCGACCGGTTCTGCGCCGCGATGATCGAGATCCGCGCGGAGATCGAGAAGGTCGGCTCCGGCGAGTGGGCGGCGGACGACAACCCGCTGCGCAACGCCCCGCACACCGCCGCCGTCATGGCCGGTGAGTGGGAGCACGGCTACACCCGCCAGGAGGCCGTCTTCCCGGCCGGCGTCAACCCGGCGGACAAGTACTGGCCGCCGGTGAGCCGGATCGACGGCGCGTACGGCGACCGCAACCTGGTCTGCTCCTGCCCGCCGCTGGACGACTACGGCGTCTGAGGCCGCGGTGCTCGGGGGCACGCGGGGGCTGAGCGAGGCGGTCGGTGCGGCGACGTAGCCTTCCGTTCCGCGCAGTTCCCCGCGCCCCTGAAGGGCATACGGCCGGCGTAGCGTCGAAGGCCCCGGTGGAGAGAGTTTTTCTCTCCGCCGGGGCCTTCGACGTGGTCGGTGCCCCCGATTTCTGTCCGCGGCCTCAGCCGGTGACCGCCAGCGGACGGCGCGGGGCGATGACCCGGCCGTCGGGGAGCAGTTCGCCGGTGTCCTCGAAGAGCAGGACGCCGTTGCAGAGCAGGCTCCACCCCTGCTCCGGGTGGCGGGCCACCGGGACGGCCGCCTCCCGGTCGGAGGACTCCGCCGACGGGCACTCAGGACGGTGCTGGCACATAGCTCGTACCCTCGCTTCACTTGCGGCCCGGCCCGCCCCACGGCCGCTTCCGGGCGGCCGCCATGCTGGTCGGATCCTTCCGGCCGGCCCAGGAGTGAACCGGCGCTTCAGCGGGTAGGGCTATGCCCCGCCTCGCTGGTACCCAGTGTCGGCTTCCGGGGGCCGCCGCGCAGCCGTTTGGTGATATGCGGCACAGCAGGCCGCCGCCGCTCACCCGATCGGACGGGCGGACGGCGGCGGACGGTGCCGGGCGGACGGTCGGCCGTCCGGGTGAGAGTGAAGGGGTCAGGAGACGCCGAGCACCATCGGCGCGGGCGCGGTGGAGCGCTCCAGCAGGGCCAGCAGGTCGGCGGCCGGGTACACCCGGTGGGCGGTGATGCCGAGCGGGGCCGGGGAGAGCGGGATCAGCAGGTCGGTCGCCGGGCCCACCTCGGGGTGGTGCAGCCACAGCGCGGTCGCGTAGTGGCCGGGCATCGACAGCAGGCGGGGCAGGTGCCTGGCCCGGGAGGACTGGGCCAGCTGCCAGGCCTGTCGCAGCGCGCGGACCGTGGAGTCGAGGTAGGGGCCGGCGGTGAAGTGCGAGAACGCGTAGCCCCCCGGCGTCTCGACCACCTCCGCGGCCGCCGCGATCGCGGTCGGCCCGGGCCCTGCCGGGCTCTGCTCGATCAGGAACCGCCAGCCGGTGCGCGGCGCGGAGAAGAGCTCGGCCCCCGGGCCGTCCAGCACGTGCACCGCGAGCGGATGCGCGGGCAGCAGGGGCCCCGCCGCACCTCGCAGGGCGCGGGCGGCGGGCTGGCGTAGTGCGGCCTCGGAGTCGAGTGCCGAGAGGACCGCGCGCAGCGCGGCGGCCGGGGGCTGGGGGGTCTGCAGAGTCATGGCGGGGCGCCTCTCCGTGCTAGATCGGCGTGCGAGTGCGGCATACCGGCGTGGCAGTGGTGTGACGGAACCTGGCCGTGTCCGGTTGGGCATGATCGCGGTGCGGGCGGGAACCTGCCGTCGACGAGGGACTCGGAGCGGCATGGAACCGGGCTTGAGTGCAGTGCGAATTCTACTCGAACAGGTGCACAGGGTGACCTTCATATCACGTTCGGTTTCGGCGGGCAAGTCGGCCATTCTGCTGACTGATCGTCAGAATCCTTGTGTCGTCAACCCGTTCGAGTGCCTGGGCTATCGATCTTCCGGCGGGGCATGATGCAGTAACCGTCGACCTAGGTGAAGGGGCACCCATGGGCGAGAAGGTCGTGGCGACGCGTGCCGAACTCTCCGACCGGCAGCTGTACCGCCGGAAGCTCCAGTCCTGTCAGGACGCGCTGGAACGGATGCTGCGGGAGGGGCGTTTCGACCGGCCCAGGGCCATGATGGGCCTGGAGATCGAGCTGAACCTCGCCGACGAGCAGGGCCTGCCGCTGATGAGCAACGAGCAGGTGCTCGGCGCGATCGCCTCCAGCGACTTCCAGACCGAGCTGGGCCGGTTCAACATCGAGGTGAACATCGCGCCGCGCCGGCTCGGCGGTCACGTCCTGGAGGAGCTCCGCGAGGAGATCGACACCGGACTGCGCTACGCCGACCGGCAGGCCGCCGAGGTCGGCGCCAGGATCGTGATGGTCGGCATCCTGCCGACGCTCGACCTGGACCACACCGGCCTGGAGAGCATGTCCCGCAACGACCGGTACACGCTGCTCAGCGACCAGATCCTGGCCGCGCGCGGCGAGGACATCGCGCTCGACATCGAAGGGGTGGAACGCCTCGCCGTCGAGTCGGTCTCGATGGTCGCGGAGGCCGCCGCCACCTCGCTGCAGCTCCACCTCCAGGTCACCCCGGACCGGTTCGCCTCGGTCTGGAACGCCGCCCAGGCGATCTCCGCCGTCCAGGTGGCGCTCGGGGCCAACTCGCCGTTCCTGTTCGGGCGGGAGCTCTGGCGCGAGACGCGCCCCGTCCTCTTCCAGCAGGCCTGCGACACCCGTTCGGCGGAGCTCAAGGCGCAGGGCGTGCGCCCGATCACCTGGTTCGGCGAGCGCTGGGTGGACAGCGCGCTCGACCTCTTCGCGGAGAACCTGCGGTACTTCCCGGCCCTGCTGCCGATCTGCGACGACGAGGACCCGGTCAAGGTGCTGGCCTCCGGGGGGGTCCCCAAGCTCGGCGAGATGCGGCTGCACAACGGCACCATCTACCGCTGGAACCGGCCGGTGTACGACATCGCGGACGGCGTCCCGCACCTGCGGGTGGAGAACCGCTGCCTGCCCGCCGGGCCGACCGTCGCCGACACGCTGGCCAACGCCGCCTTCTACTACGGGCTGGTCCGGGTGCTCGCCGAGCAGCCCCGGCCGGTCTGGACCAGGCTCGGCTTCGCGCAGGCCGACCGGAACTTCCACACCGGCGCCCGGTACGGCATCGAGAGCACCCTCCAGTGGCCCCGGCACGGCCGCGGCGCGCGCGGCACGGCACCCGTCGCGGTGACCGACCTGGTGCTGAACGAGCTGCTCCCGCTCGCCCACCAGGGCCTGGACGAGTGGGGGGTGGAGCCGGGGGACCGGGACCGCTACCTCGGCATCATCGAGCAGCGCTGCGTGCGGCGCACCAACGGCGCGGCCTGGCAGGCCGCCGTCGTGCACCGGCTGCGGGAGCAGTACGGCATGGACCGGGCGGCGTCCATCGCGACCATGACCCGGCGGTACATGGAGTACATGCGGACCGGCGAGCCGGTGCACACCTGGCCGGTGGGGTGACCACGCGCGCTCATCCGGGTATGTAAGGATGATCGGCCCGGTGGCAGGACCCTTCGCCGGACCCTTCCGTGCGTGCTGGAGACCTGGTGACCACCGTTTCGACCGAGCCCTCCGGGACGACCGCGCCGTCCCGTCGGCTGCTGGGCGTGGAACTGCTGATCGTGCTCGGGCTCTCGCTCGGCGCCAGCGGCGTCAGTGCGCTGATCAGCTTCGCCGGATCGGTCACCGCGCCGCTCGCGCTCGGCAAGCAGGTCGCCACCCTGAACGCCTCGGCGGCGCCGGGCCGCCCCTGGCTCGACCTCGCCTGGCAGCTCTACTACGTGCTGCGCGGCCTGATGCCGGTGGCGCTGGTCGGCTACCTGCTGGTCCGCGAGGGCACCTCGCTGCGGGTGCTCGGCTTCGACCTGCGCCGCCGGCTCGGCGATCTCGGGCGCGGCGCGGCCGTCGCCGCCGCGATCGGCGGCTCCGGCCTCGCCCTCTACCTCGGTGCGCAGGCGTTCGGCGTCAACCTGACGGTGGCGCCGTCAGGCCTGCCGGACGTCTGGTGGCGGATCCCCGTCCTGATCGCCTCCGCCTGGCAGAACGCGATCCTGGAGGAGGTGATCGTCCTCGGCTACCTGCTCCGGCGGCTCGGCCAGCGGGGCTGGAGCTGGCCTGCCATCGTGGTCACCAGCTCGGTGCTGCGCGGCTCGTACCACCTGTACCAGGGCGTCGGCGGGCTGGTCGGCAACATGGTGATGGGCGCCGTCTTCTGCCTGCTGTACCGCCGCTGGGGACGGGTGATGCCGCTGGTGGTCGCCCACGCGCTGATCGACACCGTCGCCTTCGTCGGGTACGCGCTGCTCGCCGGGCACGTCAGCTGGCTGCCGACGGGCTGAGCACTCCGTCCAGCACCGTCACCGCGTGCCCCGAGAACAGCACCCGCTCGCCCCGCACCTCGCACACCACCAGCCCGCCGCGTGCCGACGCCTGGTAGCCCGTCAGCCGGGTGGTGCCCAGCAGCTTCCCCCAGTAGGGGGCCAGCGCGGTGTGCGCGCTGCCCGTCACCGGGTCCTCCGGGATGCCGGAGGCGGGGCCGAAGAAGCGCGAGACGAACTGGTAGCCGCCGGACGGGTCGTCGGCGGGCGCCGTGACGATCACGCCCCGGGTGGGCAGCGCGGCGACGGCGGCGAGGTCCGGGGTGAGCGCACGGACGGTCTTCTCGTCCGGGAGCAGCGCCATCAGGTCGGCCAGCGCCCCGGTGTCGAAGGTCGCGGTCACCTCGCTGCCGAGCGCCTCGGCGAGACCGGCCGGGGCCGGGACGGGGTGGTGCGGGTTGGCGGGGAAGTCCAGCGTGATGGTGCCGTCCGGTTCGGGCCGGGCGAGCAGGACACCACTGCGGGTGGCCAGGCGCACCCAGCCCTCGCCGAGCAGTCCGTCCGAACGCAGGGCGTGCACGGTGGCGAGGGTGGCGTGCCCGCAGAGGTTCACCTCGTTGGTGGGGGTGAACCAGCGCAGTCCCCAGTCCGCCTCCCCGCCCTCCGGCAGGGGGCGCACGAAGGCCGTCTCCGAGAGGTTCATCTCGGCGGCGACCCGCTGCATCCAGTCGGCGTCGGGCCGGTCGGGCCCGTCCAGGACACAGACGGCGGCGGGGTTCCCGGCGAACGGGCGGTCGGTGAAGGCGTCGATGATTCTGATCCGCATGCGGCCGACTCTAGGGGCCGCCGGGCGTCCGGAACATGGCCAATCGCGCACAGGTGGCCCCAGGGCCTGTGCACCGGCTGCGGAGTCCGTCGCCCGTTCGGATGACGGGACCGCCCGTCAGCCCGTCAGCGCGGGGACGGGGTCCTCGGCCGGGGTGGCCGCGCGGGAGAGCCGGCGGACTTCGGGGACCAGGACCGCCAGGGCGGCGAGCAGCAGGGTCAGGACGGCGCAGGCCCAGAGCGCGCCGTCCAGGCCCAGCGCGCGCCGTCCAGGCCCAGAGCGCGCCGTCCAGGCCCAGCGCGGTGGCGATCGGCGCGGCCGCGTTGCCGGGCCCGCTGACCACGGTCGCGACCATGGCTCCACCGGTGACGGGCTGTCCATCCGATTATCGGCGGCCGGTGTTCAACCCAGGTGTCCCCTGAGGAAGCTGAGCGTCCGCTGCCAGGCGATCTTGGCCTGGAGCCCGTCGTGGGTGCCGAGCAGGTTCTCGTCGTTCATGAAGGCGTGTCCGGCCGGGTAGAAGTGGATCTCCGGGCGGCGGTCGGTGGCCTCGCCGATCCGGATCGCGGCCTCGTCGACCACCTCGGCCGGCAGCGACCGGTCGCGCTCGGCGTAGTGGCCGAGCACATGGGCCGTCAGCCCCCGGTAGTCGAAGTCCGGGTCCTTGGGGAGGCCGTAGAAGGGGACCACCGCCGCGACCCGGTCGCCCTCCCGGGCGGCCAGCGACAGCGCGAAGCCGCCGCCCATGCAGAAGCCGACCACGCCGACGGCGTCCCCGGTCACCTCGGGGAGGCCGAGCAGGAAGTCCACCGAGCCGGCCAGGTCCGCGGCGGCGCGCTCCACCGGCAGCTCGCGCAGCATCCGGGCCGCCTCGGTGCCGTCGTGGGTGGTCGCGCCGCCGTACAGGTCGGGCGCGAGGGCCACGAACCCCTCGGCGGCGAACCGGTCCACCATCGAGGTCATGTGCGAGGTCAGCCCCCACCACTCCTGGACCACCACCAGGCCGGGGCCGGTCCCGGCGGGCGGCGGTGCGAGGTAGCCGTGCGCCGTCCTCCCGTTGCTGGGGAAGGTGACGTTCTGCCGGGAACCGCTCATGGCCTCTCCGTCGGGTGAGCCGCGCGAGCGGCGGACTGCGGGCGCGGGTACGGCCCGCCGAAGTGGATCGTAAGTGTGCCGTGGCCCCGGCGTCAGCTAACTGCGCCACGCCGTTCGAGTGTTCAGCGGGGGTTCAGCCCATCTCCTCCAGCGGGCGCCCGTTGGTCTCCTTGATGAAGAAGGCGACGAACGGGATGGAGAGCAGCGCGAAGAAGGTGTAGATGACGTACGTCGCCGACAGGTTCCAGTCGGCGAGGTCGGGGAAGCTCACGGTGATGGCCCAGTTGGCGATCCACTGCGCGGAGGCGGCGACCGAGAGCGCCAGCGCCCTGATCCGGTTGGGGAACATCTCGCCGAGCAGCACCCAGACCACCACGCCCCAGGAGAACGCGAAGCAGAGCACGAAGACGTGTGCCGCGACCAGGGCGGTGGTCGCGTAGCTGTTGGCGAGGGTCGCGGTGTCGCCGGTGCCGACCCGGTGCGAGAAGGCCCAGGCGGCCAGGCCGAGTGAGACGGCCATCCCGGCCGAGCCGGCCAGGGCCAGCGGCTTGCGGCCGATCCGGTCGACCAGCGAGATCGCGATGACGGTGCCGATCACGTTGACGATCGAGGTGGAGAGGCTGATCAGGAGGGAGTTGCCCTCGTTGATGCCGACCGACTGCCAGAGGAACGAGGAGTAGTAGAAGATCACGTTGATGCCGACGAACTGCTGGAAGACCGAGGCGCCGATCCCGACCCAGACGATCGGCAGCAGCCCGAACCGGCCGCCCAGCAGGTCCTTGGCCCGGGGCTTGTGCGAGGTGTCCAGTACGGCTCTGATCTCCGTGATCCGGGCGTCCAGGTCCACCCCGGGCCCCTCGACCTCCCGCAGCACCTTGCGGGCCTCCTCCTCCCGCCGGACGGCGATCAGGAAGCGCGGGGACTCGGGGATCGCCAGCGCCATCAGCCCGTACACCAGTGCGGGGACGGTCTCCACGCCGAGCATCCACTGCCAGGCCTGGATCCCGCCGAGGTGTCCGGTGGAGGTGCCGCCGGCCGCCTGGTTGAGGGCGTAGTTGGCGAGCTGCGAGACGGTGATGCCGAGCACGATCGCCAGCTGCTGGAAGGAGGCCAGCCGTCCCCGGTACGCGGTCG
Organism: Kitasatospora kazusensis; assembly: GCF_039529945.1. Classification (NCBI taxonomy): domain Bacteria; kingdom Bacillati; phylum Actinomycetota; class Actinomycetes; order Kitasatosporales; family Streptomycetaceae; genus Kitasatospora; species Kitasatospora kazusensis. The sequence goes on along the minus strand of NZ_BAAANT010000051.1, from coordinate 26,623 downwards.
GCGCGACCTCGGCGATGTAGGTCGGGGCGATCACCGAGGCGATGCCGATCGCCACGCCGCCCAGCACCCGCCAGAAGGCCAGCATCCCGATGCTGGGCGGGAACATCGACCCGACCCCGCTGATCGCGAAGAGCACGGCGGCGAGCAGCATCGTCCTGACCCGCCCGAGGTGGTCGGCCAGCCGCCCGGCGGCGACGGCGCCCGCCGCCGAGCCGAGCAGCGCGATCGCCACCACGAAGGCGGTCTCGCTGTTGCCGACACCGAAGTGCTTCTGAATGCCCGTCACCGCGCCGTTGATGACCGCGCTGTCGTAGCCGAACAGGAAGCCGCCCATCGCCGCGGCGGCGGAGATGAAGACCACGTGGCCCAGGTGGGTCTGCGCACTGGCGGCCTGCGGCGGGGAGGAGGTGGACACGGCGGGCTCCTGGGGGTCGGCGGCCGATGGACAGGGTCCGTCCCACATTCCATCAGCCGCCGGGCGAACGCGCGCGGTGACGGCTCCGCGCGGGGTGTCACCGGGTGGTCCGTCAGACGGCGCCGCCTGACGGACCGGGCAGGGGTTCCGGCTACGTCCGCAGGGCGTTGCGGCGGAGCAGTTGGGCGCGGGCGCCCGCGTCCAGGCCCTGGGAGCGCTCGGCCAGGCGGTCGGCCATGGCGGCCTGCTGGTCGGCGGGCAGCTTGTCGTCGTACTTGAACTTGGCGTCCACCCGGCGGACCGTCAGCCGCAGCCCCCGGATGCCGGAGAGCTTCGGCCCGAACGGCTCCGCGCCCGGGGTGACCCGGGTGTCCGGGGTCTCCGGCTGGAAGTGGGCGAGCTGGCGGTTCAGGATCTCCGCCTTGCCGGCCGCGTCCTCGACGATCTGCGCGGTGCAGGCGAACTGCACGGCGGCGTAGTAGCTGGTCGGCGTGCCCGCCGCGCCTTCGCTGCGCCAGTGGCCGGGGGCGAAGGCGTAGTCGCCGGTGACCGAGAGCGTCACCTGCGGGTCGGTGCGGACGGCCGCCCAGAGCGGGTTCGGGGCGGCCAGGTGGAGCACGATCACTCCGGCGTCCGCGTCCAGTACGAAGTGCGTGGGCACCAGCACCGGGCCTTCGCCCGCCGGGCCGTTGGCGGCGAGCAGCCCGAAGTCGTGTCCGGCGGCGAGCCAGGCGCGCCACTCGGCCTCGCCGCCCCGGTCCCAGGATCTGATCAGCATCGGAGCGTCCCCTCAGCGGAAGTCGTGCAGGTAGGCGGGCAGCGGGACGGTGGTCGACGCGTCCGGCACGGGGGTGCCGTGCACCGTGCCGACCGGCACGACGCCCGCCCAGTACGGCAGGCCGAGGTCGGCCTCGTCGTCGTGGACGCCGTCGTCGCGGGTCTTCGCCGAGACCTCGTCCAGGACCAGCCGGACGACGGCGGTCTTGGCGAGCTCCTTGGCGGTGGGGCGGCGGACGTCGCCCGAGCGGCCGGGGATGCTGTGGTCGACCAGCGCGTCGAGCGCTGTCTCCAGCTCCTGGGGGTCGGTGACCTGGTGGGCCGTGCCGTGGGCCACCACCGAACGGAAGTTGACGGAGTGGTTGAACGCGGACTTGGCCAGCACCAGCCCGTCCACCAGCGTCACCGTGACGCAGACCGCCAGCCCCTCGTCGGCGCCGGCCGCGCGGAGCGGGCGGCTGCCGGTCGAGCCGTGCACGTAGAGGCGGTCGCCGACCCGGGCGTAGATGGTGGGCAGGACGACCGGCGCGCCGTCGGCGACGAAGCCGAGGTGACAGATCCAGGCGCTGTCCAGAATGGCGTGGATGGCCTCGCGCTCCCAGGTGGCACGCTCACGGTAGCGGGTCGGCGTGGTGCGGGCGGTGCGGTCGTAAGCGGTGTCCGACATGACAACCTCTATGTACTAGTGCATAATGGTGTTTGTGCTAGGAGACTATCGGATCAAAGGTCGGCGTGCCAGTGAGATCGCGGCCGACGTCGAACACGCGGTCGGTACCGGCGAACTGCCGCCCGGTACCGCCCTGCCGCCGCTGCGCGACCTCGCGGTCGAGCTGGGGATCAACCCCAACACGGTGGCCGCCGCCTACCGCCTGCTGCGGGACCGGGGCGTGATCGAGACCGCCGGGCGCAAGGGCAGCCGGATCCGCCAGCGGCCGGTGACCGCGCCACGCGACCAGATCCGGATCCCCGTCCCGCCGGGGGCCCGCGACCTCTCCGCCGGGAATCCGGACACCGCGCTGCTGCCCGCGCTCGCCCCGGCGCTCGCCGTCGCGGCCGCCGTCGGCGACCGCGAGCCGGTGCTCTACGGGCACTCGCCCACCGACCCCGGCCTGCTCGCGCTGGCGCGCGCCGCCTTCCGGGCGGACGGCGCGCCGGACGGCGCACTGGCGGTGTGCGCCGGCTCGCTGGACGCCATCGAGCGGATCCTCACCACCCAGCTGCGCCCCGGCGACGCGGTCGCCGTCGAGGACCCGGGCTGGGGCAGCCTGCTCGACCTGCTGCCCGCGCTCGGCCTGCGGCCCGTCCCCGTCCGGCTGGACGACGAGGGCCCGCTGCCCGGCTCGCTGGCCGACGCCCTGGCGGCCGGTGCCCGCGCGGCGGTGGTCACCGTACGGGCGCAGAACCCCACCGGCGCCGTCCTCACCGCGGACCGGGCGGCCGAGCTGCGCGCGGTGCTCGCCGGGCACCCGGCCACCCTGCTGATCGAGGACGACCACGGCCACGGCATGGTGGACCAGCCCTACCACTCGCTCTCGGCCGGCCCCGACGGCGTGCCGACCACCGGCCGCTGGGCGGTGGTCCGTTCCGCCGCCAAGGCCTACGGCCCGGACCTGCGGGTCTCCCTGCTGCTGGGCGAGCGGGACACCGTGGACCGGGTGCTCGGCCGCCAGCGGCTGGACACCGGCTGGGTCAGCCTGCTGCTCCAGCGGACCTTCGCCGAACTGTGGCGCACCGGCGCCGCACCGGTCGCCGAGGTGGCGGCCGCCTACCGGGCCCGCCGGGACGCGCTGATCGCGGCGCTGGCGGCGCACGGGATCGAGGCGCACGGGGCCAGCGGCCTGAACGTGTGGGTGCCGGTGCCGGAGGAGTCCGGCGTGGTGGCGGCGCTGGTGCAGCGCGGCTGGGTGGTGGCGCCCGGTGCGCGGTTCCGGCTGCAGTCCCCGCCCGGGGTCCGGATCACCACCGCCGACCTGGCCCCGCGCGAGGCTCCGCGGCTGGCCGCGGACCTGGCGGCCGTCCTGGAGTCGGCGGGAAGCAGGTCGCGACTCATCTGAACTCACCGGTAACACAGCGAATTGGGTGTTGCAGATACCTAGCGGTAACAAGCGCGCTCATGTCACATTCATCGCGTCACCGGCCGGCGGCTTACCCTCACCCGTGCTTCCCGAACCCCACTTCGGGAAGCCGTTCGCAGGAGTTCCGTCGTGATTCCCAAAATTACCGTTGGAAAGTTCCTCCCCTGCCTTGCCGTCTCGGCCCTCGCCCTCCCCCTGCTGGCGATCGCCACCCCCGCCGAGGCGGCCACCGGCCCCACCGCGAGCGTCTCGATGGGCGACAGCTACATCTCCGGCGAAGCCGGCCGCTGGATGGGCAACAGCGACACCACCAGCGGCAGCCGGTCCGGCACCGACCGCTCCTGGACCGGTAGTTCGTACAACCCGTCGAAGATCTACGGCGCCACCTACGCGAGCGGGTGCGACCGCTCGGACTCCGCCGAGGTCCGCGACGCCTCCGGTATCGCCCAGACCCAGATCAACCTGGCCTGCTCGGGCGCCGTCACCGCGAACATCTTCCAGGCCGCCGACGGCGGGCAGTCCTTCAAGGGCGAGGCCCCGCAGGCGGACCAGCTCGCCGCCGTCGCCGCCAAGAACAACGTCAAGGTGATCACGCTCTCGATCGGCGGCAACGACCTCGGGTTCTCGGACGTGATCCAGAGCTGCGTCAAGGACTACCTGATCTGGGACTCCTACTGCCACGACGACGAGCAGGCCGCCATCGACTCCCAGATGGACACCGCGATGGCGGGCGTCGGCAAGTCGATCGACGAGATCCGGGCCGTGATGTCCGCCGACGGCTACGCCGCCGGCAGCTACCGCGTGATCCTGCAGTCCTACCCCTCGCCGATCCCGCGCAGCTCCGAGATGCGCTACCCGGAGAGCGGCTGGACCCGGGAGACCACCGGCGGCTGCCCGTTCTGGGACGCCGACGCCGACTGGGCCCGGGACACCATGGTCCCGGAGATCTCCGACCGGCTGGCGGCCGTCGCCGCCGACAAGGGCGCGCAGTTCCTCGACCTGCGCGACGTCTTCCAGGGCCGCGAGGTCTGCTCCACCTCGACCCGGCTGGCCACCCCCAGTGCCGCGCCCTCGGCGACCACCAGCGAGTGGACCCGCTTCGTGGACGCCGGCATGACCACCCAGGGCACCATCCAGGAGTCGATGCACCCGAACTACTACGGCCAGCTCGCCCTCGGCCGCTGCCTGACCCTGCTCTACGCCCAGCCGACCGGTGACTACGCCTGCGACAACACGCCGGGCAAGGACTCCAGCGGGATGTACCTGACCGCCAAGTAGGCACCCGTCAGGTGCGGTTGGCGCCGCGCAGCAGCTTCCCCTCGGTCGACAGCAGGCCGGTGCGGTAGTCGAAGCGCGGCGCCGCCGCGAACATCAGGTAGAGGTACTTGAGGTTCTCGGCGAACCAGTACCCCGGTGTCAGGTCGCCCAACCGGATCGGCGAGGTGCTCACGTCGGTGGCGATCGTGTACCCGCCGGGGACCTTCAGCCCCCACCTGAGGCCCTGGAAGTACTGGTACGCGGTCTGCTTGTACTCCGCCGAGCCGGTGAGCCGCCAGAGGTCGAAGGCGGAGTTCGCGTACTCCGGCCGCAACTCGTTCCGGGCGTCCAGCACCTGGCCGGTCAGGAAGTCGAACCGCTCCGGCAGCACCGGCGCCCGCTGCATCAGGGCCGTCCACGACCGGTAGTACACCCGGGCGGACGGCAGGTCGCCGGCCTTGCCGAGCAGCCCGGCGTAGAACGAGCCCAGCTCCGACTGCTCGCGCCCGAGCACCTCGCCGGTCGCGAAGTCGACCTGCCGGTACCAGTAGTGGCCGCCCTGCTCCTCCAGCTGGTACTTGGCCACCGCGGCCGCCAGCAGCCGGTACCAGCTGCGCAGTTCACCGTCGCCCAGCAGGTCGGAGCCCACCCACAGGTATTCGTAGAAGGAGTCCACCGGCGGGTTCGGCGCACACGAGGTGGTGTCCGCCCAGCGCCCCGACTCCACGTCCAGCGAGGTGCCCAGCAGGTCCAGCGAGGAGCGCCGGGCCACCACCTCGCGGGCGGCCCGCTTGGCGGCGTCCAGGTACTTGCCGTCCCCGGTGAGCCTGGACAGCAGCCCGAACTCCGGCAGGTTGGTGCCGATTTCGGCGAGCGGGCTGACCGAGCCGGAGACCGCGCCGGTCCGCAGGTTCACGTACCGGTAGGGGAGCCCGGTGGGGGACTTGGTGAAGGCCGGCAGCAGGCGGTCGGCCAACTCCCGGCAGCGGGCCAGCAGGGCGGGCCGCCCGGTGCACAGGTAGCCCGCGAGCAGCCCGCCGACCAGCCGGATCACCGCCTCGAAGACCTGGATGTCGGCGTCCACCGCCGGGTCGAAGTGCGCCTCGATCCAGTCGGCGGCCGGCTTCACCTCGTCGTCCAGCTCCATCAGCCACAGGGTGTCCAGCGCCTCGACGATGGACAGCCCGAAGGTGTGGCCGGACGCGAAGAAGTCGTGCCGGGTGCCGGAGACCGGGCGGACCTCGTCGTAGCCCCAGGCGGCCCGCTTGTACCCCTCCCAGCCGTGCCGGAACTCGTCCTTGACCTGCTGGGCGACGGCGGCGTCGGCCGGCAGGTCGGCCGCCAGCGCGGGCCGGCCCGCGGCGGTTCCGGCGGCCGCCATGGCGGCGGCTCCGAGGACGGTACGGCGGCGGGGGAGGGAGACCGTTGGCATGCCGCCGGACACTAGTCGCCGCCGCGCCCGTCGTCCGCGACGCGCCGCGCCCGCGTGTCGGCGCTCCCGCCCAGGTCAGGGCGGGAGCGCCGGTGCTAGGGACGCGCGGGTTTCACCCCTTCGCCAGCAGTGCCTGGGCGTGCTCGCGGACCTGGTCCTTGGTCAGATAGGCGTCCGTGTACTCGAAATCGCGCAGCCGGGCGGGCTGGCGGGCCAGGAAGCCGGTGCGGACGAAGTCGTCGCCCGCAGTGGCGTTCAGCAGCCAGTTGGCGCCGACCCGGAACTTCGCCGCGTTCGTCCGCATCGCCATCAGGTGGTAGCCGCGGGCTACCAACTGGGCCGGGACGCCCTTGAGTTCGACTCCGATCGGCTTGGAGACGGCGTCCTTGCCGCCGAGGTCCACCACCAGGCCGAGGTCCTTGTGGTAGTACGGCTCCAGCGGCTGGTTGCGCAGGGAGGCGACCAGGTTGTCGGCCACCCGCTTGCCCTGCCGGGCCGCGTGCTGGGCGGTCGGCGGGCAGACCGCGCCGTCCCCCTTGTGCAGGTCCGGGACGGCCGCCGCGTCCCCGAGCGCGAAGACGCCCTCGAACTGCGGCACCCGCATCTCCGCCGTCACCGCGACCCGGCCGCGCACCGTCTCGGTGTCCAGGGTGGCGATCAACGGGCTGGCGGCGACGCCCGCCGTCCAGATCAGGGTGCGGCTGGGCAGCACCCGGCCGTCGGTGAACTTGACGGTCTCCGCGCCGACTTCGGCCACCGAGACGCCCAGCGACACCTCGATGCCGCGCGCCCGCAGCACCTCCAGGGCGGTGGTGCCGAGCTTGTCGCCCAGCTCGGGCATCAGCTTCGGGGCGATGTCGATCAGGTGCCACTTGATCTGGCGCGGGTCCAGCCGGGGGTAGCGCCGGCTCGCGGCCGTGGTCAGCCGTTGCAGGCAGGCCGCCGTCTCGGTACCCGCGTACCCGCCGCCGACCACCACGAACTGCAGCCGGGACTCCCGCTCGTGCTGGTCCAGGGTGGCCGAGGCCAGGTCCAGTTGGGCTATCACGTGGTCACGGACGTAGGTCGCCTCGGCGAGCGTCTTCATGCCGCGCGCGTAGTCCGTCAGGCCCGGGATGTCGAAGGTCCGGGTCACGCTGCCGGGCGCCAGCACGAGGTAGTCGTACTTCTCCGCGACCACCTCGTCGGTGATCTTGCGGATCACGCAGACCTTGGAGCGCGGGTCCACCCCGATCGCCCCGCCCGGGATGATGTGGGTGCGGCGCAGCGTCCGGCGCAGCGAGACCGCCACCGACTGCGGGGTCAGCACCCCGGCCGCGACGTGCGGCAGCAGCGGCAGGTAGAGCTGGTAGCTGAACGGCGCGATCAGCGAGATCTCCGCCTCCGAAGGGGCGAGCTTGCGCTCCAGCCGGCGTGCGCACTCCAGGCCGGCGAACCCGCCGCCGACGATCAGGATCCGAGGTCGCTCCATCGTCCATCCCTTACCTGTGCTGGTCCGTGGACCACTGCCGGCAGGACCGCTGCTGGTCCGTGCCGTACCAGGACAACTTGCTCGTCACCCTCGCACGCCCCCCTTGTGCCTGCCACCGCAGTGACGCGCAGGAGGGACACCGGCGGGCCGCAAGGCGGTGCGACCGGCCGGCGGCGGATCGGTAGGCTGGCCGGATGCTCCCCGAGGTGACGGCGGTCCGGTACGTGACGCCACTGCGAGAAGGCGGCTCGATGCCGGGCCTGGTCGAGGCCGACGACCGTCGGCTCTACGTCCTCAAGTGGTCCGGCGCGGCCCAGGGCCGCAAGGCACTGGTCGCCGAGGTGCTGGCGGGGGAGCTGGGCCGGCGGCTCGGACTGCCCGTACCCGAGCTGGTCCGGGTCGGCCTCGACCCGGTGCTCGCCCGCAGCGAACCCGAACAGCAGATCCAGGAGCAGATCCGGGCCAGCGGCGGCCTCAACCTCGGGATGGCCTTCGTCAGCGGCGCCCTGAACTTCGACCCGCTCTGCTTCGACGTGGACCCCGGACTCGCCGGGCGGGTGCTCTGGTTCGACGCGCTGATCGGCAACGTGGACCGCTCCTGGCGCAACCCCAACCTGCTGGTGGCCACCGGCGGGCTGCGCCTGATCGACCACGGCGCGAGCCTGATCTTCCACCACCACTGGGCCGGCGCGGCCGGGTGGCCGCGCAAGCCGTACGACGCCTCGGACCACGCACTGCTGCGCGCCGCACCCGACCTCAAGGCCGCCGACGACGAGCTGGCCCCGCTGGTACCGGAGGCGCTGGCCGCCGCCGTCGCGGCGATCCCGGAGGAGTGGCTGCTCGACGAGCCGGGCTTCGAGACGGCCGACGCGGTCCGTGCGGCCTACACCGCCCAGCTCACCGCCCGGTCGGCGGGCCCGCGCGACTGGCTCCCGGAGGTGCCCGCATGACCGACGAGCTGCACGACTACGAGTACGCGGTGATCCGGGCCGTCCCCCGGGTCGAGCGCGGGGAGTGCGTCAACGTCGGCGTACTGGTCTACTGCCGCGGGCACGCGCACCTGGCGGCCCGGACCCATCTGGACCAGAGCCGGCTGCTGGCGCTGGACCCGGTCGCCGACGTGGCCGGGGTGCGGCGGGCGCTGCACGGCATCGAGGCGGTCTGCGAGGGCGGGGCGGCCGCCGGGCCGGCGGCCGGCGACAGCGCCGGGCAGCGGTTCCGCTGGCTCACCGCGCCGCGCAGCGCGGTGATCCAGCCGGGGCCCGTGCACACCGGGCTCACGGCGGACCCGGAGGGCGAGCTGCGCCGGCTCTTCGAACAGCTGGTGCTCTGACCTGCGAGGGCCGGACCACGGGGGCCGGACCACAGGGGCCGGAGTCCCTTGGGCGGGTCAAAGCTGGAGTAACTGAAGCACTTGTGCGTACCCTGGCGCCTATGGGCACCATAGTCACCACGGGCGTACCGACCACCGCCGAGCTGATGGAGGTGGTGGCCGCCGTCGGCACCGCCTACTTCCAGGACTTCGCGGCCGCCGCCGCCCGGCACGGGCTGACCTCCTCGCAGGCCAAGGCGCTCAAGGCGGTGCAGGAGCCGGTGCCGATGCGGGCACTGGCCGGACGGCTCGGCTGCGACGCCTCCAACGTGACCGGCATCGTGGACCGCCTGGAGTCCCTGGGGCTGGGCCGCCGGGAGGCCGCCGCCGGAGACCGCCGCGTCAAGATCGTCGCGATCACCGGGCACGGTGAGGAGGTCCTCGCGCTGATCCGCGCCGACATGACCCGGGCCCACCAGGCCTTCGACTCGCTCGACGAGGAGCAGCGGATCGCGCTCACCTCGCTCTGCCGCCAGGTGCTCCCGCTGCTCAGCGGGCAGTAGCGGCGGCCAGTAGCTGCGGCGGTGACCCGGCGTTTTTGGAGGAAACTCCAGTGGACGGGTCGCCGCGAGCCCGGCTGACCTGGACTGTTAGGCTTGCGAAGCGTGAGCGCGAAGCCCCAGATCCCCAATGTCCTGGCCTCCCGGTACGCCTCGGCGACCCTGGCTCAACTGTGGTCCCCCGAGCACAAGGTGGTCCTTGAGCGCCACCTGTGGCTCGCCGTCCTGAAGGCACAGCAGGACCTCGGCATCGAGGTGCCGGCCACCGCCGTCGCCGACTACGAGCGAGTGGTCGACCAGGTCGACCTGGACTCGATCGCCGCCCGCGAGCGGATCACCCGGCACGACGTCAAGGCCCGGATCGAGGAGTTCAGCGACCTCGCCGGCCACGAGCAGATCCACAAGGGCATGACGTCCCGGGACCTGACCGAGAACGTCGAGCAGCTGCAGATCCGGCAGTCCCTGGAGCACGTCCGGGACCGTACGGTCGCCGTCCTGGTCCGCCTCGGCAGCCTGGCCGCGCAGCACGCCGAGCTGGTGATGGCCGGGCGCTCGCACAACGTCGCCGCCCAGGCCACCACGCTCGGCAAGCGCTTCGCGACCACCGCCGACGAGCTGCTGGTCGCCTTCAACCGCCTGGAAGAGCTGATCGCCCGCTACCCGCTGCGCGGGATCAAGGGCCCGGTCGGCACCGCCCAGGACATGCTCGACCTGCTGGGCGGCGACGCCGAGAAGCTCGCCGAGCTGGAGCAGCGCGTCGCCGGGCACCTCGGCTTCGAGAACGTGTTCACCAGTGTCGGCCAGGTCTACCCGCGCTCGCTGGACTTCGAGGTCGTCACCGCCCTCGTCCAGCTCTCCGCCGGGCCGTCCAGCCTCGCCAAGACCATCCGCCTGATGGCCGGGCACGAGCTGGTCACCGAGGGCTTCAAGGCCGGCCAGGTCGGCTCCTCCGCGATGCCGCACAAGATGAACACCCGCTCCTGCGAGCGCGTCAACGGCCTCGCCGTGATCATCCGGGGCTACGCCTCGATGACCGCCGAGCTCGGCGGCGACCAGTGGAACGAGGGCGACGTCTCCTGCTCGGTGGTCCGCCGGGTCGCGCTGCCGGACGCGTTCTTCGCGTTCGACGGCCTGCTGGAGACCTTCCTGACCGTCCTCGACGAGTTCGGCGCCTTCCCCGCCGTGATCGAGGCCGAGCTCGACCGCTACCTGCCGTTCCTCGCCACCACCAAGGTCCTGATGGGCGCGGTGCGGGCGGGCGTCGGCCGGGAGACCGCGCACGAGGTCATCAAGGAGCACGCGGTGGGCGCGGCGCTCGCCATGCGCGAGGGCGTCCGCGAGAACGCGATGCTCGACCGGCTCGGCGCGGACTCCCGCATCCCGCTGGACCGGGACGCGCTGGACGCGCTGCTCGCCGACCGGATCTCGTTCACCGGTGCGGCGGGTGCGCAGGTCGCGGAGGTCGTGCGGCGGATCGAGGCCGTGGCGGCCTCGTACCCGGAGGCGGCGAAGTACGCGCCGGGGGACATTCTCTGAGTGTGACGGGCTGACCTGAAGGGGCGCGGGGAACTGCGCGCGCAACTGTGTACGTGGTGCATGGTTGGCAGCGCAGTTCCCCGCGCCCCTAACTGCTCTCGTGGCCCTGTTCGAGGGGCGGGGTGGTGGGGCCGCAGTACCACTCGCAGTCGGGTTCGGCGACGGGGTGGTCCGGGGCCGGGGTGAGGACGTTGCCGCGGATGGTGGTGAGGGCGAGCAGGCCGCCGGTCGCCAGGAGGGCCGCGCAGATCAGCATCGCCGTCTTGAAGGCGCTGTCCACCTTGCCGGGGATCTGGTAGGCCTCGCCGCTCAGGCCCGCCAGGGCGGGCAGCGCGGCGACCGCGAGCAGGCCGGCCGCGCGGGCGGCGGCGTTGTTGACGCCGCTCGCGATGCCCGCCCGGCGGACCTCCACCGCCGCCAGCACGGTGGCCGTCAGCGGGGCGACCAGCAGGGTCATGCCCGAGCCCATCACCGTGACGGCGGGCAGCACGTCCGTCCAGTACGAGGCGCCCGGCCCGATCCGCAGCATCAGCAGGACGCCCGCCGCGCAGAGTGCCGGGCCGAGGGTGAGCGGCAGCCGGGGGCCGACCCGGCGGCCCAGCCGGCCGGCCCGGCCGGAGAAGGCCAGCATCAGCAGAGTGATCGGCAGCAGGGCCAGCCCGGAGGTCAGCGGCTGGAAGCCCGACACGATCTGCAACTGCACCGTGAGCAGCAGGAAGACCCCGCTGAACGCCCCGTACACGCAGAGCGTCACGAGGTTGACGGAGGTGAAGACCCGGGAGCGGAACAGCTCCGGCGGCAGCATCGGGTCCGCCGTGCGCTGTTCGGCCAGCACGAAGGCCGCGCCCAGGCCCAGCCCGAGCAGGCCCGCGAGCCAGGACAGCCCCCGGCCGCCCTCCGTCAGCGCGTAGGTCACCCCGCCGAGGGAGAGGGCCGCGAGGACGGCGCCCCGGACGTCGAAGCGGCCGGAGGCGGTCTCGTCCCGGCTCTCCGGTACGTGGCGGGTGGTGACCAGGACCACCACCACGGCGAGCGGGACGTTCAGCAGGAAGATCCAGCGCCAGCCCGGCCCCTGCACCAGCCAGCCGCCCAGGAACGGCCCGACGGCGGCCGCCACCCCGCCGAGCCCCGACCAGACGCCGACCGCGCCGGAGCGGTCGTCCGGGTGGAAGGTGGCCTGCAGCATGGCGAGCGACCCGGGGGTGAGCAGCGCGCCGCCGATGCCCTGCAGGGCCCGCGCCGCGATCAGCACCCAGACGTTCGGCGCGACGGCGCAGAGCGCCGAGGCCGCCGCGAACCAGCCGACGCCGATCACGAAGACCCGGCGGCGGCCGAAGCGGTCGCCGAGCGAGCCGCCGAGCAGGATCAGGCCGGCGAGGGTGAGCAGGTAGGCGTTGACCGTCCACTGCAGGGCGGCGATCGAGGCGTGCAGGTCACGGCCGATCCGGGGCAGCGCGACGTTGACCACCGTGCCGTCGAGCATCGCCATCCCGGAGCCGAGCGCGGTGGCGAGCAGGACCCACCGCCCCCGTACCGTTCCCAGCCGCAGGGTGCCCGCGCCGCGCTCTTGGATAGCCACACCCCAACCCTGCCCCTCCGGCGCGGCTCGTGCACCCGATACGGCACATCCGTTCGGTTCTGTCGCAGGTCGGCAAGGGGGCGCACACAGGGGGCGCGCGTGCTGGGACCGGCGTGCGCCTCATTGCGTAACGGTCCGTCAGCGGGCAGGGTGTGGCCGGGCCCGCACCGCGTGGGCGAACGGAGGGGTGGTACCCGGGTATGGCAGCCAAGATCCTGATCGTCACCGGTGACGCGGCCGAGTCGCTGGAGGTCTTCTACCCCTACCAGCGACTGCTGGAAGAGGGGTACCAGGTGGACGTCGCGGCGCCCACCCGCAAGACCCTCCAGTTCGTGGTCCACGACTTCGTCGACGGTTTCGACACCTACACCGAGAAGCCCGGCTACACCTGGCCCGCCGACAAGGCGTTCGCCGACGTCGACCCGGCGGAGTACGTCGCGCTGGTGCTGCCCGGCGGCCGGGCGCCCGAGTACCTGCGCAACCACCCCGAGGTCAAGCGGATCGTCGAGCACTTCTTCCAGCTCGACAAGCCCGTCGCGCAGATCTGCCACGGCCCGCTGATCACGCTGGCCACCGGCTCCCTGGACGGCCGCCGGACGGCCGCCTACCCCGCGCTGGAGCCCGACGTCGCGGCCGGCGGGGCCGGGTTCGTGGACGGCGAGGCCGTGGTGGACGGCGTCCTGGTCTCCGCCCGCGCCTGGCCGGACCACCCGGGCTGGATGCGGGCCTTCGTCCAGGTGCTGCGGGAGAAGGCCCCGGTCGACTGACCGTCCGCGGGCCTGACCCGTTCGGCGGCCGACCCGCTACCCGGCGCCACGGCGCCGGGTAGCGTCGGCTCCATGGACGTAGTCATCGCGGGTGGCCATGGCAAGATCGCGCTCCGGCTGGAACGGCTGCTCAGCGCTCGCGGCGACGCCGCCACCGGCCTGATCCGCCGGGCCGGGCAGGCGGCGGACCTCGCGGCGCAGGGCGCCCGGGCCGTCGTCTGCGACCTGGAGTCCGTCTCCCCGGCCGGGCTGGCCGAGCACCTGCGCGGGGCCGACGCCGTGGTCTTCGCCGCCGGGGCCGGGCCGGCCAGCGGTGTCGGACGCAAGGACACCGTCGACCGGGCCGCCGCCGGGCTGCTCGCCGACGCCGCCGAACTGGCCGGTGTCCGCCGCTACCTGTTGATCAGCACGATGGGCCTCGACAGCGCGGGCACCCCCGGCATGGACCCGGAGTTCACCGGCTACCTGCACGCCAAATCCGCCGCCGAGGACGATCTGCGCGCCCGCGACCTGGACTGGACGGTGCTGCGCCCCGGGCCGCTCACCGACGAGGCCGGCACCGGGCTCGTCCGGCTGGCCGCCCCGCCGCTGCCGCTCGGGCCCGTCCCCCGGGACGACGTGGCGCACGCGCTGCTCGCCCTGCTCGACGCGCCCGACGCGGCCGGGCTGACGCTGGAACTCACCTCGGGGCCCGAGCCGCTGGCCGACGCGCTGCTCGCCGCGCTCGCCGGGGCCTGACCGGCAGGGCCCGCTCGGCTGGGCCTGACCGGCGGGGGCGGGCGAGGGGCCGAACTGACGGGTGGTCGATAATGGCCGCTCCACCAGGCTCTGCCGGTCGGCCGCGGCCTGGCAGGCGTACCCGCGGAGCCGCTGCCGAAGGATTCGAGGTTCGCGATGGACGCGCTCCACCCCCGCCTGCTGGTGAGCCGGTTCGCCGACTCCTTCCGCTTCTACGACGCGGTGCTGCCCGCACTGATCGGGGCCACCTGCGCGCGAGGCAGCGTGGACGGCCCGTACGCCAGCTGGGACGTCGGGACGGAGGGTGTGCTGGCGCTGGTCGACCGCGCCCTGCTGGCCGGCGTGGTCGGTGCAGCCGACGCGGGCCCCCAGGACCGGGCGATGTTCGTCAGCCGGGTCGAGGACGTGGACCAGGGGTTCGCGCTCTGCCTGCGGCACGGCGCGGAGCCCGTCTCGGCGCCCGCCGACCGGCCCGAGTGGGGCGCGGGGATGCGGATGGCGCACCTTCGCGACCCCGAGGGCAACCTGCTCGAACTCCAGTCGTACTGACGGCGGTCGGCCCAGGGCGGGCGGAGGAGCGATGCCGCCCGCTGCCCGCCGCCCGTCCGGTCAGGTGCCTTCGGCCTGCAGCAGGGTCAGCCGCGCGGCGTCGAAGACGACCCAGCGTGCGGGGGCGCCGCTGCCCGCCACCCGGAGCCGGCACCAGGTGTTCCCGTCGGGGCCGCGCCACCACCCGTTGATCCGGCCGACGGCCCAACCGCCGTCCGCGTGCCGGATCTCCACCGGCTGGTGGTCCGGGCGCACCTCGGCCTCCGGCGGTGCCGGATCCGGCCCGTCGCCGCCGGTCCCGGCGTCGTCCGGCTCGGTGCCGCTCTGCGGGCGGGGCTGTGCGGTGCCGGATCGCTGTCTCTGCTGGCTCGTCACGGTTCTGCCCTTGCTCGAAGGTGGCTCCGGGGGCGGCCCGGGGCACGACTTCCAGGCATGCCCCGAAACTCTACAGGTATGTAGAGAATGGAGGTCCGGAACCGGACAAGTGGCACGGGAACGGCCGGGCGCGAACCGGTCAGGGCGTCCGGCCGGCCTCGTCGAGCAGGGTCCGCAGCAGTTCCTCGTCGTGCGGGAGCAGCGCGGAGACGAAGCTGGCGAGGACCGCGTCCCGGTTGTGCTCGCCGTCCAGCATCCGCCGCATCCGCAGTGCCGCGAGCCCGGCCTCGTCGGCCGCCGCCAGCCAGAGGTAGCAGCGGCCGCTGCGGCTGCGGGAGACCGCGCCCTTGGCGTGCAACCGGGACAGGATCGTCATCACCGTGGTGTAGGCCAGATCGCCGCCCAGCTGCTGCTGGACCCAGACCGCCGCCGCCGGACCGGGGGCCCGTCGCAGCGCACCGATGACCTGCGCCTCCAGCACGCCCTGGCCGCGCCTGCGGACCCGGGGGTACCGGTCCGCCGGGGCCGCCCCGTCCTCGCCCATGGCAGGGTCTCCCTCCGGTCGGGTGGGCCCGTGGTCGCGGGGCACCCCCGAATCCTACCGAGCGGCCGACGGGCCGCGTCCGAGGGCGCGGACCGGCCCGGCGGAGCCCCAGGAGCCGACCGGCCTGCGGAAAGGCGGGTACGGTCGTCGCGCAATCTCTCTACAGTGCTGTAGATTTCTGATTCCGTCATGCAGGGCGCCGGGCTCCACCGAGCCAGGCCGGTATCACCCAGGAGGGGACCGTGGGAGTCACACTGGCCAAGGGCGGCAACGTCTCGCTCACCAAGGAGGCCCCCGGCCTGACGGCCGTCTCGGTCGGTCTCGGCTGGCAGGCACGCACCACCACCGGGGCCGACTACGACCTCGACGCCAGCGCGCTGCTGTGCGGGCCGACCGGCAAGGTCATCTCGGACCTTCACTTCGTCTTCTTCAACAACCTGACCAGCCCGGACGGTTCCGTCCAGCACACCGGTGACGAACTGGCGGGCGGCACCGGGGACGACGACGACGAGACCATCAACGTCGACCTGTCGATGGTGCCCGCCGAGGTCGCCAAGGTCGTCTTCCCGGTCTCCATCTACGAGGCCGACACCCGGGGCCAGACGTTCGGCCAGGTCCGCAACGCCTACATCCGGGTGGTCAACCGGGCCGACGGCCGCGAGCTGGCCCGCTACGACCTGACCGAGGACGCCTCCACCGAGACGGCCATGGTCTTCGGCGAGCTCTACCGCTACGGCGCCGAGTGGAAGTTCCGCGCGGTCGGCCAGGGTTACGCCTCGGGGCTGCGCGGCATCGCGCTGGACTTCGGCGTCAACGTCTGACCCGCTGTCCGACCCCGTGCCGGGCCGGGCGCCGCATCCCGGCGCAGGCCCGGCGCGAGTGCGAGCGTGACCAGCACCGACAGGCCGGCCATCAGGGCCATCGCGGCCGCGGGTGACAGCCTCCCCGCGGCCAGGCCGGCCCCGGCCGCGCAGAGCGCCTGCAGGGTGAGCATGCCCGAGCTGTGCAGGCCGAGCGCCTGCCCGCGGATCTCCGGCGGGACTAGGGCGACCAGCCGGTCCTGCCACAGCAGGCCGGTACTGAACCCGACGGACGCCGCGCCCACCAGCAGCACCCCTGCGGCCAGGCCGGGCCGGAGCGGGAACAGCAGATACGGGACGGCCATCAGCAACGGCAGCGGCAGGGCCAGCGCGCTGCGCCGGTGCTTCGGCACGAACCGTCCCACCGCCGTGTTGCCCGCCAGCGTGCCGAGCGCGGCGGCCATGAACAGCGCCCCGGCCGAAGCTCCGGCGTACGGGACGAACAGCGCCTCGGCCCCCACCACCAAGCCGTTCGGCACCCACAGCGCCAGGTACACCCGGCGCACCGCGCGGTCCGCCAGCAACCGCCGGTTGACGCGCCAGGTCTGCCGCACCGTGGGCCGCCCGGCCGCCCTCGGCGGCCGGCGGGTCAGCCCGAAGCGGGCCACCAGCGCCCCGGTGAGGTACAGGCAGGCGCTCAGCAGCAGTGCGGCGCGCGGCGAGGCGAACCCCAGCAGTGCGGCGCCCACGCCGTTGCCGGCGATCTGGACCACCCCGCCGGCCATGTTCAGGACGGACCGCCCGAGCAGGTAGCCGTCCTCGGGGAGGATCTCGCTGACCAGGCCCCAGCGGACGGCGCCGCCGACCGAGTTGACCAGGCCGACGCCCAGCACGATCGCCAGCATGACCGGGACGGGCGTACCGGGACGCGACAGCGCCAGGGCCGCCGCCGCGAAGACCAGCGCCAGCACCACCGTGGTCCGCCGGGGCGGCAGGTGGTCGCCCAGCGACAGCAGGGTCGTCGCGCCGAGCACCTGCGCGAACGAGGCCCCGAACATGCTCACCGCCGCGAGCAGGGCCGACCCCGTCCGGTCGAAGACCACGGTGGCCAGGGCGAGCGAGGTGACCGTCCCGCCCGCCACCATGCAGGCCACGGCGGCGAACAGCGGTTTGAACTCCGGTACTCGGAAGAGCTCCTGATACGTACGCATGGCGCCCAGAGTGGATCTACCGTCCGGCGCCGCCCTACTCTTTCGGCGGGAGGCGAAACGTATGGGGCTGTGGCTGGTCGACGCGGACGTGCTCGCGCGGAGCCGGTTCGTGCTATCACCGCTGATCGAGACCGTCGCCGCACTGGGGGTGCTCAGCGACGAGCGGCCCGAGCCGTGGCAGCGGCCGTGGCTGGCCGCCCACCACCCCGGCTACCGGCGCCGGCTGGCCGGGGACGAGGTGGCCCGCGCCTGGGTGGACTCGGTGCTCCGGACCAGGTGGATGCCCGAGTTCGTCGGCATGCCACCGCGCCCGGGCGAGTCGGCCTTCGAGCAGGAACTCGCCCGGCTGCGCGCGACTCCGCCCGACGTCGCGCGGGCCGACGTCGCGCTGTCCTGCCGGGGCGCCGCGCCGCCGGAACTGGACCGGGACGACCTGCCGGACCGGATCGCCGACCTGCTGGAGTGGGTCTGGGAGCACACCGTACGGAACGACTGGCCCCGGCGCGCCCGGATCTTCGAGGCCGACATCGTCGGCCGGATCCACCGGCAGGGCCGGCACGGCTGGGCCTCGGCGATCGAGGGCCTGATCCCGGATCTGCGCTGGCTCGGCGACGGGCGGCTGCGGATCAACACCGCCGACCGGCCCGCCCGCGACCTGGCCGGCGCCGAGCTGGTCCTGATCCCGAGCAGCGCCCGCCGGGGGTGGGTGGCCTGGGACCTGCCGGGGCGCTACGCCGTCGTCTACCCCGCCTCCGGCCTGCTGGTCGAGCCCGGTCCGGGCACCGCCGTCCCCGCGGCGCTCGGCCGCCTCCTCGGCGCCACCCGGGCCGAACTGCTCGTCCGGCTGGACCCGCCCGGCAGCACCAGCCAGCTCGCCGCGCTGACCGGTCTGGGCATCGGGACGGTCGGGGACCACCTGAAGGTGCTGCTGGACGCCCGGCTGGTCGACCGCCGGCGCTCGGGAGCCTCCGTGCTGTACTACCGGACCCGCGTCGCCGACCAGCTCCTCGCCGAGCAGCAGAACTGACTGCCCGTCAGGAGGGGGTGAGGGGTGCGCAGGCGAGCGCACCCCTCACCCCCGGGCTCAGCCCACCGGCAGCGTGGAGCGCCAACTGTCGTGCGCCGGAGGGGTCCAGGCCGACTGTGCGGGAACTTCAGGGGCCCCAGGCGCCGCGGGCGCCGTGAGCGCCTCGGGCGCGGTGGGGATCGCAGGTGCGGAGGGTGCGGCAGGGGCCGGGGGTGCGGCGGGCTCGGCAGCCGGGGTGGCGAACCGGGCGGCGGAGGTGCCGAGTCCGACCGGTCCGCTCGGCAGGGCGGCGGCCGGGCCGGCCAGGTACAGGAGTTCGGACTCGGCGTAGCGCTGGCAGTGCCGGTGCCAGTTGAGGATGCCGACCAGCCAGTCCTTGAGCTCGTCGGCGTACCCGTCGAGGGCCCGGCGGATCTCGGGGGAGAGCCCGAACTCCTCGTACATGGCCGGCAGGCCGGTGGCCACGAGGTGCTCGAACTCCCGCATCCGGGCGGTCATCAGGTCGCTGACGATGCCGAGGGCGGTGTCCTTGTCACAGTCGAAGAAGTTCTGGACGACCAGGATCGCGTTGTGGATCTCGCCCTCGAACTGGATCTCCTTCTGGTACGAGAACACGTCGTTGATCAGGCAGGCGTAGTCCGAGGCCGCCTTCTCCATGGCCTGCACCGGCCGCAGGGCGTAGACCTCGTCCGGCACCGTCGCCCCCTGGGCCAGCCGGGACAGGCTCATCGTCAGATCGGAGCCGAAGGTCTTGCGGCGCATCTCGATGTAGTCGACCGGGTCGGGGATGCGGTTCTGCATCTGGTTGGCGAGCTCCCAGAGCCAGCTCTCCATCATGTCCTCGACGGCCGTGCGGAACTTGCGCCGCGCACCCGGGTCCATCGGGCCCGCCGTGCGCCGCCACAGGTCGGCGAGTCCGCGCTCCAGACCGCCGGCCGGGGTGGGGACGGCGGCGGCCGGGTCGAGCGGCATGAACTCGGTGAGGCGCTCGATGCAGGCCCTCGCGGCGGCCAGGTTGAAGGTGCGGCCGAACACCACCGGGAAGTAGTCGTCCCCGTAGGTGCCCCAGGCGAGCCAGTCGCTGGTCAGGTTGAGCTCGTCGAGGGAGGCGTCCGGGTGGATGCCGGCCGAGCAGAGCGGCAGGTCGATCACCGCCGCCCGGCGCTCGTCCCAGATGCCCGAGCCGGGCACGCCGGGGACGTCGTCCAGGATGCCCATCTCCCCGCACCACTGGACGGTGTGGCGGCGGGACTCCTCCAGGTGCGGGCTGAGCCGGAGGGTGAAGGGCATGTGGAACTCGGGCAGGTCCACCGGCCCGACCCGCTCGAACGGGACGTGGGTGAAGCTCCTCGCCCGGCGCGGCAGGGTGGCCGTCAGCGAGGGCAGCACCCTGGCCGCCGAGGTGCCGAGGCCCAGCGGGCCGCCCAGCAGGTGGGCCGCGCTCCCGGCGACGTCCGCCCCGTCGTTCATGTAGCGGCTGGAGCGCAGGTGCCACTCGTGGCCGCCGGACTGCCAGTCCTGGAGCCCCTTGACGTAGGCCAGCACGTCCAGGCGGGACTTCGGATCCAGCTCGAACTCCTCGAAGAGCGGCGGGAGTTCGGTGAGGGCGGTGTGCTCGAACTGGTGCAGCCGGGAGGTGAGCAGGTCGTTCACCGACTCGGCCGCCTGCTGGGTCGAGCAGCCGAGGAAGTGCTCCAGGACCAGGATGCCGTTGGAGAGTTCGCCCTCGTCCTGGATCTCGCGTTCGTACGAGAACAGGTCGTTGCGCAGGTGCACCCCGTCGGAGAAGGTGTCCCGGAGCACCTGCAGCGGGCGGCTGAGCGCGACGGCGGCCGGGACCTCGGCGCCCGCCGCGTGCTCCAC
This sequence comes from Kitasatospora kazusensis, assembly GCF_039529945.1. NCBI lineage: Bacteria > Bacillati > Actinomycetota > Actinomycetes > Kitasatosporales > Streptomycetaceae > Kitasatospora > Kitasatospora kazusensis. The sequence continues at coordinate 6,335 of NZ_BAAANT010000051.1, read as the reverse complement.
CAGCCCGGCGGACCAGGGGGCGCCGCCCACCTTGCGGCGCATCTCGATGTACTCGACCGGGTTGGCGATCCGGCCCGCGTCGATGTTGGCGAGCTCCCAGAGCGACTCGTCCAGCAGGTGCTTGGTGTTCGCGGCGAAGCGGCTGCGCCAGCTCGGCGACATGCCCGGGACGGTACGCGCCCAGAGGTCGGCGAGCCCGGCCTCCACCTGGTTGGTCGGCTCCGGGACGGGCGCACCCGGGCGCAGCGGCATGAAGGCGGGCAGCCGGTCGAGGTAGGCCTTCGCGCCGGCCGTGTCCCGGGTGCGCTTGAAGATGTCGAGGAAGTGGTCGTCGAAGAAGAAGACCCAGACGTACCAGTCGGTGATGAGGGCGAGTTCTTCGCTGTCGCAGTCGGGGTGGGTGTAGGCGCACAGCAGCGCGTAGTCGTGGGAGTCGAAGTCCTGTTCGTCCCAGATGCCCGAGCCCTCGATCATCCCGAGGTCGCGGGCCCACGCCTTGGTGTGCTCCCGGGCCGCTTCGAGGTGCGGATTGAGCCGGGCCGGATACGGCAGGTAGAACTCGGGAAGCTTGAAGGGTTGCGGCACCGGTGCCATGCCTTTCCTCGTGTCTCCCCGACCCTCGGATCCGGGCCGGGGGTGGCCGGCGCGGGGCGCGCCGGACCGCCGGGGATCGGCCCTTGCGATCCCTCCTGTTGATCAGCTTGATCAGCGCTCAGAGTAGGTCGGCCCCTCCGGGGCGCGGAGGTGAAGTACCGTCCCACTCGCTCGATCAGGTGAACTATCGCCAGGAAGGGTTAGTGAGCGGGAAATGGCACAACGGCCGCTGCGGTCCGGTGCTACCAGTTGCTCCGGCCCTTGCGCCGGACCGGGATCTCGTCCACGTCCACCGCGCCGGAGCGCAGGTGCCGGTACCCGCAGCCGAGGGCTTCGAGCGTGGCGAGGGCCTGGGCCTCGGCCTGCTCGGTGGCGATCCGCGCACCCTCCTCGACGGGGGCGCGGACCACGTAGCGGAAGGCGAAGGCGTGCAGCTCCGGGCCGTAGGTGAGGGTGCCGGGCTCGGTGAAGGCGGAGTTCAGCCAGCTGTGCCGGTCCGCCGCGGCGAGCAGTGCCGCCCGGGCGGGCTCGTCCAGCTGGTCGAACGCTCCGCGGACGGTCACGCGGAAGGTGTGGCGGCTCATGGGGTGTCGGGCCTTTCGGTCGGGCCGGGTGGGTCTCAGGTGGTGGGCGGGGTCCCGGTGGCCGGCAGGCCGGTGCCGCCGAGCCGGGCGAGCAGCCGGGCGAACAGGTCCAGCTCGGCCGGGTCCCAGTCGCCCCGGGCCGCGTCGGCGTCGCCGAACAGCTCCCGGCCGGCCAGCTCGGCGCTGACCCGGGCCTCGGCGAGCAGCCGCCGTCCGGTCGTGCTGAGAAGGGCGTAGCTGGCGCGGGCGTCGCGAGGGTCGGACTCCCGGCCGACCAGCCCGATCCGCTCCAGCGGGCCGAGTGCGCGGGTGACCCCGGAGGGTGTCAGCCCGAGGCGTTCGGCGAGGTCCACCCGGCGCAGCCGGGCGCCTTCGGCCGAGGCCAGGTGGGTGAGGATCAGGAAGTCGCCGAAGCTGATCCCGTGGGCGGCGAGCCGGCGGTCCAGCTGTCTGGTGGCCACCGTCTGGGCGCGGCACAGGCGTACGACGGCGTCGAGGGGGGAGGAGTTCACCCCCGCAGGTTACTTGAGCAATGCGTGAGTACTCAACTTTATTGGGCTCCCGTCGGCGCGCCGGTGGTTCGGCGTGCGCCGGCGGATCCGCTCGTCAGGGCAGCAGCGGTTCGGCGTGCACCGGCGTCTGCGGGGACTGGTGGCCGCCGCTCGCCAGCATCCGGACCTCGCCGAGGTCGCTGATCTCGGCCCGGACGATGCCCGAGGCGTCGGCGTAGACCGGGTACCCGCCGGGGCCGCTGGTGCCGGTGTCCGTCACCACCACCACGTCCTGCGGCGCATGGCCGCCGGGGGTGCCGGGGAACGTCAGCGCGTAGCGCCGTCGTCGGGACATCGCAGCCTCCTCGCACAGCCCCCGGTGTCCCATCGTAGGCGCGCCGAAACCGGGCCGCAGGGCCCGGCGCGCCCGGGACGGTGCGGGCGGACACCGCCACTCCCGCACCGGCGGCGGGACGGCGCGAGGCCCCGGCCGCCCCTGGACGGGGGCGGCCGGGGCCTCGGGTGCGCGGTCGGACGTTACGCGGCCGCCCGGCGCCGGGCGTTGCCGCGCAGCGCGGCGACCAGCGCGACCAGCATGGTCAGGACGGAGATCCCGGTGACGACGTACATCCCGTGGTGGTAGCTGGTGAGCGCCGCCGCGTGCCCCTGGGAGGCGTCGTCGGTCGACATCGTCGCGGTCACCACCGCCAGCACGATCGCGGCGCCGACCTGGTAGCCGGTCTGCAGCACGCCGGCCGCCAGGCCCTGCTCCTCGTCGGCAACCCCGGCGGTGGCCAGCACGTTCGCGGCCGGGAAGGAGAACGGGAAGGCGATGCCGATCAGCACCACGCTCGGCAGGATCGCCCACCAGTACGAGGAGCTCTCGCCGATGCCCCAGAACAGCAGGTAGGAGGCGGTGTAGGCGACGAACCCGGCGAAGATCATCCAGGTCGGGCCGAACCGCGAGACCAGCACGCCGACCCGCGGTGCGATGGTCGCGATCAGCAGCCCGATCGGCAGGAAGCCGAAGGCCATCTCCAGCGGGGACCAGCCGCGCAGCGACTGCATGTAGAGGCCGCCGATGAACTGGAAGCTCATGTAGGTGCCGAGGATCGCGGCGGCCGCCAGGCTCGCACCGACCAGCGAGCGGTTGCGCAGCAGGCCCAGCCGCAGCAGCGGGCTGGCCGCGCGGCGCTCGGTGACCACGAACAGTGCGAACAGCGCCACCGCGACGGCGAACAGGCCGAGCGTGCGGGGGGCCAGCCAGCCCTTGGTGGGCGCCTCGACGATGTCGTAGACCAGCAGCAGGGTGGCGGCCGTCACGGTGGTCGCGCCGACCACGTCGTAGTTGCGCGGGCCGCCGGTGTAGGCCGGGTCGCGCGGGACGAGGGCGAACGCGCCGCCCAGCACCGCCAGGGCCACCGCGACCGGCAGGAAGAAGGTCCAGCGCCAGCCGAGTTCGGTCAGCAGGCCGCCGGCGATGACGCCGGTGGAGTACCCGACCGCGCCACAGGCGGTGTAGATGCCGAGTGCCCGGTTGCGCTGCGGTCCCTCGGTGAAGGTGGTGACGATGATCGACAGGCTGGCGGGGGCGGTGAACGCCGCGCCCACACCGGTGATGAAGCGCGCCACGATCAGCACCGTGCCGTCACTGGCGATCCCGCCCACGAGCGAACCCAGGGCGAACACCGCGACGGCCGCCAGGAAGACCCGGCGCCGGCCGAGCAGGTCGGCCATCCGCCCGCCCAGCAGCAGGAAGCCGCCGAAGCCGAGCACGTACGAACTGACCACCCACTGCACCGAGGCGGTCGACATGCCCAGCTCCGCCTTGATCGGCGGCACGGCGATCCCGACCATGATGTTGTCCAGGGCGTCCAGGAACATCGCGCCGCAGACCACGATGAGCATGCCCCACTGCCGGACGCCCCACTGCGGTGCCCGGCCTCCCGTTGACGGACGGGTGGTGACCCGCTCGTCGGCTGCGACGTCGATCGACGTTGCCATCAACTTCCCCAATTCTCTTCTGACTCGACTGTCGTGACTGCTGTTCGGAGGACGGCACCGGCCGCCGTCCGACGTCTCGGGGAGGGCGCCCGGCCCTCCGTCCGCACGGAGGGCCGGGCCGGGCGCACTCCGGGCCGACGGGCCCGGTGCACGGCGGTGCTAGCCCTTGACGCCGATCGGGAAGGGCGCCAGCGGGGTGCTGCCCAGCAGGAGCGCGCCGGCCGACTGGAGCACCTGGTCCTGCGCCAGGATGTGCTGGCACATGGTGTGCAGGTCGCGGGTCCAGCGGTCCAGCGGCGAGGTGCGGTAGATCGAGGCGGTACCGACCAGGTCGGACATCCGGATCGCGATCGAGCGCGCCGTACGGAAGGCGTTCACCCGGGAGACGGCCGCGGAGACCTGCTCGTCCTCGGCCGCGGCGCGCCCCTCGGCGACCCGGTCCCACTGCCGGTCCAGGCTCGCGTACACCGCGTCCCGGGCCACCGAGAGGTCCATCTCGGCCTGTGCGATGCCCAGCTGGACGCGGTAGCTGTCCGACCACGGCACGCCGGTGACGCGCTCGACCTTGTGGGAGGCCAGCTCCCGGACGTGGTCGAGCACCGCGCGGGCGACGCCCAGCGGGACACCGGCGACGTTGTGGAGGAAGGCGTCCCGGGCCGTCAGCGGGCCCTGGCCGCGCGACTCGCCGAACCGGAAGGTGTGCTCCTCCGGGACGAAGAGGTCGGTGACCTGGTAGTCGCGGCTGCCGCTGCCGGCCAGCCCGGTGGTGTACCAGGTGTCGAGGATCTCGAACTGCTCGGGGCGGCCCATGATGATCCGCCAGTGCACCGCGCCGCCGTCCGGGTCGGCCTCGGGCGCGCCGTCCTGGTGGACCAGGACCCCGCCGATCAGCCAGTCGCAGTGGGTGATCCCGCTGCCGAAGCTCCAGCGCCCGCTGACCCGGTAGCCGCCCGGCACCCGCTCGGCCTTGCCGGAGGGGAAGATCATGCCCGCGGTGATCAGGTCGGGGGTGTCGATGATGGAGCGCTCCACCGACTCCGGCATGCAGCGGGCGTACGCCCAGGTGTCCATCCCGATCATCCCGCACCAGCCGACCGCGGCGTCACCGGTCGACAGCGCCTCGATCACCCGGGTCTGCTCGGAGAAGGTCATCTCCGGACCGCCCAGCGAGCGCGGCATCGCCATCCGGAAGACACCGGTGCCACGGAGCTTGTCGACGACGTCCGCCGGTAACCGCCGCTCGCGCTCGATCTCCTCGGAGCGCGTGCGGAGCTCCGGAGCCAGTGCCTGTGCGCGGGCCAGGATCTCCGCGCTGTCGAGCGGACCTGCGGTGGTCGTCACCGGGGACTCCAGAGTCTCCATTAGCGTCATGCCACACCTTCCGGGGTCGGTCGAACGTGTTCTCGGCTCGGGGCCGCCGTGGGCTGCTCGGCGGCGACGGGCCTCACGCTAACCAGGGCGCGGGCGGGCGTTTCGTCCGTATGCGCACCCGGAGTGGCTTGTTTGCGCACGGTCGCCCCGAGGGACGGCGGCGGTCCGCGGCCGGGGCGCCTCGGGGCAGCCCCGGGGCGGCCTCCCGGGCGGCCGGAATACTCCGTCCGGAGTAAATCCCCGGGGGCGTAATAGGCCGTGCCGGTAGGAAATCCCGACGCCGGTGGTAAAAGCCGTGAGATGGTTGCGAGGGGGCACGGCCGCCGATATGGTCGGGCCTTATGAATCACACCTCGCCGATTCTGGAGCGTGTGCCGGCCGTGAAAAGCGCCGACGGCCCGGTCATTCACCTGCCGAGGCTCACGCGGCTGCCCGCCGGGGGCCTCACGGTCACCCGGATGGCCCGGGCGGAGGATTACCGGGCGGTCCAGGGCATGCATGCCAGGTGCTCGGCGGCGAGCCGGGCGATAAGGTACTTCGCCGCGACCGACCGGCTGTCCCGGTGCGACTGGAACAGCCTGTGCGACCGCGCGAAGGGCGTCACGCTGCTGACCGCGCCCGGTGGCGACATCCGCAAGGTGATCGCGATGACCAACATCCTGCGGACCCGGGACGCCGGTGTGGTGGAGCTCGCCGTGCTGGTCGAGGACGCCTGGCAGTCGCGCGGGCTCGGTTCGGCGCTCGCCTCGTTCGCGCTGGAGTCCCTCCAGGGGCAGGGCGTGCGGGCGCTCACCGCGTCCGTGCTGGCCGGAAACGGGCGGGCGGTGCGGATGCTGCGCGGAATCGGGGCGGTCCGGTGTTCCCAGCCGGGTGCGGAGGTGGATTTCCGGCTCGATCTGGGGTGATCCGGCCGGACCGTACCGGGGCATTCGGCCGGACGGTGAGGGTGCATTCGTCCGGCCGTGCCAGGGCATTCGGCCGGGCGGTAACGGTGTATTCGGCCATTCGGATCCGCCGCTGCGTCCGATCATTAGTGCCGGTAAGAAAACGGTAATGTACCGGTTTTCCACCGGAGGAGCCGGAAACGGGTGCGAAGCGATCGGGGGAGCGATCGGGGGAGCGGTCGGGAACGGCGTTCGAGGGAATTGCCGACTGCGTCAGGGCCCAGGGCTTCGGCGTAGTCACAGGACGTCTGGTTCATGACGATCTGCCGGGTTGAGGTGTCCCTCGGAGCGGGACAGGCACGGCTTCCAAGATCATGGAGTTCTCGACGCCCCGTGATCTGCCTGGA
>NZ_BAAANT010000050.1:0-42225 GCF_039529945.1 Kitasatospora kazusensis | reverse complement strand
GCCGCGCTCGTCGTCTTCGACGAGCGCGGCGCCGACCTGCTCACGCTCGCCGCCGTGGCCGCCCGCACGAAGGTGGCGACGCCCTCGCTCTACAAGCACGTCCGGAGCCTGGCGGAACTGCGCGCCCTGGCCGCGGCCCGGGTCCGCGCGGATCTCGGGGCCCAGCTGCGGCAGGCCCTGCTCGGCCGCAGCGGGGAGGACGCGGTCGTCACCCTGCTCCGCGCCCACCAGGAGTTCGCCGACCGCCACCCCCACCGGTACGCGCTGGCCGTCGGCCACGACGATCCCGGACCGGCCGGCTCGGCCGACCAGGTGGACGCGGTGCTGGCCGCTGCCCTACGGGGCTACGGACTCGAACCGGACGCCCTGCGGCACACCGTCCACGCCCTGCGCACCGTCGCCCTCGCCTCGGCGGCCCTCGGCTCCTCCGAGGCCGCCCGCCTCCTCCTGGCCGGCGTCCTCACGGCGGGCCTGCGCAGCCTCGCCGCCCACCCGGCCTGAGCGTCTCCCTGCGGGACCGCGCGGGCGCGGTCGAACAGTACGGGGCTCCTCAGACCCCCGCCGCAGGTGCCGTCATCCGGCCGTAGAGTTCGCGGCGTGAGGAGACCTCCAGCTTCTGGAGCACCGTGCTGACGTAGTTCTTCACCGTCTGCCGGGCCAGGTGGAGTTCATCGGCGATCTCGTCGTTGGAGTAGCGCCGGAGCAGCAGGCCGAGCACCTCGCGCTCGCGGACGGTCATCCCGTCCTGCTGGAGGTCGGCTTCGAGCCAGTTCTCCTCGTCGCGGGGGGTCTCCTGGCTGGTCAGCCAGACGTGCCGGCCGTCGATCAGCCGTTGGACGGCCTCGACCAGGGCGGCGGTGTCGACCGAGCGGTGCACGAAACCGTCGGCCGCGCCCCTGAGGCACTCGATGACGACGCTCAGTTCGGACCGCTCGGTGTAGACGAGGACCAGTGGCGCGTGGGTCAGGGACTTGAGCCGGCGGCCGAGCCGGATGCCGTCCCAGGGGGCGCGCAGGTCGCAGTCGGTGACCACCAGGTCGGGCGTGGTCTCCTGGCTGAGGTGCCAGGCCCCCTCCGCCGAGGAGGCGACGGCGACCGAGTCGACGAGTCCCGCGTCCCGCAGCAGACCGGAGACCGCCCACCGCGCCAGTGGCCACTGATCGACGACCAGTGCCCGCCGGGTCGTCCCCGGCATCGGCTCCCTGTCCCCTGCCATACCGTTCACCGTCCTTCGGCACTCGACCAGTTGTCCGGTTCGATCCCGTCCGGGTGCCTTGTCCGACACTCGCTGTGACTGTGATTGTCAGGATGGTGAACTATGTGGGTCAACGCGGGCCGACCTTGTTTTGCAAGTGCGGCCGACGGGTTTCGCAAGTCCGCCCGACGGGGCGTCACCCACCGCACTGTCGAACGTGTTCCGCACAGTCACTCGATCCCCTCGGGGGCGTCCGGTACCCCTGGTACCGCCCGTTCGGCCCAATCGAGTACCGGCGGTCCTAACCGTCCGCCACCGGCGCTTCCTAACCTGATCGCGGACGGGGGGAGCGTTCAGCGGTCCCGAGCAGGGCCCCGGGGAGGGCCCGAGCAGGGTCCCGGGCCACGCCTCCTCCGGCTGCCTGCACCCGCCAGACGCTTACGAGTGGAGATCACCGTGCCAGAACAAGCACCAGGTCAGACCCTCGCTCAAGCGGTCCGCCGGCACCACGGGCCGACCTCGGCACCGGGCGCCACGGCCTTGGTCCACCACCTGGTGCACCGGCCGAACACCCCCGAAGGTGTCGTGCTCGGCACCACCGGGCCGACCGAGCAGCAGTTCGCCGTCTCCGCACTGCTGCCCGAACGGCATCCACTGTTCAACGACGGGCCCAACCTCTTCCACGACCTGCACTCCCCCGCCGAAGTACTGCGCCGCACCGCCCTGTTCGTCTCCCACCGGTACTTCCGGGTGCCCCAGGAGCGCCCGGCGGTCTTCGCCGCGACCGAGGTCATGGTCACCGGACTCGACCCGTGGCGCCGCACCCCGGGCCCCGCCCACCTCACCATGGACATCACCCTCAGCCCGGTGGACGTGGTCAGCGGCGTGCCGCGCGGCCTGGAGTGCGAGTCGGCACTGTACGTCGAGGGCGTCCGCTGCGGCACCGCCACCGCCCGGCTGGTCTTCCTGATGCCCCGGGTCTACCAGAACCACCGCGAGCGCGGCCGGGTGCTGAGCCGGGGCCGGTTCACCGGGCCGGAGGACGGCGAGCTCTGGGCGAACGAGCCCGCCGCCAAGGCCGTCGGCCGGGCCGACCAGGCCAACGTCCTGCTGGGCCGTCCGGTCCAGAGCCGGCAGGGCGAGCTGGTGGTCGAGGTCTCCGTCGACCCGCGCAACCAGGTGTACGGCGAGGCCACCACCGACCACGTCCCGGCCATGGTGCTGATCGAGTCCACCCGGCAGGCCGCCCTGCTGCTGGCCGGCGAGCTGCACGGGTTCACCGTGAACAGCTGCGTGCTGAGCCGGTGGAGCGCCCGCTTCCAGGGCTTCGCCGAGCCCGACCTGCCGCTGCACTGCCGCGCCGTCGCGGGCACGCTCGGCCGGTCCGCCGACGGCCGCCCGGCCCTGCCGGTCACGCTGACGCTGCACCAGGGCGCCCGGCAGATCGCCGCCGTCGACACCGTCGTCCTCCAGGACTACTGATGTCGGACTCAGGAGAAGGCATCAGATTCAGGGTCCTCGGCCCGATCAGCATGACCCCGCACACCCCGACCGCCGCCAAGGTCCGGGTGCTGCTGGCGACCCTGCTGGTACGCGCGAACGAGGCGGTCTCCACCGCGAGCCTGATCGACGAGCTCTGGGACATCAACCCGCCGCGCACCGCCGCCACCACCCTCCAGGTCTACGTCTCCCAACTCCGGCGCGCCCTGGGCGAGATCCCGTCCGAGCCGACCACCTCCGACCGCCGCCTGCACACCGTGCCGCCCGGCTACCGGCTGACCGTCTCGCCCACCGACCTCGACCTCGCCCGGTTCGAGACCCTGCGCCGCACCGGCAAGGAGGCCTACGACCAGGGCGACTTCACCACCGCCGCCGCCGACCTGCGGGAGAGCCTCGCGCTCTGGTCCGGCGTCGCGCTCTCCGGCGTCCCGCACGGCCCGGTGCTGGCCACCACCTGCGTGCGGCTGGAGGAGCTGCGCACCGTCACCCTCGAACAGCGGATCGCCGCCGACCTCCGGCTCGGCCGCCACCACGAACTGACCGGCGAACTCATGGAGTTGGTGAACCAGCACCCGTACCGGGAGACCCTGCACGCGCACCTGATGGTGGCCCTGTACCGCTCCGACCGGCAGTCGGACGCGCTGCAGGCGTTCAGCCGGGCCCGCAAGGCGCTGGTGGACGAGCTGGGGGTGGAGCCCGGCGCCGGGCTGAAGCGGCTGCACGACCGGATCCTGCGCTCCGACCCGCTGCTCGCCTGGCAGGATCCGTCCCCGGCCCGGCCGGCCCCGGGCGCCCCCGCGCTCTGGCTGCCCCCGGCCACCGCCGACTTCACCGGCCGCGAGGCCGCCCTCGCCACCGCCGCGAAGCTCGTCCCCGGGGCCGCCGAGGGCGAGGCACCGCGCGGCCGCCAGGTGCTGGTGGTCGGCGGCCGGGCGGGGGTCGGCAAGACCACCTTCGCGGTGGAGTTCGCCCGCCGGAACGCGGCGGGCTTCCCGGACGGCCAGGTGCTGATCGAGCTGCGCGGCTCGCAGGACACCGCCCTCGACGCGTCGCAGACCATCATCGCCCTGCTCCGCAGAATCGTCCCGGCAGGCGCCGAACCGCCTGCCGGGACGGACCTCCCCGAGCTGGCCGACCTGCTGCACCGCGCCGTCGAGGGCCGCCGGCTGCTGCTCGTCCTGGACGACGCCTCCTCCGAGGACCAGCTCCGCCCGGTGCTGGCCGCGATGCCCGAGGTCTTCACCGTGATCACCAGCCGCCGCCCGCTGACCGGGCTGGACGGCGCCCGGCACCTCGTCCTGGACGTGCTGCGCTCCAGCGAGGCGCACCGCCTGCTGGTGTCGATCGTCGGCCCCCGGCTCGCCGACGACCCGGCGGCCGGACGGGAGATCGCCCGGCTCTGCGGGTACCTGCCGCTCGCCGTCCGGGTGGCCGGCAGCGGCCTGGCCGCCCGCCCGCACTGGTCGGGAGCGGACTGGGCGGACCGGCTGGCCGACGAGAGCGCCGGGCTCACCCCGTTCGTGGCCGGCGATCTCGACGTCCGGGCCAGCCTGCTGGTCGGCTACCGCGAGATCGGCCCGGCCGAACGCCGCGCCTTCCGGCTGCTGGCGCTGGCCCCCGTGCCCGACTTCCCGCTCTGGGCCGCCGCCGCCCTGCTCGACCTGCCGCCGGCCGAGACGGAGCAGCTGGTGGAGCGGCTGGTCGAGTCCCAGCTGCTCTCCGTCCGCCGGACGGCACCGGGCCGGCCCTGCCGGTACAGCTACCACCGGCTGCTCCGCAAACTCGCCCTGGAGCAGCTAGACGCGGACCCGCCGGGCGCCGTCGAGTCGGCGACGGACCGGCTCGGCGCCGCCTTCCTGCGGTACGCCCGGTACGCCGCCGCGCTGCTCACCCCGGGCGCCACCGAGGTGCCGGACGGCGACGGCACCGACTTCCCGCCCGCGAAGGTGGTCGGCGACACCCCCGCACGCTGGTTCCAGGACGAGGCCGCCGGGCTGGTCGGCTCCGTCCGGCAGGCCCACGCGGCCGGGCTGTGGTGCCTGACCTGGGAGCTGACCGAGGCGCTGGCCGGGTACTTCGAGGCCGGGTCGGTCTGGGACGAGTGGGCCGCCACCCACCAGCTGGCGCTGGAGGCCGCCCAGCGCGCCGAACAGCCCACCGCGCGCTCGGCGGTGCTGCGCTCGCTCGGCGACCTCGCCTGGCAGCAGCGCCGCAACCCGCAGGCCGCCGAGTACTACGAGACCGCCCGGGCAATCCACCACGGCCTCGCCGACCGCCTCGGCGAGGCGCACTGCCTGATCGGCCTGGCCGACGTCGCCCTGACCGACGCCGAACCGGGCCCGGCGGCCAAGCTCTACGCCCAGGCCGCCGAACTCCTCGGCGACGGCGCGGACGGCCGGCGCGGCCGGACGGACGTGCTGCGCGGCATCGCGCTGACCCACCTGCTGTCCGGACGGCCCGAGGACGCCCTGGTCGGCTTCGGCGAGTTCGTGGACGCCGCCCAGCGCCTCGGCGACCGCCGGTGGGTGCAGTTCGGCAGCCGCTCGATCGACCGGATCCAGGAGCACGTCATCGACCGCACGCCCGCCGACCGCCTGGAGGCGGTGGAAGTCCGGCCGGGCGTCTGGCTGGTGGGCGACCCGCACCTGCGGGAGTAGCCCGCCGGTGCGGCGCCGCAGGGCTGCGGCCCTGCGGCGCCGTAACGGGGACGCACGGGGTCTGTCGCCCTCCTCGTCGGCCTGAGACCATGCAGTGCTGTCCGGACGACCCGGGGGGACGCGTGCACATCACCATCAGCTTTCGGATGACCGTCGACGACCTCCACCGAGGCCTGCGGATCGCGTCGGGAGACCTCCGGCGGCGGGTACTGGTCTACTTCACCGTCTACCTCCTGCTGGTCGTCCCGGCGTTGTGGCTCTCCCCGCTCGGCGGGCTCGGGTACCTCGGGCTCGTACCCGGCGCCGTGCTGCTGTGGCTCATGCCGCACCCGAAGCGGCTCGCCAGGGCCCAGCTCTCGGGCGGGCCGGGCGACGTCGAGGTACTCCTGACGGATGATCAGGTCTGTGTCCGGACGCCGTACAGCAGCCCCGACATCCCGTGGTCGGCGTTCCTGCGGACCGCGGAGGACCAGGGCCACCTGTTCCTGGTCATCACCCGGACGAACGTCCTGCCGCTCCGCAAGGAGCTCCTCAGCGCCGCCGAGCTCTCCGAACTGCGCGCCCTCCTCGCCGCCAGGACGGACTTCACCCCCGCCGGCTGAGGAGTACCGCTACCGCCTCGGCCCGGCGGCGGCGTACAGGCCGGTGCCGGCCGCCAGGAGGGCCCAGGCGGTCCAGTTGGCCGCCGCCGTGCCGGGGGGAAAGTCCAGCCAGTGGGCCACCTGCCCCAAGGTGCCGCCCGGGGCCGGGCCGAGGAGGGTGTAGGCGAGCCAGCCCGTCGGCAGGGTCCAGGCGAACGGCGCCCCGCACAGCACCGCCCCGAGCGCGGCGAGGCCGGCCAGGCCCGCGCTGTCCCGGACGACCAGCTCGGTGGGGGCGAGCCGGGCTCCCGCCGCCTGGACCAGCAGCAGCGCCGCCCCGGCGACCACGCCGATCAGCAGCACGTGCGCCGCCCGCCGGGGAGCCCACCGGATCGCGGCGGTCCGGTCCAGCGCGGCGTCCTGCCCGCCGAGCCCGACGGAGGCCGCCGCCACCTGCGCGGTGAGCACCAGGATCGCCAACTCCAGGTCCGGCGAGCCGGCGGTGCGCCCCCGGCCGAAGGCCCAGGCCGCCGGCGCGACGAGCGCGACCACGGCCGCCCAGACCGGCACCTGGCGTGAACGCGCGTACAGCAGAAGCCAGTTCATCGGGCATCCACCCCGGCCAGCAGGGGGAGCAGCGCGTTCGAGGAGCAGGAGAGGGCGGCGGCGTGCACCTCGGCGATCCGCGCGCGCTGCTCGGCCGGGGGCAGTGCGGTCAGCTTCGTCCAGGCGGTTTCGGCGTCGGCCCAGATCTTGAGGGTGTACTCGTCGGTGCCCTTCTCCTCCAGTGGAACGAGGTGCGGGTCGCCGAGGGCCCAGCTCGCGACGATGCTCTGCACCGCGGCGCCGCCCAGGCCCGCGCCCTCCCAGTCGTTGTTCGCGTGGCAGCTCGGTGCGAGGCCCTGGGCGACCAGGACGCGGGTCAGTCCGCCGTCCGTCGCGCGGACGAGCATCCGCTCGTCGAAGTCGACCAGCACCGCGTCGGCGGAGAGCACCCGGGGGTCGCCGGCCGCGCGCAGCTCGGTGTCCTCCCGCACCGCGTTCGGCGCCTTGTCGCCCAGGGCGTCGTGCAGCACGCGCAGCGCCTCCCTGCCGTGCGGGGCGAGTCCGGCCAGGCGTGAGCTGTCCGCCCGCGTCACGCACACCGGTCCGTCGCAGACCGGCGCGGCGGCGGCCCTGTCGACGACGTAGGTGTCGCGCGCAGTGGCCGGGAGCACCAGCAGGGCCAGGGCCAGGCCTGCCAGGACGGGGGCCACCGCCAGCAGCCGGGCCCGGCGGGTCACCGCCGACAGCAGGGCGAAGCCGGTGGCGAGCAGGCCGAGCAGCCAGAGCGTCTGGCCGAGGTGCACGGCACCGGACAGGGTCAGCAACATCTCGCGCGGCATGGAGACCCCAGGCGCCAGCAGGGCGAGCCGGATCGGCGCGATGCTCGACGGCAGCGCTCCCTCGCTGTTCGGCCGCACGAGCGCCGTCAGCACCAGGAAGAGCAGCGTCAGGGCCGGCGGGGTGAGCACGGAGGGCAGGGCCCGCGCGACGCCCATGCCGAACACGGCCCCCGCGACCAGGGCCAGCGCCGCCACCAGCGAGATCGGCAGCCAGCCGAAGCTCGTGTAGGTGGTGGCGCCGAAGGCCACCTGGACCCCGCCCACCAGGACGAGGAGGCCGAAGCCCGAAGCCAGCGCGAGCGCCGTCGCACCGGCCGGCAGCGCCGCCCGGCGCCAGGCCGGCAGCGGCGTGGTCGCCAGCAGCTCGGCCATCCGCGAGCGGGAGTCGCGCAGCCCGTACACCGCCCCGAGGCTCACCACGAGCGGCCACCAGAAGGACAGCAGGTACCGGTTCCACAGCGCCATGGAGGTCCACTGGGCCGTCCACCCGGCGGTGCCCCGCCACCAGTTCCCGTCGATCGACAGGAAGACCGCCAGGCTGCCGCCGAGGACGACGAGACCGGCCCACGGGGCGACGGAGCGCCTCAGTTCGGTCCGCAGCACACGTCCGTTCACCAGGTGCCTCCCTGCCGGTCGGAGCCCTGGAGCAGCGCCGAGTAGCCGCGCTCCAGGGGGCTGTCGCCCGGGTGCTCGGGGCCGCCCGCCGCGGCCAGGACGTCCGGGGTGCCCTGGAAGACGAGGCGGCCGTCGGCGAAGAGCACCACGTCGGAGCAGGCGGCCGCGACGTCCTCGACCAGGTGGGTGGAGACGACCACGCAGGTGTCCCGGCCCAGTTCCTGGAGCAGCTCGCGAAAACGCAGCCGCTGCGCCGGGTCCAGGCCGGCCGTCGGCTCGTCCAGCAGCAGCAGCGCAGGGTCGTTGACGATGGCCTGGGCGATGCCGGCCCGCCGCACCATGCCGCCGGACAGGGTCTTCATCCGGTGGTCGGCGCGGTCCGCCAGGCCCACCCGCTCCACGGCGCGTTGGACGGCCGCGGGGATGTCCGCCTTCGGGACCTCCTTCAGCCAGGCCATGTACTCGACGAACTCGCGTACGGTGAAACGCTTGTAGTAGCCGAACTCCTGCGGCAGGTACCCGATCCGACGGCGCAGCGCCCGGTGCTCACCCACGCCGCCCACGGAGTCGCCGAGCAGCTCCAGCTCTCCTTCGGCGGGGCGCAGCACGGTGGCCAGGGCCCGGATCAGGGTGGTCTTCCCCGCTCCGTTGGGCCCCAGCAGGCCGTGGGCGCCGGTGCCGAGCGAGAGGTCGAGGCCGTCGACGGCCATCTTCCTGCGCCCGGCCCGCACTTTCAGGCCGGTGGCCCGGATCTCCCAGGCGTAGGTCTTGGGCGCGGTGTCGACCGCGCTCATCACGGGTGTCATGCGGTGGGCCTTTCGAGGGTCGGGGACGGTCGGGAACGGCTTCACAGCAGCGAGTAGGCGCGCCTGCGGGCGATCACGGCGCCGGTGCCGAGCACCAGGAGCGCCCCCCACAGGGGCAGTTGGTCCGGCCGCAGGACGACGGGGACGCGGCCGGCGCCCCAGGCGGGCGCCGCGACGACGGCGCACCAGGCGGCCGCCAGCCCGGCGGCGGCGCGGGTCACGCCGACCACGCTGCCCAGTGCCAGGGCCGTGGAGGTGAAGGCCAGCGAGGGCAGCAGCCACTGGGCGGCCGTCATCGCTCCGGTCAGCCACCCCTCCACCAGGAGCGCGGGCAGCACCACGGCGAGCACCACGGTGGTGCGCCGCAGCAGCAGGGGCAGACCGGCCCGGGGGGTGGAGGCCGTCAGTTCGTACGCCGGGTCCAGGGCCCGCGACCACGCCGCGGCCACACCGCACAGCGGCAGCACCGGCGCGATCAGCAGCGCGGGCGCGACGCCACCGGCGGCCGTCGGCGCCCCGGCCGCCGCCAGCAGCAGCGCCAGCACGGTCACGATGACGGTCATGGCCAGCCACGGGACCGTGACCGAGGTCGTCCAGGCCGGCAGCCGGCTCGGGCGGTAGCGCCGCGAGGGCATCCTGACGGCCGTGTCGAGCTGCGGCCCGAGAGCGGCGCGGACGCTGTCGACGAGCGCGGCGGTGCCGGGTGCCTCGGTGGCCACGGAGGCCGCCAGCCGGCCGCGGCAGATCGCGCACGTCTCCAGGTGGGCCTCCAGGGCCCACACCGTGTCCGCGGCCATCTCCGTACCGCCACGTGCGTAGTCGTCGATCAGCCGCATCGACGCATGGGACGAAGCCGCATGGGACGAAGTTGACGAATGTGCAGCACGCTCCGCGCTCATGCCAGCGCCTCCCGCATCGCGATCCGGGCCCGGCGGGCACGGGTCTTGACCGTGCCTTCGGGCAGTCTGAGCAGGACGGCGGTCTCCCGGACGGAGAGCCCGTCCAGCACCATGGCCTGCAACACCTGGCGGAGTTCCGGTGCCAGCTGCCGCAGCGCGTCGCCGACGTCGCCGCCGACGGCCTTGGCGAGCACCTCGTCCTCCGCCGCGGGCACCGCCGCCCGCTCGGCGGCGGCGACCGGTGGTTCGGCGTGGTGGGCACGACGCCGGAACGCGTCGACCAGCCGGCGCGCGGCGATCGTCCACAGCCATCCGACGGCCGTCCCGCCGACCGCGCTCCCGGCGAACGCACCGGCCGCACGCCACACCGCCAGGTAGGTCTCCTGCATGACCTCCGCGACGATCTGCTCGTCCGCGCAGCGGCGGCGCAGCCGCACCGCCAGCCACGGCGACGTACGGCTGTACAGCTCGTCGAACGCTCTGCGGTCGCCTCGGGCCACCAGCCGGAGGAGGTTCTCCTCGTCCAGCTCGTCCAGTGCTCTCCTGCGTGATCTCACACCAGCCAGACGACGGATCCGGCGTCCGGGTTCTGCACAGGCTGTGAGCTGCCTCACAGCGCTGCGCCCGGGCGTAGGCCCGTCCGGGTAGTCCAACATTCAACTTGCCACTTGTTGAGGATTGAACTACCATGAGGGACGTAGGCCAGTAGACCCCCAAGGAGGCCGACATGCCCGCCGTGACCGTCGACAACCCGCTCGTCCTGCCGCGCATCGCGGCCCCCGCCGAAGGCTCCCGGCCACGCCCCGTGCTGGCCGTCTCGACCGCCCCCGAGGGCTTCGAGGGGGAGGGCTTCCCGGTCCGCCGGGCGTTCGCGAAGATCAACCAGAAGTACCTGGACCCGTTCATCATGATGGACCAGATGGGAGAGGTGGACTACGCGGCCGGTGAGCCCAAAAGCTAGTCCAGTTGGGGGACTAGTCGCAACAGGGCTCTGACCTGCGGAGACGCAGGACGAACATCGCAATCCAACCCAACCGAGGAGGCCGGCATGCCTGCCGTGACCGTTGAGAACCCGCTGATCCTGCCGCGTATCGCGGCCCCCGCCGAGGGCTCCGTCGCCCGCCCCGTCCTGGCCGTCTCCACCGCACCCGAGGGCTTCGAAGGTGAAGGCTTCCCGGTCCGCCGGGCCTTCGCCAAGATCAACCAGAAGTACCTCGACCCGTTCATCATGATGGACCAGATGGGCGAGGTGGATTATGCCGCTGGGGAGCCGAAGGGAACCCCTTGGCATCCGCATCGGGGCTTCGAGACGGTCACCTACATCATCGACGGCACCTTCATCCACCGGGACTCCCACGGTGGCGGCGGCGTCATCACCGACGGCGACACCCAGTGGATGACGGCCGGCTCCGGCCTCCTCCACATCGAGACCCCGCCCGAGTCCCTCGTCATGTCCGGCGGCCTCTTCCACGGCCTCCAGCTCTGGGTCAACCTGCCCGCCGCCGACAAGATGATCGCCCCCAAGTACCAGGACATCCGGGGGACGAACGTGAAGCTGCTCGCCTCCTCGGACGGCGGCGCGCTGGTGCGGCTGATCGCCGGTGACATCGCGGGCCACCAGGGCCCCGGCGCCACCCACACGCCCATCACGATGATCCACGTGTCGGTGAACCCCGGCGCTCAGGTCACCCTGCCGTGGCGGGCTGACTTCAACGGCCTGGCGTACGGCCTGGCGGGCACTGGCTCGGTGGGCGAGGAGCGGCGCCCCTTCCACATGGGCCAGTCCGTGGTCTTCGGCGAAGGCGACTCCCTCACCATCCGCGCCGACGACACCCAAGACTCCCGCAGCGCCAACTTCGAGGTCGTCCTCCTCGGCGGCCTCCCCATCCGCGAACCCGTCGCCCACTACGGCCCGTTCGTCATGAACAGCCACCGCGAACTCCAGCAGGCCATGGAAGACTTCCAGGCCGGCCGCCTGGGCACCATCCCCGCAGACGCCAACTGAGCCCAGGCTCAGCACGGCAGCGCCCTCAGCGAGGCTCCACCGTGACATGCGGGCGGGGCCTCGCTGGCCGTCTGCACACCGGTCGGACTCGCTCGCGCCACGTCACCCGACCTTCGGTCACGCAGGTGGCACAAGGCCCTTGGCGTCCTGCGCAGGCAAACGACGGCCTCCGCCAGCGTCATGACTGGTGACTCTACGTGGCGCCCGTGGTTCAAGCGCGCCGCTCATCTGGACCTCCGGCGTTAGCACTCGTTGCGAGCTTTGCCCTGATCTCGTCGATGCGGCTTCGCGTCGCTGCGGCGTTCTTCTGCTCGCGCTTGAGTTTCGCTTCTGCGGCGGCCAACTCGGCGGCAAGGCGCTCGCGTTCAACTGGGCCAGGAGTGCCGGGCTCGCGCGCGACCTCCTGGTCGCAGAGCGGCCCGATGCGCTCGCTCAACACCACCCCCCGGTCGACCTCGCACTCTGAGCAGCGAGTGACCCCCATCGAGTAGGAGCTATGGCTGCGGTGCTGCGTCCTCTCGATCACGTGCTCGCAGGTCAGCGTCAGCTTCCAGACGTCCAACTCCTTCTTCCGATCGTCGGACCGAGAGGCGAAGAGCATCTTCGCGAGCTCTTCGACCTGCTTCGGACCCATCGGAGGTGGCGGACAACAAGCTGAGCAGTGCATTACCGGACATCCCGAGACCAACCAGCGCCCTTCGCGACACTCGCCATGCCGCTCCTGGAACTGCTTTTCGGCGACGTCGTCGCGCTCCCCATCCGCCATACGCGACTTCGAAGGCCAATCGCCTTCGTGGCCAAGGAGAGGCTGCCCACAGCCACGGCAGGGCACGCCAGCCTTGTACTCGTCCCAGCTGAGGTACATACCCTCGCGTCGCCATCGCTGGCGCCGCTCTTCGTCCCGCTGGTGCCGCTCTTCGCAAGCCAATGCCTCGCGGCGAGCCCGCGCTGTGGCCCGTTGCTGCCGCTGCTCCTCCGTCAGTTTCGCCATGCTGCCACCCGCATCCACGCCTCCCAGTTCCAGGCCAGCCGCAGCAACATCTTGGGCAAGCTCATGGCTCGATCAGCAAGGCTGCGGCAATTGGCTAGGTATTGACAGAATCCACTGGCAACTCGCCTGAGCCTGACAAGCGATCTGCGACGAGTGCGCGTCCGGAGATCGTTTCCTGCAGCGAGTCGCAGCGCCAGAAGTGTCCACCGCCAGCGGCCGACATTCGCCACGCATTCGCAGCGAGCAGCCAAACAAAGCGCAATCGTCCGACTATCACATATCCACTGGCCTAGCACGGCTGCGGCAGAGCCGCCAGTCGGAAGGTACGGCCTGTGTATGGGCGGTAGCAGCTACGAGCCGGATGTGGACCTCAGAGGTTGCCGCCAGCCAGCAGGTCGTGGATCACGTCCTCCTGGCGTCGGATGACGATGCGGCCGTCCCCGTCGCTGTAGATGACCACTTCGGCCCCGGGGTACAGACCGGATTCCGCGAGCACCCCCAGCGGAATCGCCACAGTGCCGTTCTCGCCAACGGTTGCTTCAGCAGGTTCCCTGATCACTCGATCAGTATGCCAAGCACGGTGTCTGCCAGTTGGCTCCCGGGAAGACGCACTTCTGCCTCCCGCCGTCCGCGTACGCTCGCATCGGTCAGATCACTCCCAGTGGCTGGCCGGCCGCGTTCGGGTGGGGCTCCGAGTGGAGCGCCAGGTGATCGCGTACTTCCTGCCGCAGCGGTTCTGGACCGCCGGGCTGAGCTGGCATCCTCTTGGCCCACTCGACGCCGGGATGCACCTCGTGCCACTTCGGGCGCAGCTGGGTGCTCTCACGGCCAGAACCCTGCGGGTTCACCCCGAAGCCTTCGAGCGCTACGTTCCAAACCGGCCGCAGGTCGCTGATCATCAAACGCTCGGCCATCGGGGTAAAAAGATCGTCGGCCGGGAGGTACCGGGCGAAGAAGTCTTCGACGTTCAGATCATCGGTCTCACTGATCTTCGCCGCGTGCTTCCTGAGCCTGGACCACAGTGGGTTTCCTTCCCAGGCCTTCCCTACCGTCACACCTTTGCGGCCACCACTCGGGTCGGCCTTGCCGACATAGATCGGCACTTCGAACTTGTCGGACGCGATCGGAGCGTAGAGCTCATGATCGCCCGCGTAGTAGATCGCGTAGATCCCGCAGCCGCTAAAGCGCGGGATCTGGTCCAGCCGCTGGGCTTCTCGGGAAGTCAGTGCCCACAGCACACTTCGACCAAGATTCTCACGGCGCAACGGATCGTAGATGGATTCTGGCCCGGAACGGGGCTCCGCGTCACCGACGCCATCGAGGGTGGGCTGCGTGGCCACTGCGAGGTTCTCCGCTCCGGACAAAGGTTGTGTAGCTGGTCGTCGAGCTGACTGTCTACGGCCTTGACGCTGAGACGGGACGGGGCCGCTCGCGGATGATGTCAGCTCGAAGAGGGTGTCCATCTCCACGGTGGCGGTTCCGTTCCCAGCTGGTGGCCCCTGGCATCGGCAGGGCGTGAGGTGGCGGCCCAGTCGGTCGATCAGTCGGCCTGGGCAGGCTGATCGACCTCCACGTCCCCGGCCGGATCGGCTTCTGGTTCGACGTCGATCGACTGGCCGTCCCGATAGTAACGCCAGGCACTCTTGTAGGTGCTAGGACTGTCGTCGTACATGATCACGTAGCCCATGAGGACGCTGATCTGCCACTTGTCGGGTATCTCCGCCGAGATGAGCCGGAAGATCTCGTCAGCGGTCACCAGACCGGCGGGCACCTGGAGGAACCGACTCTTGAATTCAGCGGCCTTCCCGTACCGGAAGTTGTACGGGAGGCCAACCTTCACGCACTCCAGCAGACCGTGCAGAGTGCTTAGGCCCGGCTCCAGACCCTCGACCGGCCGATCCAGGTCGACAGGGAACTGCACGTCGAAGTGGTTCTGCTTCAAGATCGTGCTGTCTCGCTGCCGTCCGGGGTCCTTATTTCCGAAGCCATTGTTGTTCCAAGGGATGTTGCCCATCTCCTTGTGGCGACTGATCAGCAGCTGTTCCGGGGCGAGCGCCGAGAAGTCTTCCGCCACGTACAAGCACGAGAAGGCCATCCGGTCCAGTGAGATGTTCCGGCGCCCGGAGATCTTCCTCAGGTGGTTTCGCAGTCGGGACGGCAATGACTTGTCAGCCTTGCCCACATAGACGAAGTCGCCGTCCAGGTAGAGCTGGTAGACCCCGGCCTTGTCCTTGAGCTGTCCGATGCTCTCCTCGCTCAAGGGAGCCCTGTCCAGCCCGTCGAGCGCGTCGGCGAGTTGATCGCCGAGCGCCTTGGTGATGCTCAGCATGAAGTCCTTGTGGTACTGCGGCCCGCCATCGAACCCCACCACCGGCACCATCAGCCCTACTCCCTAGAACGACGTGATCCAGGAAACCCTATCGGCGGGCACCACTCGAGGACGAACCTTCGCGCCAAATCGCTTGAAGATCGCCAACTCCGCGGTATGCTTTCGCCATGGCTGAGCTGCAAG
The DNA here is from genome assembly GCF_039529945.1 of Kitasatospora kazusensis. NCBI lineage: Bacteria > Bacillati > Actinomycetota > Actinomycetes > Kitasatosporales > Streptomycetaceae > Kitasatospora > Kitasatospora kazusensis. Next base: position 27,079 of record NZ_BAAANT010000050.1, on the reverse strand, counting down.
AAGAATCGAAGAAAGATCGCACTGGCGTCGAACTGTTCGCCGGTGCCGGCGGCCTGGCCATGGCCGTACACCGCGCGGGGTTCCGGCCACTGCTGTTCAACGAGTTCGCCAAGCGGGCCTGCGAGACGCTGGAGGCCAACGGCGCGAAGCGGCTTCCGGACGGCGAGAAGCCGACCCGAGCCCCAGGCCCCAAGGACAAGGTGCCGCTCGTCGCCGGTGACGTCCAAGAGCTGGACATGGACTACCTGAAGGGCGAGGTGGATGTCCTCGCCGGCGGGCCCCCCTGCCAGCCCTTCAGCCTCGGCGGCGTCGCCAAGGGCGACGAGGACAAGCGGAACATGTTCCCGCAGATGTTCAAGGCCGTCCGCCAGATCCAGCCGAAGGCCGTGATCTGCGAGAACGTCCGCGGCCTGCTCAGGCCCTCCTTCAAGGACTACTTCCAGTACATCCTGCGCGAGCTGGAGCTGCCTTTCGAGGAGCGTGCCGAGGGCGCGGACTGGACCCAGCACGACGCGTATCTGCAGACCCGGCTGCAGGAGCAGAAGCAGCTGAAGCCGAGGCTGGAAGACCTCAAGAAGCGGTATCAGGTCATCATGACGCCCGTGAACGCGGCGGACTACGGCGTGCCGCAGATCCGCAACCGGGTGATCATCGTTGCCTTCCGCCGTGACCTGGACATCGACGTCGAGCTGTTCAAGAACCTCGTCAAGCCGACACACTCGGAGGCTGCCCTCATCCGCTCCATGAAGGACGGGGGAAGCTATTGGGAGCGGCACTCGGAAGTTCCCGGCCACGTGCGGGAGTGGGTCAAGGCCCGCCTGCCGGAGACCCTGCCGATCGACGACGGACTGCTGCCCTGGCACACCCTCAGGGACGCGATCACGGGCATCGGCAACAACAAGCCCCTGCCAGAAGTACCGGACGAGTGGCTCGATCGCACCGAACACCTCCTCGGCGGCTTCACCGACCACATCGGCTGGCCGGGCGCTCGGATCTACGACGGCCACACACCCAACGAGCTCGACCGGCCGGCGAAGACGGTCAAGGCCGGAGTGCACGGGGTGCCTGGCGGCGAGTCGGTCATGCTGCTCGACGAGTTGGTAGCCGACAAGGCCGCCCAGGGCGGGCGCAGGTACAAGTACCGCTACATGACGGTCCGCGAGACCGCTCGCGTCATGACCTTTCCCGATGGGTGGGAGCTCAAGGGCCCGCGCGGCGAGAAGATGCGCCAGCTCGGCAACGCTGTACCCGTCGTCCTCGGAGAGGTGTTCGCCAAGGCCGTCGCGGCGGTCCTGGACGAGGCGGAGGACCGGCGGAAGTGACCGTGAGGGTCAGCGTCGGACAGGGCGGCTGGAAGCACGACCCGCCACCGGAACGCGCGTGGAAGGGGCGGCCAGGCCGGACCCGAGAAGCTCTGGCGGTCGAGCAGGACCGGGCGGCCGGAGGCCGCCACCGGCGCTCCGTCGATCTTGGCGACGGCCGGTTCGCCCGCGCTTCGGTGGAGTTGAAGGTACTGCCGGGCACGCGGCGCATCCGCGCCTACCTGCGCTGGTCCGACGCAGGAAAGTCTCCGGCACGCTACCTCGGAGAAGTCGAGCACGAGAGCCGTGGCGCGAACCTCGCCGAGGGGTGGAGTCTGGCCTGGCAAAAGGGGTTGCTGTCCGAGGAGCCCCCGGTAGAAGGCTCATGGGCCTCCTCAGCTGCCGTCCGTTCGTCGATGCAGGGTAACCGAAACAAGGACACCAAGCCCGAGCTTCGGCTGCGCTCGCTGCTTCACCGGCAAGGGTTCCGGTACCGCGTTGCGGCCCGACCCCTGCCTGAACTCCGCCGTACCGCTGACATCGTCTTCGCCAAGGCGAAAGTGGCTGTCTTCGTCGACGGCTGCTACTGGCACGGCTGCCCCGAGCACCTTCGCCCTTCGACCAAGAACGCCGAATTCTGGCGAGCCAAGATCGAGGGCAACCAACACCGAGACGCGCAGACGGACGAGCTGCTCCACGAAGCGGGCTGGACGGTCATCCGCGTATGGGAGCACGAAGATCCCGTGGAGGCCAGCGCGCGAGTCTCCGCAGCAGTGCTCAATGCAATAACGAGCCCCGGTGATGCTGCCGCTCCAGGCGCCACGCGCAGAGGTGGCAAGCCGCCAAGGTGACGGTCGCCTTGTCCACGGTAAGCGTTCCGATCTCGGCGACCTGAGTAGCCTCCTCGCACTTGAAGCAAAATCCGGTTGTCCAGGTGAAGCGCAGGCGGAACTCGGCTGGCGGATTGCGGTCGCGCAAAGCGTTCACGTCTCAACGCCCCGGTGGGCCTGGCAGGTTGGGGAAGTATGCTCCATACCGGGGCCGCGTCGGTAGATCTCGCGTTCGATGACGGATGTGACCTCGGGCCACTGCATGGTCATCGACGAGGTGAGACTCCAGTAGCCGTGGCTCGCGCGGACCAGAGCGCTCACGCCCAGCGGGGCGGCGTCCGACGGGACGCTGGCAAGGACTCGGCGTAGGACGCCGCCAGCGCCACGCGCTGCCGGGCTTATTCCACTTCCGACAAGGAGGGTGGCGGTCCGGACAGCGTCGAGGACATCCGGCATAGCGGCCGTCGTGGCGAAACGGCCGAGGACAAGGTCCCACCAAGGCTGGCGGGTGCGAGCCCAGGCAAGGCGTTCGAGTCCGGAACCGAGGTCGACCGCCATCTTGGTCGGATCTTCGGCGTTCCAGAGCAGGACGACGTCGCCGATCGGCAGGTCCAGGTGGCGGAAGTGCACGGTGTACCCGCAGACCTCGCGCCGTCTCCACACGGCGTTGCGCCCGTGGATGGTGATGTGCCTGGCGTGGAGGCCGAAATCGGAGAGCACCGTGAGCCAATGGTCGAGAATGCCGGTGAACTCGGCCTTCCTGGTGATGGGTTCCACACGCGAGACGTTGACGAACGAGGTGAGGAAGCCGTCCTGGAGAGCGCCGGTGGCGTACCTCTCGCCGGTCATCCTCACAACCGGCTGAGGGAGGTAGCCGCGACGGAGGACGTACGGCTCGCCGTCCTTGAGGAGCGGATCGAGCGCCTGGACGGCGGAGATCGTCAGCTCTGTGTCGCGGCCCCACCGCATCGGCAGCGGTCTCGCCCGTGGCACCCCTTCCGCGTGGAAGCTGCGCTCCAGCCGGTCCAGCAGGCCAGCCCACGAGTGAGGGCGAGTCGGCGGTCGATAGGGCGTTCCACGGTCGCGATGGAGGACTTCGAAGCGTCCGTCGGGGCTGTGGGTGACCTCCCACTTCGGGCCCAGCCCAAGGCGGTCGCCATCCAGGAGGCCGCCCCGGATCGACGGTATGTCGGCCGTCAGCACGGCCGGGTGGCCAAAGCGCGGAAGTGGCGGGCCGGGTCGAAGCGCTGGAACCCGATCTCCTGAACGGTGGGAGCGTCCAGCATGAGGGCCTGTTCGATGGCCTCGGCAAGGGCCAGAGAAGCTGCCTCGTCGTTGCGGTCCGGGTCGGCGTACGCGGCGGCTCCGGTGGCGTCGCAGATCGCCGCCTCGGCACAGGTGCCCTCCCGCCAGCAGAGCGCCGCGACCGGGGTGCCCGCCCGCAGTGATTCGCCGAACACCGCAGCGCCGGCCTCCACGTAGGTCCGGGAACAGGTGTAGACGTAGGCGGCGGCATTGGAGAAGGCGGCGGTCTTGGCGGGGCCGCCCAGCTCACCGACCCAGGTGACGTGGTCGGCCGAGAGAAGAGGCTGGTGCCTGCGTAGGTAGTCCGTGTCGAAGACGGGGCCGACGATGTTGATCCGTCGTCCGAGGAGCTGGGCGGCCCGAACCGCGAGGTGCGGCGCCTTCTCCTCGTCGATGCGGCCGAGCCAGACCAGGTCGCGGCCGGGAACGGCCGGCGGCTCGGCTTCGCCGATGCCGAGGTGGACGGCGTGCTCCAGGACCGGGGTGTGCATGGCGTAGCGCGCAGCCATCTCCGGCGAGTAGCAGTAGAGCCTGGAGCGGCGTCCGTCGAACGCGTCCGCCGCGTGCTGGAACACCGGCGAGTGCTGGAAGGTCGCGACGTCGCAGTCGAGCTCGTCCCAGACCCTCCGCCACTGGGGATGTGACGGGTACTCGTGGCCGACGACGAGGAGGTCGTATCCGGTCGCGCGCAGCTCGCGCGTCGTCCGGGTGCCCGGCTGGAGGTCCTCAAGCCGGACCGGGCGCAGTGCCCAGTCCGCTCCGAGGTCGGTCCTCCAGCCAGGGCCGAGGAGGTGTACGTCGGCGCCTGCGGCTCGGGCGCCTTCCGCCACTGCCCAGAGCCAGCGTTCGATCCCGCCGTAGCCGGCGGGCGGGAAGGTGTAGCTGCTGGGGAAGTCGCAGATGCCGACTAACACTTATGCCTCCGTTGTTCCGTCCGCCGAGATCCGGCGGAATCCGAGGTAGGACACCAGGGCCTCGGGCAGGACGATCGAGCCGTCCTGCTGCTGGCACTGTTCGAGAAGGGCGGCCAGGGTGCGGCCGATGGGCAGCCCGGAGCCGTTGAGGGTGGCGACGGGCTTGGTCTTGCCGTGCTCGTCCCGGGTGCGGATGCCCGCGCGGCGGGCCTGGAAGGAGCCGCAGTCCGAGACGGAGGAGATCTCGCGGTAGGTCTGCTGGCTGGGCAGCCAGACCTCGATGTCGTAGGTGATCTGAGCCGAGAAGCCGAGGTCACCGGCGGCGAGCTGGACGACCCGGTAGGCCAGACCCAGCTCCTTGAGACAGGCTTCGGCGTGGCTGAGCATCTTCTCCAGCTGGGCCTGCGAGTCCTCGGGGTCGCAGATGCGGACCATCTCGACCTTGGAGAACTGGTGCTGGCGCAGGATGCCGCGGGTGTCACGGCCGTAGGAACCGGCCTCCGAGCGGAAGCACGGGGTGTGCGCGGTGAGCGCCAGAGGGAGTTCGGCGGGCGGGATGATCTCGTCCGCGTAGAGGTTGGTGAGCGGGACCTCGGCGGTCGGGATCAGGAAGAGTTCACGGTCGCCCATGCCGGTGGCGAAGAGGTCCTCCTCGAACTTCGGGAGCTGGCCGGTGCCGGTCATGGTCTGCCGGGTGACGAGGTACGGGACCGCGTGCTCGACGTAGCCGTGCCGCTTGGTGTGCAGGTCCAGGAAGAGCGTCGCCAGGGCGCGCTCGATGGCGGCGCCAGGTCCGCGCGAGACGCTGAACCGGGAGCCGGAGAGCTTGCTGGCCCGGGTGAAGTCGAGGATGCCGAGGGCCTCGCCCAGGTCCACGTGGTCCTTCGGCTCGAAGGAGAAGGACGGCGGCGCACCGAACCGCCGGATCTCGACAGCGTGCTCGTCCGAGTCGCCGTCGGGGGTGCTGTCCAGCGGGAGGTTGGGGATGGTCAGGAGGAGGTCGCGCAGTTCCTGCTGGGCCTGGTCCTGCTCGGCCTCGGCCGAGCGGATCGACTCCTTGAGGTCTCGGGCCTGGCCCTTCAGGGTCTCCGTGTCTCCACCCTGCCGGGCCACCTGCTGGACCTCCTGGGCGACCCGCTTCGACTCGGCCCGCAGATCGTCGGCGCGGGTGATGAGCTGAGATCGGCGGGACTGAAGAGACTCCAACGCAGAGAGATCCAGGGTGTAGCCGCGGCGGGCGAGGCGGCGGACCGCCTCGGAGCCCATCTCGATCAGGGCGCGGGGATCATGCATGGGAGTTCGTCTCCTCCAGCTGGACAGATGGTCCATCGAAGGTAGCAAGTACGCGCCCGTCTTCTGGCCTCGCGGCCCATCCGCCCGCAGCGTTGGTCTCTTTCTCCTCCGTATCCAGGATGTTGAGCAGGTCCGTGATGAGGTCGTCCAGTTCGCCGTCCTCGATCCTGGTCAGGTACAGGCAGCGCACCTCGTCGAAGAAGATCGGCATGGCCCGCCCCGAGCTCTCACGCATAGTCCGTCTCTGCCACCGGATCACGGAGGCCAGCAGCCCGTGCGCGACGACCACCCGGGGCGAGGGCAGCTGGAGGGCGCTGCGAAGGCCGCGCAGCATCCTGCGGATGGCTTCGCGTTGGGACTCGGCAGCACCGGGCGGCTCTTCCCAGGGGCCGGCGGTGACGAGCCAGCGCGCGTACTCCGTGAAGGGGCCGCCTTCGAACTGCCCGTAGTCCACTTCGTTGAGCGCGGGCTCGACCTTGACGGGTTGGTCGGCGTCGCCCATCAGCAGCCGGGCCGTCTCGCTCGTACGGGCGAACGCCGAGGTGAGCCAGCTGCTTGGCTGGACGGCGGCGAGCACGCCGCTGCCGGTCCGGCAGGCGACGCGACCCGCTGGGTCGAGTGGGAGATCGACCGTCGGGTCGCCGTTGACGCGGTGAGTCGTGCTGTAGCGGGTGCTGGCGTGGCGCAGGAGGTAGGTGGTCATGTCCGGCCGGTCCTCTCCGGCAGCGCGGTGAGGTCGAGGTCGGCGGCCAGCCCCGCGATCACCCGCTCCATCGTGGGGGCACGGTGGTCCTCCACCTCGCGGTAGTAGAGGAGCCCGTCCACGCAGAGCGCGAGGCTCCAGTGGCGCAGCCGCCGTGGGTCGAGATCGGCGGTGACGGCGGCGGTCTCGAACCGGTCGCGGGTGCCGGCGCCCAAGTTGTAGTAGACGGTCCAGAACGCCCAGTCGAAGATCTCGTCCCCGGTCATCGGCAGGGGGTCCGCCAGGACGGGCTTCCTGTCGTGGTCGAAGAGGACGTTCTCCCGGTAGACGTCCGCGTGGAGGACCGTTGCCCGCGTTTCGTCGGGGTGCAGCCCGGTGACCAGACTCTCGCCAAGTCTCGCCCAGTCGACCTCCGCCTGGGGGCGTTGCGCCGCCAGGCGCCGGTGCACTCGCGGGATCAACTCGCCGTCGAGGTAGTCGCGGAGGCCGGGAAGCGCTGCGGCTGTGGCCGTGGCAGTCGCGCCTCGGCCGATGCGGTGCAGTTGCCGTAGTGCGGCGGCGACGTCCTCGTGCTCGTGGTTCGCCGGTCCGGCTGCTCCGCCGGGTATAGCGGCCACCACCTCCAAGGCGGCGATTCCGAGGTCGTCCGCGTGGTTGAGCACCTTGACGGCCGGCCCGTCGGCCCAGATCCCCAGCGCGGCCACCTCGTTGCGGTAACGGCTGTGCTCCGGCCACGCCTTCAACAGCACCTCGCGTCCGCTGCCGCGCTCGTGCGCCACCATCAGCAGCGAGGCGTGCCCGGCGTCGTGGTAGCGGTGGAGGATCAACTGCCAACGTTGCGCGGCTTCGTCGAAGCGCTCGGGTGCACGGGCGAGCCACCCGTGCACCCCCGGGCCGTAGTGCTCCCGAAGGCGCTGCCAGGCGCTGCGCGGAGGCAGGAGGGTGCGCGATTCGGTGGGCATCAGCTGAGCCGGACGCCGTGGTGGACCAGCTCGGCGGTGAGCTCCGGGAACCCGCCGAGGGCGAGGGCGACCTGGGCCTGCACCTTGTCGATGTCCGGGTCCTCGGCCGAGAGCCGGACCAGGACCTTCCAGGGCTGGTCGAGTCGCTGGCCGGTCGCGCTGACCAGGTGGACCTCGGCGTAGCTGCCGGTCTCCTCGTACAGGCGCTGGGCGAGCCGGGTGGCCGCCAGGTTGTAGAGCTTCCCGACGTGGTAGACGGGGTTCTTGCCGCTGGCGCCTTCCAGGTTCATCGGGCGCAGCGGGGTGATCAGGCCGTTGACCCGGTTGCCGCGACCGACGACGCCTTCGTCGCCGGACTCGATGGAGCTACCGGTGTAGGTCAGGTAGAGCTCGTCCTTCTCCGGGACGTCGCGCGCGTTGAGAAGGAAGGTGACCTCAACGCCGCCGAGGTGCTGCTCGGCGAACCGGGCGCACTCAGCCAGAACCTCCTCCTTGTTGGCGAGGTACGCAGCCCGGTCGGGCACGTGCTCGGACTTCTGTGGGACGCACAGGATGGCCTCGGCCTTCGCGCCGTCGAAGTGCCCCATCAGCTTCACGTCGGAGCCGCACCACGGGTTCGCCCGGGTGAACTCGCTGACGCCGGACAGGTGGTTGACCAGCGCGTGGGCGAACTGCTCGAACGGGGCCATCGGGGCCCAGCCGGTGCCGAGCGAGGTGTCGTTGGCGAGCAGGGTGTGGCGCTCGCGCAGGTCGTCCACCGAACGGGGTGCGAACCAGCGCGATCGGTCGGTGCCGCTCTCGTCGGTCACGACCGCGCCGGGGCTGGGGTTGCTGGTGATGTTGAAGACCAGGTCGAGGTGGCCGACGAGCTCGGGCAGGCGGTCGTGGAAGAAGGCATGGACCGCCTGCTCGACCAACTCCCGTACCGGGATGTCCTCACCGCCGCAGGCGTACGCGGCTCGTCCGTTGACCAGCACCTTCACCGGGGCCGTCATCCGCCCAGCGCCGTAGCGGACCTCGCAGGAGCCGCCGAGCAGGGCGAGCTTGTCGAAGTTGTGGTGGAGCACGGCGCCGAAGCGGTCGAGCGTGTAGCGGCTGTATGCGCGGGAGAGCTCCTCGGCCAGGTGGTCGGCGAGGGTGTCGGGGTGACCAAGCCCCTTGCGTTCCAGCAGGACGAGGTCGGTGGGGAGCTGACGCCCGGTCTCGATGGTGATGCTGCTGTGCTCCACGGTCGTGCTGACTCGCTGCATGGCGATCTCCTCTTCCGTCGGTCCGGCTACGGCGGCAGCCAGCGGGGCGTTCGGCGCGTAGTTGCACCGAACACCTGCACGTCAGGCTCGTAGCGGTGTGTAATGGGCGCTTAGCGCTCGGAGACATTCAGCCCTGCCGGCGAACGGCCCGACCAGTACCGGCATTCGGACAGCACCCGCTGTCCACAAGAGACGCCCTGGGGGATCAAGTGCCGCGACCACCGAAGCCTCTGGACCCCACCCGGTCCGCGGCTCACTGGCTCGGCGCGGAACTCCGGCACTGGCGGGAACTCAGGAAGCTGAGCCAGGACGAACTCGGTCGGCTGGTCCACCTCAGCGGGGACCTGATCAGCAAGTTCGAGCGGGCGGAACGACCGTGCAAGCTCCACCACACCCGGGCGTTGGACGCCGCCCTGGACACCGGCGGCGTGCTCTCGCGGAGCGTGGCGCTGGCCGAGGCTGAAATGGACAACCGCTCCGGGGAAATGGACAAACGGCCCGCTGCGGCCGTCAAGGCTCCCCGAGGAGCGCGGCTCGGGGGCACGCTGGACGGGTCAACTCACGCTCCCGAGTGGAACGAGTCCGACCCCATGGAACGACGCAACTTCCTCACCGCGACGGGCGCCGCCATCGCTGCCGGCCCGCTGGCCCAACTGCTGACCTCCACCTCGGCCGCCGCCGTTCCGACGACGGTTCGGCCCGCCGATGTCGAGCAAATCCGCGACGCTGCGACCACACTGCGCGGCTGGGACAATCTCTACGGCGGTGCCGGCGTAGTCCGCGAGACCGCGCTGGCCCAGCTCAACTGGGCTGCCGGACTGCTGAACAGTCGTTGTCCGGCCCCGCTGCGAGCCGAGCTGTTCGGTGCCGTCAGCCGACTGGCGACCGTGGTCGGCGCGGCTGCCTTCGACTCCTTCGCCCACGACGACGCCCAGCGCCTCTTCGCCTTCGCCACGGCGTGCGCGGAGGAAGTGGACAACTGGCCGTTGCGGGCCATCTCCTACAACCTCCGCTCCCGCCAGGCCATCTGGCGCGGCGACCCCGACTCCGGTCTCACCCTCGCGGAGCTCGGCCTCGCCCGCGCCGACCGCCTCTCCTCCGCCGAGCAGTCGATGCTCCACAACGCCCGCGCCCGAGCCCTGGCCAAGATGGGCCGCACCCAGCAGACACTGGCCGCGATCGGCACGTCCGACGACTCGTTCGCTTCGATCACCCCGACGGCCGAGGGGCCGTGGATGGCGTACTACGACGGCGCCCAGCACCACGGAGATACCGGCCACGCCCTCTTCGACCTCTCCCTCGCCGGCCATCCGCCGCAGGAAGCCCTCCGGCGGCTGCAGGCGGCGGTGGACGGCCACGGCGAGGGGTTCGCCCGCTCGCGCGCGTTCTCCCGCACCAAGCTCGCCACCCTCCAGATGGCGGCCAGCGACCCCGACCAGGCCTTGGCCGAGGGCCGCACCGCGCTATCCGAGGTCAGCGACCTCCGGTCGCTCCGGGCCAACTACGAGCTGGCCGAGCTCGCCCGCGTCGCCCACCGTCATCGCAGCCTCCCCGACGTCCGGGATCTGCGCGAACAGATCGCCGCTACGGTGGCGGTGTGAGCAGCCTCGAAAACTCCCGCGCCCTGCTACTCAAGGCATGCGCGGAAATCGGCCTGTCCGCAGTCGGCGCCGAACCGATCCGGATCGGGGAGAACGCGCTGTGGCGGCTGCCGCACGGGATCGTGGCCCGTATCAGCCGCCCTGGCCAAGCCGCTGCCGCAAGCCGCGAACTGGCTGTCGCCCGCTGGCTGTACGACTGCGGGGTGCCCGCGGTGCGCCCGCTCGCGCACCTGCCGGAGCCGCTCAATGTGGACGGCAACCCGGTGACCTTCTGGCACGAGCTCCCCCTGCACCAGCCAGGGGCAGCCGCCGACATCGCGCCGCTCCTCCGGCGCCTCCACGAACTCCCCATTCCCACCTTCCCTTTGGGCCGCCTCGACCCATTCGTCCGGCTGGCCGCTCGGATCGACGCCGCCGCAACCCTCGACGACGACCAGCGACAGTGGCTGCGCAACCGCTTGGCCGAACTCGAAACGGCGTGGCAGGGCCTCCGGCCGAGCCTGCTGACGAGCGTCATCCACGGCGACGCCTGGCGCGGCAACGTAGCGGTCACCCCCACCGCCACGTACCTACTCGACTTCGAGCGGACCTCCCTGGGGCCTCCCGAGTGGGACCTCACCGCCACCGCCGTCGGCTACGGCAGCTTCGGCTCGGTTTCGGACAGTGAGTACGCCAACTTCTGCGAGGCGTACGGAGCCAACGTGATGACCTGGGCCGGCTACCCAGTGCTGCGGAGCATCCGCGAGCTCCGGGTCACCTGCTTCGCTCTCCAGCACGCGGCAGCCGATCCAACCCGACACCGGGCAGAAGCCCACTACCGTCTCTCCTGCCTGCAAGGGCAGAGCGGTCCACGGCCGTGGGGCTGGACAACTGTCAGCTGAGATGTCGATGAGAGGGACGAGCCCGACCATGATGACTGCACCCGTGATCCGCAGCGATGTCCCCGGATCCTTCGCCTGGGGTGTCTTCCACGAGCGGCACCCGAAGCTCGTCCAGCAGGTACTCGATGCACTGCCGTACGGGCCGAGCGAGCGAGCCGCGATCGAGGAGCTCCTCGCCGAGAGCATTGACGGTGTGCTGCAGCCGCTCAGCACCAGCGCCCACGACCGCCAGCAGTGGCTTGAGTGGGGCGGCGAGGGCGTGAACGGGCGGCCGTGGGGTGAGGCGCCGTTCCTGTGGGCCGAGAGCTACTTCTACCGCAGGCTGCTCGAAGCCACCGGCTACTTCCGGCCCGGGACTTGGCAGGGCATCGACCCGTTCGCACCGTTCAAGGACGCCGAACTCGCGGGCCCGGCCGTCGACGCCGAGCTGGTGGCCCTCGGCGACCTGCCCTCGGAATTCACCGACAAGCGAGCCGCCGCGCTGCTCTCATCAGCGCTCTGGGGCAACCGGGCCGACCTGAGCTTCCAGATCACGGCGGAGGCCGGAGGGTCGATCGCGTCCGACCTGGTGGCCGACGACAGCGAGTCGCTCTGGGCCGAGCTGGAGCGGGCTCAGGGCGGGCGCGTCGGCATCATCGCAGACAACGCCGGCCGGGAACTCCTGCCGGACCTGGTGCTGGTCGACCACCTCTTGGCTTCCGGCCTTGCGGCACAGGTCGTCGTGTACGTGAAGCCGCAGCCGTACTACGTGTCGGATGCGACGATGGCCGACGTCCTCGCCACCGTCGAGCGCCTGCGCACCGCGACCACAGCGGCTGCCGGGACGATCGGCGAACGGCTTTGGCGAGCGATGAACAGCGGCGCGCTCGTGGTCCGCACGCACCCGTTCTTCTGCGCGCCGCTGCCGTTCCACGACATGCCCGCCGACCTCCGGTCCGAGTTCACCGGCGCTGCGATGACGATCCTCAAGGGCGACCTCAACTACCGGCGGCTGGTGGGCGATCAGCTGTGGCCGCCCACCACTGCGTTCACCGAGGTGGCCAGCCACTTCCCCTCAGCGGTCACGGCTCTGCGGACGCTGAAATCGGACGTGATCGTCGGCGTGGACGCTGCCGTCGTCGCTCAGCTCGACAGCGCCGGGACGCCGTGGCGCACCAACGGCCGCCACGCTGTCATCCAGGTCGACCTCCGCCGGTAGCCGAAGCGCCGCCCGTGTGCCCCGCTGTCCTCGCTCGTCCGGGCGTGACGCGGCAAGCGTCGGAGGTGAACAGCGGCGGGTGCGGCGTGGACCTCAGTCCAGGTTCCAGGTCGTTCCGGCGAGGAGGCCGTCGAAGGCGAGGGCTCTCATGGCGGTGTCGAAGTCGTCCCACTCGTGCTCGGGTTCGACGTAGTGCCGGTCGAAGTCGGCCCGGGTGAGGTCGGGCTCACGCCATTCTGCGGCGCAGCGGCAGCGGACGAAGATCTGGTCGTGGACGGCGAGGAGGAGCCAGTCGCGGCGGGCACCGCAGCCGGTGCAGGTGATGGTGATGCCGCGCGGGTTGAGCTCGGCGGGGTGCGGGACGGCGCGGATGACGGCACGCGCGGGTTCGGGGGCCGGGTTGTAGAAGTCGTGGTCGTAGTCGGTCATGCGGTCCCTTCGGGTCGGCAGCGGGGCAGCAAGGGACCATACGACGTGCGCCGCCGGAATGGATCCCTCCCAGCGAGAAGGACATCGAATCGACACCGTCACCTTGCTGCAGGGTAGTTGTGGCGCTGCGGCCGCCGGGTTTCCTCGGGAAATCCCGGCGGTCTGCTTCGTTGGCTGGGTCCTGCCTTCGGCGGCGGCTGACGGGTGGCGTCCGTGCTGGGCGGGATTGGTGGGTGGGGGGCTGGTGGGCGGGTGCGGGGGCTCCGTTCCCGCCCACCTGGGTTGGTCAGCGCGTTCGGCGCACCTGGTCGGGCGCGACCGGCGCCGGCGGTGTGATGACCGGGGCAGCCGGTGTGCTGGTGGTGCGGCTGGTGGTGCGGGCGCGGGCTGCCCTGGTGCGCAGTTCGTCGGGGGTTGCGGCCGGTGCGGGGGTGGGGAGGTTGGCGTCGCGGCGGATGCGCCAGGTGAGGACGGCGGCGGGTGAGTCGGCGGTGGCGAGTTCGCGGCGCCCGGCGGCGTTGGCGAGCAGGGTGGTCGGGTTGTGGCCGGCGGCTTCGGCCTGGGCGAGGGTGGCGGCCAGGGCTGCCCAGTTCTCCTCGGCGAGGAGGCGGGTGGCCTGGTCGGCGGGCAGGGTGCGGCGGACGGCGTCGGCCTGCCGGTCGTGGTCGGGCTTCGGGAGGAGCCGGCCTTCGAGGGTGAGGTGGGCGATCGGCTTGGCCGCGTGGCGGGTGTAGGCGGCTCGGAGGTGGTCGGCCGCCGTGCGGGCGGCGTCGGCCTGGTGGCGGTGGCCTTGGGCGGCGTGCCACTTGGCGATCACGATGGCGAGCAGGACGAGGCTGGTCAGGATCGTGGCGGCGGCCGTGCCGTCCTCGCCCCGGCCGGTGGCGGGTCCGGCGTGGAGGAGTTCGCGGGCGGCGGAGCGCATCGCACGCAGGTCGGCGCCGGCTGCACGGGTGTTGGCGATGCGGGTGTACTCCAGGGCCCGTGCTGCCTGGTGGAGTTCCTTCCTGCTGAGGGTCGGGCTGGTGGCAGCGAGCGTGTCGAGGACTTCGAGGCCACCTCGGATCACAGCCTCCGCGCGGGCGGCGTCCGGGTCGTCGTCGAAGGCCGGGTAGGCGTGTTCGATGGTGGTGCTGGCCCGGTGGCGGCCGTCAGCGGGCCAGGTGCGGGGGTCGGGCGTGGGGAAGGCGGGGTCGTCGACGCCGAGGGCGAAGCGTGCCTGGATCTTCGGCTGGGTGAGGTCGGAGGCGAGCTTGCTGCCGGAGAACCAGATCGGTCCGCTCTCGCCGCCGGTGGGGAGGGCGAACTTGTAGCCGGTCACGTCGCCGGAGGGCGCGCGGCGCACGCCGAGGAGCACGCCCTTCGCGGCAAGCCGGGCGGTGAACTCCTCCTCGTCCGCGGCCCCGGCCAGGGCCTGGCGTACGGCGGTTCGCAGGCGGTCGCGGTCGGTGCCCTCCCGGCCGAGGCGCTGAGCCTTGTGCAACTCCTTGCCCTTGGCGCGCTTGGGGATCGCATCCCGGTACTCGCGGGTGCGGGTGTCGGAGAGGTCCTTGAGCTTGTACTCGCGTTCGATCTCTGTGAGTTCGGCTTCGACGCGGTACTGGTCGCCGCGCAGGCGGGCCTGCGTGAGGTCGGCCCGCACTACGGTGGCGAGGATGTGGACATGGTCGTCGGCGTGGCGCACGGCCACCCAGCGGCAGGCGTCTTCGTCGCCGTCCGGCGCGATGCCGGCGGCGGCCATGACCCGGCGAGCGATGGCGGCCCAGTCGTCGTCACTGAGGATGCGGTCGCTTGGGTCGGCTCGGATCATGCGGTGGTAGACGTGGTTGTTGATCTTCCTTCCGTACTGGACGACGTGGAGATCGAGGGCGTCCCTGAGCTGCTCGAGGGTGGCGGACTGGTGGCGGCCGGGGTCGGGGGCGAAGCCGTCCCAGGAGGCGACGACGTGCGGGTCGGTGTGCTCGTTCGCCTTGCCGGGGCCGAACAGGTAGCGGAGCGCGCCGAGGGTGTTGTTGCCGTGGACGGCCTTGCTGATCAACCGCGCTTCACCTTCGCCAGCCCCATCGCGGCGGCGTCGACTCCGGCGACGGCCCGCAGTCCCGCCTCGAAGGCGTCTCGGACGGCGGTGGCGGCGTCCTGGATCGCGGCGGGCCGGACGTCGGCGCCCGAGTGGTAGGCGTGGGTGAGCTGGTTGAGGTTGTTCATCGCGCCGGCGTGCTGGCGACGGGTCGCCCGGAGTTCGTCGACGGCCGCATCCAGGCTCGCGTCCCGCCCGCCGAGGCTGACGCTGTCTTCGGAGAAGACCTTGCGGGCGAGGTAGTGCGCGACGGACAGTTTCGCGGCCTTCGCCCGGCTCTCGATCTCGACTTTCTCTTCGGGGGTGACACGGAGGGAGACCTTGGTGTGCTTCGGGTTCTCGTCGTCACGGCGGCGACGCTTGGGCTTACGGCGCGCGTCGACACGATCGGTTCGGGCGATGGGTGCGGCGGGCGGCAGCTCGTCAGCGTCGGACACGGGGACGAGGTTGGTGGGCTTCTCCTGGAGTGCCGCGCCCTCGCGGTGCTCCTGCGGTGTTGCCGTGCGCGCCCTCGCGCTCGGCAACACCACCTCGCCCGCGCCCTCCTGGGCGTGGGTGTCCGCGTCCGGGCCCCGATAAGGGGGCCGGACGCACTCGCTTGCTCCGCTGTTGCCGTGGAGGTGGTCAACTCCAGTGCGGTCCTGGGAGCTTACAGGCTTCCCGAGCAGGCTGTTCAGGGTTCGGCGGACGGTGTTCACGCGCATTTGTTCCTCGGTGGCGGCTGGCGATTCGGGCTGGTGGGTGTGTGGTGGGCAGTGTCCGGGTGGTTGCCGGTTTGGCCGTGCCGGAATTCGCAGGTATGGGCGACAGGTCCCACGCGGCCTTCCCGGGAGCGACCGCCGCATCGGACTGTGCCCGCGCTGCGAGTCGAATCCGGCCGGGCGCACTGACCGGGCGGCGCTGGCCTTCTGCCGAGTGCGGCGGGGGTCGGCAGAAGTCGGTGTCCGGCTGACCGACCGGGCTGGTCAGCCGGACACCGGGGCTGGTCAGTCGGCCTCGGGGCGCGGAGGGTTCTGTTCGTCGGCGTGCTCCTCGCGGAGCTTTCGCATCAGCTCGGTGAGGCGGGTGCTGCCGAGCGGAAGGCCGGCGTCGCGCACGGCCTGTTCGACGATCGCGCGGGTGAGACGGCCCTCAGCGGCGACCGCCGCGCGGCCCACCTCCAGCAGCCGCTCCATCGGCGCACCCGGCGGACGTCCGATCGGCTTGTTCTCCGCCCCACCAGCACTTCCGGAGACTTCGGCCTGGGGGTCCGGTTCATTGACCGGTTGGTCGTCGACCTCCGCCGGTTCGGGATCGGGCAGCGCGTCGCGCCACTCTGCGGGCAGAAGTCCGGCGGCGGACATGAGCGTCAGGAGCGCGTTCTCGTCACTGCGGTCCTCCACCCGCTCCAGCCGGAACTCCGGCTCGGGGTCGGCGGTCACCGGGTCGGCAGAAGTTTCGGTGCGTGGAACGGTGTTCTGCTCGGCGGAAGCGGTCGCCGTGTCGTGGCCGTGGCGGGCGATGAGGATGTAGAGGTGGACGGCGCCGCCGAGGGCGAGCGGGGCGAGGGTGGACAGGACGCCGACGACGGTGTCGGTGAGCTTCAGCCCGCTGCTGGTGGTGGGCAGTTGGTTGAGGCGGACGGCGTGCAGGGCGTTGGCCCAGACGCTGGTGGCGGTCGCTCCGGCGAAGAGCGTCCAGGCGTAGGCGCGGGCGGGCCATCGGGCCTCGCGCAGGACGAGCAGGGCTCGGACGCCGTAGGCGATGAAGCCGTCGATGATGATCGGGAACAGGTAGGTGAGCGGGCCGCGGACGTGGGTCGCGCCGGCCATCTGCCGCAGGGCGTCGTAGGACAGGACGAAGCCGAGGACGCCGAGCAGGGCGACGGCGAGGCGGTCCCAGGCGGTGGCCCGGACGGTCGGCGTGTGGGCAGGGGGTATCGCGATGGTGGTCAAGGGTGGTGCTCCAGGGGTGGCCTCGCCGCAGGCGGGCGTGGCGAAGCGGCGAGGCGGTGGTGGGGTGAAGTTCGGGGAGGCCGGCGCACCGGGCACCGGCGCACCGGCCGGGGCGTACCGGGCACCGGCACCGGTCAGGCGGCGCGTAGCCTGCGGCGGTCGGTGCCGGTGAGGATCGCGCGCTCGCACATCTCGGCGAGGCGGGAGGCGGTGCGGTCGCCGAGGGCGTTCTTGATATCGCCGGGCGCCAGGTTGGTGGTGAAGATCGTCGGGAGCAGGTGCTCGTAGCGGTGGTCGACCAGCCGCAGGGTGAGCTCCTCGGTCCACTCGGACGCCTTGGCGGCGCCGAGGTCGTCGAGGACCAGCAGCGGGCTCGCCATCAGATCGCGCATCTCCCGCTCGGTGTCCGCGCCCTGGCGGGGCCGCTGGGAGGCGTACAGCTCCGTGGCGGTGAGCTTGGTCCAGCGCAGACGCACACCGGCCTTCAGCAGGCTGCGGATCGCTCCGTACGCCTGGTGGGTCTTGCCCGAGCCGGTGGGTCCGGCGATCAGGAGCGAGGGCCCCTGGGCGATGCCCAGGGTGCTGCCGGGGCCGGGTCGGCAGGCCAGGGTGACCTGCTGGACCCAGGTCGTGACCTCCGGGTGGTCGGCTTCGGCGAGGCGGTAGCGCGGGGGGATGCGGCGGTCGGCGAGCTCCAGCGCGGTGGAGGGCTGGTCGGTGTCGGGCAGCGGCCGGTCGGGGTCGATGCCCTTTGCGGCCAGCATCCGCTCCAGGCGCAGGACGGCGCCGGAGGCCGGCTGCGGGTCGCGACGCTCGTCCGTGCGGCGGGGGTTGGGCAGGCTGGTCATCACAGGTCCCCCTCGTAGTAGTCGCGGGCGTCGGCCGGGTTGGCGAAGGGCCGGTACGGCGCGCGGGCAGCGCTCTGCCCGGCGCGGGAGGGCGCGGCGGGCTGGGCGTTGATCGCCTCGTGGACCATGCTCGGCAGCACGCTCGGGCTCATCGGCTTCGCCGCGTACAGCCGCAGCCCGGCGCGGATGTCGTCGTCGCTGGTGCCGCCGTCGAGCAGGTCCTTGATGACCTTGCCGAGGTGCCCCCGCACGTTGGCCGGTACCGGCTTCGGGCAGCCGGCGACGTACTCGGCCAGCAGGTCGCCCGCGTTCACCGACGGCTTGCCGGTGGGCGCGGCGACCAAGACCGGGCCGTCCCGGTCAGGCGCTGCCGACGAGGGTGCCGGGGTGGGCGCGGCGCCGCCGCCCCCTTCAGGGGTAGATCCATGGTCCAAGGTCCATGGTCCAGGCACGACGTTCTCCGGAGCCCTCCGGAGAGACTCCGGAGAAGCCGCCTGACCTGCGCTTTCGCTCGGAGCTGCCGCATTGGGCACCGGCAGGGCTACTGCGGGGACGGGCTCGGCGCCGGCCGAGCAGGGCCGTTGGGCGGGGACGGTCTCCGCGAGGGTCGCGAGCGGTTCCGGAAGGCTCCGGAAGTTCTCCGGAGCCGGACGCACGCAGCCCCGGCCCTTGGCCTTGCACTTGCCGCACCAGCCTGCGGGCTCGTGGACGGAGCAGGAGGGCAGGCGCGAGGGGGTGGGGTGGGAGATCTTCTGGTGCTCGTGCCACTTGGTGACGTGCAGGTACTGGCGGCCGTCGCAGCCGGTGTAGCGGCAGATCAGGCCGGTCTCGGCGAGCTGGCGAAGCTCGTCCTCGGTGTCGAGCGCGGTGTGCTCGGGCCGCAGCGACCACAGCGCGCCGTTGAGGACGGCCGCGTTGTCGCGCTGGCGCCCCTCGTCGTCGGCCTGGGTGAGCAGGCAGACGAACGTGCGCTCGGCGGTCAGGGAGACCGAGGCGAGGTCTTCCGAGACGGGGTACTCGGGCTTGATGGTGCGGATGCGCGCCATGGCCTCACCACCCCGCCTTCAGGGAGGAGGTCTGCGAGGCAGGTGCGCCGCACAGGGGCGACGCCGTACGCTGGAGCACGTTGGTCCTTCCTCGGTGCGCGCATGGGCTGCAACCCTGCACCGTGGTCGATCGTCGTGGATGGGCGGTTTTGGGACCTTTCGGGCCCTCGGTGTTGATAGCACCGGGGGCCTTCGGTCTTTCGGGGCGAGCGCAGCATCGCACCGCGATGCGGTTTGGCTTGACATGCGCTTCACCGTGCATCACTATGGCATCCTGGCGGCCGTTATGCAAGTCGCCTCAGGATCGGATGCGAGGTGAATTGATGCCGGGGACGGACGAGCCCACGGACGGCACGACTGGCGGGCCGGATGAGGAGTTGCCGGGAAGCGAGCCTGCAGGCCCGGAGGCCCCAGCTGGCATGAGCGAGGAGAACGCGGCCGAGCGCGTCCGAATGGAGCGCGAGCGCCGCGGCTGGAGCACCGGCGAGCTGGCCAAGCGCATGACTGAGGCCGGCTACCCGATCAACCAGTCCTCGGTCTGGCGCATCGAGAGCGGCGAGCCGCGCCGACGGATCAACCTCAACGAGGCGATCGGCTTCGCCAAGGTCTTCGACCTGCCCCTGGAGGACCTCCTCGGCCCGCCGACCTCTCCCGAAGAGAAGATCATGCAGGAACTCGCCGACCACGTGGTCCAGGGCTACCGACTGGCCGCGCAGGGCGCCGAGTTCACGACCAAGGCTTTGGCGGCCGCCGAGAAGTACTGCCAGGACTTCCCCCACAACCGCAAACGACTGCGCGGGAAGATCGCGATCGGCCTCTCCTTCGAGTACCGCAGATACGCGCCCACGCCCCTGGTGCAGGAGTTCCTGCGGGGCGGCAAGATGCCGTCCGAGCCGGTCCACACCGACGAGTAGCCCGGCCGGCTCCGTCGCCCAGGCCGCTGTCGACCGTTCGCCAGGACCGCACGAGAGCGTTTTCGGAAAACGGCCGGGCCGCTCCTACCGTGCTCACGAGCCCGACCAGCCATTTGGCGCGGCCGGGATCCAGAGCTAACGTCACACCCCACGCGGCCGCCAACCGCGCAACGCCCATCCACGACGTCAACCACGGTGCAGGGTTGCAGCCCGCCAGCCACCGAGGAGGGATCCGCATGCCGCCTCAGCAACACGCAGCCGCAGCCCTCGGCTCCTGCCAGGCCACCACTGCGCGGCTCGTCACGGTCACCACCGCGACCACCCCCAGCGCCTCCCCCAGACCCATCTGACGGGTCTGTCCCCAGCTGCCCATCCGCGCCCCGCAGGTCACCTGCGCTGAACGCCGACGCAGCTTCTCCGCCGTGCCGCCGCGACAGCCCGCGCCCAGCCCGGCTCCCGCTGTCTCGACGCTGACGTCCGATCGCCGCCTTCTCGCTCCCAGTCGGGAGCCGCCCCCTCCCCCAACCGCCCATCCACGATGTCGCCATGCGGTGGCCCGGGTTGCAGCCCGCCGGCCACCGCAAGAGGAGCCACATGCCCCAGCTGTCCCTCAGCGCCGCCCAGCCGGACGCCCGCTCTGCGGCCACCTATCTGAAGGCCCTTCAGTTCCCAGCGGCGGCGACTCGGCCAGCACTGGCCACTACCAGCTTCCCCCGCTCCAGCCGCGTGATCGACGGCTCGCTCGCAGCGCTGCGTGAACGGGAGTCCGACGGTGACCCCTCGGTGGACCTGACGGTCTGCGCGCCCAACGACACGGTCGTGGGCCGCTTCCACACCGGCCGCCGAATCGACAACCGCCCTGAGTCGCTGCCCAACTGGCGGGTCTCCACCACCACTCCGGAGACTGCTGCGGCGATCTCTCAACTCCTCGGCGGCGCAACGGCCGACGACTGGGCCCAGGGAGTAGTGACCGGTTCGCCTGCGGTTCGTGTTGTCCTCGACGGCGCGGACTCCGTCACGACAGAGCTGCGGCTGTGGGGGCCGCAGGGACTCGTCCACCACTGTGACGGCGTGCTATTCCTCTCCCCGGCAGAGGTCCAGGGGGCTCCGTGTGGCTGCCCCGAGTCCTCCGAGGAACGGGCGGCGCTGGCGAAGAAGCTGCGGGCTCCGCAGCCCGCGACCACCGTGGTCTTCCGACTGGCGGGGCGCTACGACCTCGGACGGTTCGAGTTCAGTTCGCCCTCTCGAATCCTCGCCGACGCAGCGGTCACGGCCCGCACCCAGCTCGCCGGTATCGCCGGAGAAGCGCTCTGTGAACTGGCACTTGAGCTTGTCACGGTCAGTGTGGGCGGTGGCGTCGAGGTCTCGTACCGCAAGCCGACGCTGACGGTCCTCGGCCCCTGGAGCTAGAGACACATGTCGCAGAAGCGGCCCCGGACATCCGTTGTCCGGGGCCGCCTTCACATGTCGGCACCCGTCACAGCACGCGCTGTCCCTCGCCGTCGTCCGCCGCTTCCCGGCGCTTGGCGAACTCGATCTCCACCCGCTGGTGCACCGGTGCTCGGCCCCCGCGCTCCTGGGCCTTGGACACCGTGATCCGGTCCACGAACAGCTTGACGAACTTCCTGCGCTCGGCGATGGGGGCGCTGTCCCACCACGAGCCCGGGCCGATGGGGTCGTCCGCCGGGTCCTCGGGCAGCCACTCGGCGATGGGGATCACCGGGGTCGCCGCCTCCTCCAGTACGGCGATCCTCGCCTCGGCCGCCTCCAGGAGGTGCAGGAGCGCGGCCTCTTCCGTGACGAACCTCCGCCGACCGATGTCTCCCCGGAAACCGCCCGCCTTGCGGTCGTCGTAGAGCTCCTCAAGTGCCCGCACCGCATCAGCGCGCTCCGCGACGAGGGTCGCGCGTTCCCGCGAACGCTCCGGGGACTCGGTGGCGACACCGAACCTGCGCGTCGCCTCGGCGAGCACCGCGAGGGCCTCGTGGTCGTGCTCGACCTCCCTCAGCAGCTCGAAGATGCTGCGTGCCACGTGGTCGTCCAGTGCCGCCTGGCTGACCGTGCACTCTCCGGCGTGCTGGCCGGGCAGCCTCTTGCGCCGCCGGCAGCGGTACGAGCGCTTGACCGCCTTGGCGCTGTCGGCGTGGGAGGTCTTCACGGATCCGCACTCGCAGTACAGGACCTCCATCGCGGACAGCAGCGACTCACCCCGCGAGAGCCCCTTCCCGCGGCCTCGTCCGTCAAGCCACTCCTGCAGCTCGTACCACTCCACGGGCGGGATGATCGCCTCGTAGATCTGGAGCGGGAGCATCGTCTCGGGGTCGCGGAGGATACGGTAACTCTCCACCGTGCTCGTGGGTTTGCCGTTCTCGCCGACCTTGTAGACGGGTACGGCTGCGAACCCGGCTATCCGGGGGTCCCTGAGGATGCGCTTGACGGTCTTGGTGTCCCACGCGCTGTTCTTCGTCTTCTTGCCGTAGGTCGCGCCGCGCGTGGGCACGATGACCTCGTTGTTCATGCTGTTGACGATCCCGCCCAGCGAACCGGGGTGGCGGCGCCGCTTGGGGTCGTACACCTGGTCCTTGTGCTTCTTGATCGTCGCCCAGATGTCGCGGATGACCCCCGGCTCGTTCTTCGTGTGTACGAGGGTCTGGATGACGATCGGCCGACCGTCCGCCGTGAGCCTGGTCTCGGCCTTCAACTCGAAGCCGTACGGCGCCTTGCCTCCGATGTACCCGCCCAGTTCGAGCGCCGTGGCCTTGGCGCCCCGGACGGCCACGCTCTTGTTCTTGCTCTCGTTGTGGGCCTGGTCCAGCCGCATGAACATGTGGATCAGGTCCACCAGGTTGCCCTTGCGGAACTCTCCCTCGGTGACGCTGACGATGGTCACGCCGAGGTTCAGCAGCTCGACGACGACCGGGATCGCGTCCAGCGGGTCGAGGCGCGAGAGGCGGCTGACGTAGTAGACGACCAGCAGGTTGATCCGGCCCGCCCGGCAGTCCTGCAACAGCTTCTCGAACTTCGGCCGCTCGACCCCGGTGAACGCCGAGATGCCGAGGTCCTCGTAGTACGTGACCGACTTGGCGCCACGACGCTTGGCCTCCGCCGTACCCAGTTCGCGCTGGGTCGTGGTGGAGGCTTCGCTGGCGTTCTCACGCGCGTCGGACTGGCGTGCGTAGACAGCCGCATGGACGTCCATGCCGGTGATCGCTGGTGGTGCGGACATGAAAACGGATGGTACTACTCCCCTAACTGACATAACCCAAGGGGACCCCTTGGCACCCGCACCGCGGCTTCGAGACGGTCACCTACATCATCGACGGGACCTTCATCCACCAGGACTCCCACGGCGGCGGCGGCGTCATCACCGACGGCGACACCCAGTGGATGACGGCCGGCTCCGGCCTGCTGCACATCGAGACTCCGCCGGAGTCGCTGGTCACGTCCGGCGGCCTGTTCCACGGGCTCCAGCTGTGGGTGAACCTGCCCGCCGCCGACAAGATGATCGCGCCGAAGTACCAGGACATCCGGGGCACGAACGTGAAGCTGCTCGCCTCCTCGGACGGCGGCGCGCTGGTGCGGCTCATCGCCGGTGACATCGCGGGCCAC
Organism: Kitasatospora kazusensis; assembly: GCF_039529945.1. Lineage (NCBI taxonomy): Bacteria > Bacillati > Actinomycetota > Actinomycetes > Kitasatosporales > Streptomycetaceae > Kitasatospora > Kitasatospora kazusensis. Next base: position 3,984 of record NZ_BAAANT010000050.1, on the reverse strand, counting down.
CAGGGCCCCGGCGCCACCCACACGCCCATCACGATGACCCACGTGTCCGTCAACCCCGGCGCCGAGGTCACCCTGCCCTGGCGGGCCGACTTCAACGGCCTCGCGTACGGCCTGGCCGGCAGCGGCACGGCGGGCGCGGAGCGGCGCCCCTTCCACATGGGACAGTCCGTCGTCTTCGGCGACGGCGACTCCCTCACCATCCGGGCGGACGAGGCGCAGGACTCGCGAAGCGCCAACTTCGAGGTCGTCCTCCTCGGCGGCCGGCCGATCCGGGAGCCGGTCGCCCACTACGGCCCGTTCGTGATGAACAGCCACCGCGAACTCCAGCAGGCCATGGAGGACTTCCAGGCCGGCCGGCTCGGCACCATCCCGGCCGACGCCCGCTGAGCCGACAGGTGTTCGTCAGATGTTGAGGTAGCGCTCAAGCCGGACGGGTGTCGGCCGACCCGCCAGGTAGACATCCGCCCGGAGGTTGAACTCCCCCCAGCCGAGCACCGTCAGGCCGAATTCGGTCGCCCGGTCGGTGACCGTGCGGTCCGGCTCGGGGAAGGACGGGTGCAGGTGGTAGACGACCCTGGTGACCCGGTCGAGGTCGGCTGCCCTGAAGCTCGCGAGACAGACGTGAATGCGGAAGTACGGCCGGCCGTCCGTCGAGCGCGAGCCGTCCGCCCGCGCGGTGTGGACCAGGTGAAGGGACGTCGGTGGTGCGGCCTCGGCCGGCGCCGCAGGGCGGATGCGGCCGGGATGCCGGTTCCGGACCAGGCCCAGCAGATCGGCGGTCTCGGTGCCGCACTGCTGCGGCACCGGCAGTCCCTCGGCCTGGAGCTGGACCTGAAGATGCCGGTAGATGTCGCCGAGGCTGAGCAACTCCCCGGCCTGCGCGCTGCCGGTGCGCAGCAGCCGTAGCAGGCGCTCGGTGAAGGCGGTGTGCTGCTCCCCGGGGAGGGCCAGCGCGGTCCGGTTCCCCGGCGCGGCGGTCAAGGTGTACGTCCCGGCCACCTGGAGCTGGCCGAGGATCGCGCTGTCGCCCTCGGTCAGGGTCTCGCCGATCGCCCGCCCGCTGAAGCAGCTGTCCAGGATCACCGCGCGCACCGCCGCCCGGCTGTCCAGGAAGACGTCACGCACCGCCGCGAACGGCAGGGCGGTGAACTGCGGCCGGTCGGGCCGGGTGGCGGACAGGCTCAAGTACAGCTCGCGGCGCCGCGGTTCGAGCAGCCCGTGCCCGCTGTAGTAGAAGAGCAGCAGGTCCTCGGCCTCCGCGGCGGCCCGGGCGAGCAGGTCACCGGTCTCGGCGACACTGACGGTGTCCGGGGCGGACCAGCAGGTGCCGGGGTCGAAGCCGCCCAACTGCGGGTCGGTGAGCACCTGGTGCAGGCCGGCGACGTTGTTGGCGACCACCGGGATGTCCGCAAGCCGCGGATCGTCGTAGGCGGGAGTGCCGACCAGCACGACCCGGGACCGCCGGTGGTCGACCGCCCGGGCCTGCGCCCCGCCCGGCGAGACGTGGCGCGGGGTGACCTGGTGGGCGTACCGGGCCTCACGCCGAGACGCCTCACGCTGGACGGTCTCGGTCTCACGGGGCGGCTGGGCGCTCATCCCAGATGCCGCAGGGTCTCGCGGAGCAACGCCTCGACGTCGTTGACGCGCTTGGCGTCCACGGTCACGGTGCGCTCCTGCGCGCGCACCACGATCCGGACATCCGACTTGCGCGGCTGCGACAGATAGGCCCGCAGCGACGCGGCCAGCACCGTCAACGCCCCTCCGCTGCCCACGGCGACGACCAGGGCATCGGCCAGGGCCCCCAACTCACCCGGCCCGGGCTCGGGATCGGCGAAGGCGACCAGCCCCCGAAGCTCGGGCTCGTGCCGCAACCAGTCCGCGAGATCCGCAAGTTCGTCGATGGCATCGACGGAATCGTCACCTGTCACCAACAGCCGTAAGCCGCTCATGCTCTCCCCCTCACCTGACTGCGCTCAGTATGCCCGCCGCACCAACGGGGAGCGCAACGGCCGCGCAAACTGCTCTCGCCGAGTCGGCGCAAGGGGTAATCCGGCTACCGGACGGCGGCCAGGCCGCCGGGGCTCAGGGTGGCTCTGGCGGCGCGGAGGGCCACCCGGGCGCGGGCGGCACCGGTCGGGGTCGCCGCCGCGCCGCCGCCGACCGCGACCGTCCGCGTGGCGAGGCCCGCGCAGGCCCGGCAGATGCCCGGGTGCGGTACCGGGTCGTGGCACTCGGCGCACTCCGCGTACCGGGGTGCGGCGGCGGGCGGCGCGGGGGCGTGAGCGGGCGGCAGCTTGCGCTTCAGGCGGTTGCGGAGCACGCCGACCGGGGAGTGCACGGTGCCGGGCAGGCCGGGCAGCAGCGCCCGGGCGAGGTCGGCCGGGGTGCTGCCGCGCTCCAGCCACTGGGCGACCAGGGGCGCCAGTTCCAGCGCCTCGGCCTCGCCCAGGCGTAGGCGGGGCTCGGGCCGGAGCACCCGGAGCAGGGTCAGCACCGCCGTCCGGGCCCGCTCGTCCGGCAGCGCCGGAGGCTCCCGGCCGATGTCGTGGTCCCCTTCCCGTCCGCCCGGCCCGGCGTCGGCCGACGGCTCGGCGGGGAGGGAGGGTTCTTTCCCCGGGTCCTTTACAACAGGGGCGTCAGCGGTGCGGGCTCCTCCCCCACCGGGGACCGGGCGGGGAACACCCGGCTGTTCCGGCTGCGGGGTGTCGAAGACGTGGGACTCGCTGCGGATCGTCCCGTCGGGCATCCGGACCTTCACGACCCGGTAGTACCCGGCCTCGGTCAGCTCCTTGAGCGCCCGGCGGATCGCCCCGCGCCCCTGCGGGCTGGAGTCGGCCATCGTCCGGCCGTCCTCGCGCCAGCCGTCGGGGCGCGAGAGGAGGTCGGTCAGCAGGCCGCGGGCAGTGTAGGTCAGCCGCCGCTGCTGCAGGAGGACGTTGGGCAGTACCGTGAAACTGCGCGCCTGGGCGCTACGATGAACACGCATCGGGAGGTCTTGCTCCTGTTGCCGGGCCCCGGGGTGTTGGTAGCACCGCCGGGGTCAACCATGGATCGGTGGTTCACGGAACGTAGCACACGCACCGTCCGCGAACCGACACGATCAGTGAGCGAGCACGATCGCTGTCCTGTTCCGGCAGATCTTGAGTGCATGCCGTCGGATTTTGACGAACGCGAGCCGGTGCCATCGGAGTTCGAGCACCGGCCGGCCGTCTGCACCCGCTGCGCCCCAGCCGCACGGGCGGACCTCCAGGCCCATCATTCGGGTGGGCGGCGTACCGGCGCAGGGCCCCTCCTTCTCATCCCGTTCATCGCCAGATGCGGAGTCTTCGCCACCTCAATAGCTAAACCATCGACATATCTAAACCATTGATCTATGGTCACGCTATGGCAGACCGTCAACTGCAGGAACCGACACGGCTCGTGCTCACCGCACTGGCCGACGCGCCCCGGCACGGGTACGCGATCGTCCAGGAGGTCCTGGTGATCACCGATGGCCGGACGAAGATGCTCACCGGCACCCTCTACACCGCGCTGGACCGCCTGCTCCAGCAGGGGCTCGTCCGGATCGACCACGAGGAGGTCGTGGCCGGACGGCTGCGCCGCAGCTTCGCGCTGACCGAGCAGGGCCGGCAGACGCTGACCGAGGAGACGCAGCGGCTGCGCGCCGGCCTGGCCGAGGCCGAGCGCCGGCTCGCCCTCGGCGGCCTCCAGCCGAAGTTCCAGACGATCAGGGGGACGGCATGACCGACTCGCACCTCTCGGCTCCCGCGCTGCTGCAACGGCTTCCCCTGAAGGGCCTCTACCCGGCCAAGTACCGTGCCGCGCACGGCGAGGAGATCACCGCCGTCTTCGCCGAGGCCGTCCGGCACGTCGACGGCCGCACCGCTCGGCGGATTCTTGGGGTCCTCGCAACACCTGATGATCTATGTGGTCGTCAGTAGATCACGCAGGCGCTCGGCTGGAGTTCTCCAGCCGAGCGTTTTG
>NZ_BAAANT010000049.1:23701-42933 GCF_039529945.1 Kitasatospora kazusensis | reverse complement strand
GCCTTCGGCCGGGAGGTGCCCCCACGGTGCGTGCTCTCGGCGTGCCGGGCGGAAGTCCTCGTACTGGACGTACTTGGGCTTTCGCCCGGTGCGGCGAATGGGGGCACCCCCGGCCGAAGGCTGGGGGAGCATGCCAGGCGTCGCGCCGCAGACGGGGGTTTGACGACAGGCCCTAGGACAGGTGGTCATAGGTGTACGCGTCATGGAACCTGAGGTCTTCGGCCCGCCGCCAGATCTTCTGACCCTCGTTCCACTGGTGGATGGGGAGGATCACCGTGCATCAGACGCATGGCACCGCCCCTACGCGGCGCCGCACCAGCGATCTGATCTGCAGCAAGTCGCTGAACCGGGTGAAATCGTGGCGGCCAGGCCACCCCTGCGGGACCATGAAGTACGGTTCGATCGACTGACGTATGAGCTAGGGAGGTGCCGCATTGTCGTATGAGCCGAAGCTTGCTGCCGCGCTGTCCGGCGCCACTCTGCGCCAGTTGTCACACTGGCGCAGGTCCACAGCTGTGCGCGGAGCCGTGCTGGTCCCGGAGCTATCGGCTTCTCGACCGATCCTCTACTCCTTCCGAGACGTCGTGGCCCTCCGCGCGTGTGTCCATTGGCGCCAGGACACCTCGCTCCAGAAGATCCGGCGTGCGCTGGACACCTTGCGCGACGATCTCAACGAACACGAGCACCTGTCGCGCTACCGGCTAGTGGCCAGCGCCGACACCATCTACCTTGCTGCGCCGGATCACGCTGTGGACCTGGTACAGAAACGCGGCAACCTGGTCATCCACGAGATGGTCGACGTGCTGGCGCCGTTCTATCGCAATGGCCGCCAGATCCCGAACCTCCTGCACCCCCGCGAGCATCTGTCGGTGGATCCGCTGGTTCGTGGCGGCGAGCCCGTGATCGAGGGAACGCGTATCCCTGCTGCGGAGGTCGCCGCCCTGCTGCAGGACGGCGTCCCACCGGAGTCGATCAGGGACTTCTACCCTGGCGTCACCGCGGCAGCTGCCCGCGATGCTGCTGACTTCACCGCCTACGTGGACAGTTACTCGGATGAAGGATTCCGGCAGGCTGCCTCTTGAAAATCCTGCTCGACGAGAACGTCCCCGTGCCGCTGGCTTACATGGCTCGATTGCTCCTGAAACAGCACGAACTCCATCACGTCGCTGAAATCGACGGTTGGGCCGGCACCAAAGACACCGACTTGTATGCACGAGCCGCCGCAGCCGGCTTCCAGGTTGTCATCACCAATGACACCAAGCAGATGGCTCGCCCGCTGGAGGTCGCCGCGATTGCCGCATCAGGGCTGCACCGAGTCGAGTACCGACACAATCACAAGCACGGCGGCCTCGTGGGGCTGGGCACTGCAGTAGCCACGGTGTGCGCCGGACTTCCACACGCGCTGAGGGAGCTGGAGCAGGCAGCAAGCCAACTGCTGATCTCGCTGACGTCGATCGACCCCTCGCACCAGAGTCGACTTCGAATCGTGGACCCTACGGCAAGCCCGCCCAAGCACTGGCCTGCACCTGGAGACTCCTGACAGTCTTTCAGTGATAAAAAATCTGTCCACCACTGACCGAGAGGCCGGCGGTGGACAGATGGTGATACTCAGTCGGTATGGCCCTGGGTAACCACAAATTCTGTTCCATCGAGCGCCGTACCGCTGCGGAACTCAGCCCACTTGGCCACTAGGTCCGGCTGTTGGTCGATCTTGTCCAGCAAGTCAGCGATCTCGCCCAGACGCATACTCCCCGACCCTACGCGTCCACACCGGAGAGTGAGAGTTCCGGCAACTCGCGGTGACGCCGCCTCCGCTCCCGATGCTGCTGTCATGCCGCCGGCCCTGAGCCCGGCGGCATGACCCTACGACTGCGCGGGTACCTCGATTCGTACAGGCGTGCCCGATCCACGGGGGTGGATCCCAGGCGGCAGGCTGACTCGTTTTTTTTGGGGGGGTCGAGTGTTCGGGGATGGCAGTGTTCGCCGTCGAGTACTCCTGTTATGTGTGGTGCTCGCCGTGTGCGTGGGGCTGTGCCTCTGGTTCGCTCGCGGCCTGCCGGATTTCCGGCAGAACCTGCTGGTCAACCTGGCACCGGAAATCCTCACCACGATGATCACCCTTCTGATCATCCAGCCGTTCCTCACTAGGCTGGAGGAGGAACGGGTCCGTGAGCACCTCCGCCTCGACTATCCCTCCTTCTGTGAGAAGGTCGCTCAGAGCAGCGACATCGTGGAGGTGCTCGACACCTTCTCCTACCTGTTCTCCGGGCGGGCCTCCGAACGCTTCGCCGAGGCCGCCCGCAGTGCGGTCAGCCGGGGGGCCACCGTTCGCATCATGCTGCTGGACCCGGACACCCTGGCGGCCCAGCAGCGCTCCCACGAACTCAGCGCCGATGTCCGCCATGAGGTCATGCGGAACCTGCGTGACCTGAGGCACCTGGAGGCACAACTGCCGCGCGAGCGAAGGGGGCAGCTGCAAGTGCGTGTTTACGCGTCAGCGCCGTCCATTCAGCTGTACCGCGCCGGCGAACGCATGATGGTGAGCTTCTACCCCGTGGACCGGATCTCAGGTGAGGGGCAGCAGTTGGAGGTTCGCGTCACCACGCCGCTGGGTTCCTTCGTCTCCGAGCGCTTCGCCGAACTGTGGAGCAGTGGCCGTTCCGCCAACGAGCTGCTGACGCTGCACGTGCAGGTGCTCGAAGAGTATGACGGTCAGGTGGCCGGGGAGCCGATGCGGTTGGAATACATCCGGCAGGATGGTGGCCTGTACGTCTGCGACCAGCGCGTGGTGGTGGAGCTTGCCAGGCGGCGTGACCGCCCGGTGCGGGTGCGGTTGGACGGACGAGCAGACCAGGTGTTCGAGCTGGAAATGATCGAGGAGTCCGAGGAAGGACTGCTTCGTCGGCTCTCGACCGCCTACTCGGAGAAGTACGGCACGGACGCCGATGTGTTCGTGCGCCTGAGGCCGTTGCACCATGGCATCATTGACGTGGCGTCGGATGACCTGCCGTCGCCTGGCGCCACGGAGGTCGGGAGTGACAGCGGAGAGCAGTGATCGGCGGCCGGTTTTCCGCGCTCTCGCTCTGCCCCATCTCGACACGCTGCTGTCACGCGTCGGCCTCGGTGAGCAGGATCGTCTGCGAGCACGCGCTGTCGCCGAGGTGCTGCCGTTCCGAACCAATTCCTACGTGGTCGACGAGCTGATCAACTGGGACGCGGCGCCCGACGACCCGATCTACCGACTCGTCTTTCCACAGTCCGACATGTTGCCGAAGGCCGATGTCGACCGCATCGTAGCGCTACTCGCGCAGGGCGCTCCGCCTGCGCCCCTGCGGGCGGCGGTGCGCGAGATCCGGATGCGGTTGAACCCGCACCCCAGCGGGCAACGGGAGTTGAACACCCCTCTGTTGGACGGTCTCCCGGTTGACGGCATGCAACACAAGTATCCGGAGACGGTGCTGTTCTTTCCGCGTCAAGGCCAGACCTGTCACGCGTACTGCACCTACTGCTTCCGTTGGCCGCAGTTCGTCGGTGAGCCCGACATGCGGATGGCGAGTGGTGACGCGACGGCGCTCCGCGAGTACGTACTCGCGCATCCCGAGGTCACCAGCGTGCTCATCACCGGCGGCGACCCCCTGATTATGAGCAGTGCGGTGCTGGCACGGTACGTCGAGCCGCTGCTGGACATCCCCCACCTGGAATCGGTGCGGATCGGCACCAAGGCGCTGTCTTACTGGCCGCACCGGGTGCTCACCGACCCCGACGCCGACGACTTGTTGCGTCTGTTCGAGCGAGTGGTGCACAGCGGTCGAAATCTTGCGCTGATGGGCCACTACTCGCATCCGCAGGAGTTGGGTACGGCGGCTGCGGAACATGCGCTGCGGCGGGTGCAGGCGACCGGAGCAGTCGTGCGCTGCCAAGCGCCGGTGATCCGAGGAGTCAACGACAAGGTGCGGGACTGGGCCGACCTGTGGCGGAAGCTGGTCGCCCTCGGTGCTGTCCCCTACTACATGTTCGTCGAGCGCGACACCGGGCCCCAGGACTACTTCGCGGTTCCTCTGGCGCGCGCGTACGAGATCTTCCGCGATGCTTACGCCCAGGTCTCCGGCCTGGCCCGAACGGTGCGCGGGCCGATCATGTCAGCCACCCCGGGCAAGGTCCAGGTGGACGGGGTCACCGAGGTTGGCGGCCAGCGCGCCTTCGTCCTGCACTACGTACAGGCCCGTGACCCGGAGTTGGTCGGTCGGCCCTTCTTCGCGGCCTACGACCCCGATGCGCGTTGGTTGAGCGACCTCAAGCCGCTGGCAGGAGACGGGGCGCTGCTTGGCGTTGACTGAAGCCAAGCACCAGCCGGAGGCCGGGGCGACCGAACTGGTAGTCCTCCGTCTTCAAGCGGGGAACCACTGAAGCCACGTCGCGGCGGTGAGCGATTTCTGCGGACCGCTCGGGCATCCGAGGAGCGAGGGCAGCGGCGGATCGGCGTGCGATGGGTGAACAAGGCGTGACCGAGGTCACGAGCGTGCCGGGGCGGATCCGCTCGGTGGCGCAGGCCCAGCCTTCGGCGTCGGCACAGCCCCGGACATCAGTGATCTGACGATCCGTCCGACGCCGGGGCGGCCTCCCTGATCCACAGGAACGAGGCCGTGGCTGCCGTGACCAACAGCCCGCCGGCCGCCGCCGCCGAGAGTCGCAGGCCGGTCGACAGGCCGAAACCGGTGGTCGAGATCAGCAGGCCGAAGAGGGTGACGCCGAGCGCGCCGCCTGCCTGCCGGCATGAGCTGAGCAGGCCCGACACCACGCCCGCTCGTTCGGCGGGCACCGATTCGAGCAGCGCCGTCATCATCGGCGGGGAGGCGAGACCGCCGCCGATGCCGATCGGGAGCGTGGCCACTATCAGGAGCCAGGTCGGTCCGTGCGAGCCGGTGGCCAGGATCCCCAGGAAGCCGCAGGCGGAGAGGAGTTGCGCGCCCGCCATGGGGTAGCGCGATCCGACCAGCCGGGTGAGCCTGCCCGCCAGGATGTTCGAGACCAGGACGAGGGCCGTCATCGGCAGGAACGAGAGCCCGGTCCTGATCGGGGACCAGCCGCGGTCCTGCTGGAAGACGAGCGAGAAGACGAACAGGATGCCGTAGAAGGAGAAGTTCAGCGCGAACCCGGTCGCCAGGCAGGAGACGAACACCCGCGACCGCAGTTCCCGCAGGTCGACCATGGGGGAACGGACGGTCGACTCGACCCGCAGGAACCAGAGCAGCGCGGCGACCGAGACGAGCAGCGGAACGAGCACCATGGGCGACCGTACGCCCCTGGGGGCGATCTCGATCACGGCGAAGGTGAACCCGGTGAGCGCGACGACGGCCGAGACCTGCCCGGCCAGGTCGAAGGAGGTGCGCCGCGGGACCGAGCGGGGGGCCCGGGAGAGGCCGGCCACGGTGAGCAGGCCGAACGGGACGTTGACGAAGAAGATGGCCTGCCAGCCGAGCAGCGAGGTCAGGAACCCGCCGGCGATCGGGCCTGCGGACAGGGCCGCGCCGCCGCCCGCCGCCCAGAGCGCGAGCGCTCTGGTACGCGCCGCCGGGTCCGGCAGCAGTTGGCGCAGCAGGGCGAGGGAGGAGGGCAGCACGGCGGCGGCGGCCGCGCCCTGGACGACCCGGGCGGCGACCAGCAGTGCGACGTCGGGGGCGAACCCGCAGGCGGCCGAGGAGACCGCGAAGGCCAGCAGGCCGTAGCCGAACAGCCGGGTGGCGCCGATGCGGTCGGAGATCGTGCCACCCGACAGCAGCAGCCCGGCGAAGGCGAGGGTGTAGGCGGCCACCACCCACTGGAGATCGGACAGGCTCGCGTGCAACCGAAGGCCGATGGCCGGCAGCGCCACGTTCACGATCGTCGCGTCCAGGTTGATCAGGAAGAAGCCCAGGCAGGACGCCAGGATGACGGCTCCGGTCCGGTTCGCCGCGCCCGGCCCCGGCTCCGCGGCCTCGGGCGGTGCGGCTGCCTTCCGGCCGAGGGACACACTGGTCATCTTCGATTCAACCCTTCGTTGTCGGCCCCGACGGTATCGGGGATCGCAATGCGGATGACCTGATGGGTCGCCAACAAGGCGTGGGCCGCGGGGGTACCCCCGGCGGGGCACCCGTGCGGCCGGGAGCCCGACGAATCGGCCGGAAGGGCACTGGTACCGGGGTCAGTCCTGGCCGTGCCAGGCCGTGGTGCAGAGGGCGGCGGCCAGTTCCTCCTGGTAGGTGGCTGCCGCGAGCCAGGTGAGGGCGAAGGGCAGGTGGTCGTCGGTGCGGAGGCGGCCGAAGACGTCGCGTTCCTGGCCGGCCGCCGTGGAGCGGAGGGCGGCGAGGAGCCGGGCGGCCGTGGCGAGGCCGGCCGTTCGCAGCTGACCGGCCTCGGCGGCACCGGAGCCGAGGTCGGCCGCCAGGGCCGGGCGGCCGGTGGTGACGACCTGTTCCAGGCGGCGGGTGAGCAGGTGGACGGGTGGTCTGGGCGCCCGGGGGCCGGGGGTGAGGGGTGGCCGGTGGGCGGGCTCGGGTGGGAGGTCCGCGCGTTGCAGGTGCTCCAGGCCGAGGCTGATCCGGCCCTGGCGGTCGGCCGCCAGGCGGAGTGCCGGCTGCCCCTCCCCCGGCGCGGGACCGGCCGCCAGCAGGCGGATCCCGGGGTGGGCCGCGCGTTCCAGGCGGCCGATGACACGCAGCCGCAGGCCGGGCACCGAGGCCAGCAGGGCCAGGTCGGATCCGTGGCCGAGCCGGGGGTCGTCGTGGGCCGGGAGCAGCGCCACCGTCAGCCCGGCGCAGTCGGCGAGCAGGTGCGGGACGGGTGAGCCGGGGAGCTGGCCGGCGCCGAGGACGGCCACGTCCAGGAAGAGCAGGTCCGACCCGGCGGGGCGCAGCTCGTACGGCGTCCGCTCGGCCGTCAGCGCGCGCTCGACCTGGGCGGCGGGCGGCTCCTCCCACAGCCCGGCGACCGGCGGCTGGTGCCAGTCGGCCCCGGCGGCGCGGACCGCGCGGACCCGGCTGCCCGCGCCGAGTCGGCCGGTGGCCGTCCGGGTGGCGCCCTGGACGACCAGGCCGGACCGGGTGAGTTCGCGGTGCGAGAGCGCGGCGTCGCCGAGCCGGACGGGACGCGCGGCGGCTGCCCGGGCGAGCCCGGCGGCCTCGGCCGGGCCGGTGTGCTGGGTGATGTCGGCGACGGTGGCGAGCCCGCCGTCGGCGTCCACCACCCAGGCCAGCACCCCGGCGTGGGTGGCGGTGACCACGGGTTCGGCGAACAGGCCGTACAGGCGCAGCCCGCCGGCCTCCCGGTACGGCTGGCGCGGGGTGCCGCGCAGCTCGGTGCCCGGCGCGGCGGTGGTGAGCAGCGCGGTGGTGACGTCGAGCAGTTCGCGGAAGGCGGTGGCCAGGTCGGCCAGGCGGTGGTCGGGTGCGGCGGCGCGGGCGGCGCGCAGCCGGGTGACGACGGCGACGGCCAGCGCGGCCGGGCGGTGCAGGCCGAGCAGCCGGGCCTGGTGGGCCGTGCGCAGCAGTTCGGCCTGGGTGACCGCGCCGGCCCCGCTCACCCCGGCGGCGAGGGCTTCGGCGGCGGACCGCCGGAGGCGTTCGGCCGCCTCGGTCTCGGCGGGGGTGAGCGGAGCGGTCTCGCAGGCCCCTGAGGCCTCGGGGGGCTGGGCAGCGGGGGCAGCGGGCTCCACTTCGGGCTCGGCTTCGGGCTCGGGCTCGGGCTCAGCTTCCGCTTCGGCTTCCGCTTCGGCGAGGCGGGCGACGGAGACGGCGGCCGCGCGGTGCAGGCAGGCGGGCGCCAGCAGGCAGCCGCAGCGGACGTCGGCGGATGTCCGGACCACGCCGCCCGGGGCGTGCAGGACCAGCTCGGCCTCCTCGTCGACCTGGACGCGCCAGTCGTCGCCCGTCCGCTCGGCGGGGCGGTCGGCGAGCTTGGCGGCCGCGCCGTCCAGGCGTTTGCGCAGCCGTGGCGACAGCGCCGACACCACCTCGGCGACCACCTCGGGCCGGACGGCGGGCCAGTCGGCCGCAGGGCTCGTACCGGAGTCTGTCAACGGATCTTCTCCCCCACCCAGCGGGCCAGTTCCAACGGGCTCAGCGCCGCCACCGGCATGCCTGCCGCGACCAGTTGTCCGGCGACGGCCTTGGAGTAGCGGGCCTTGCCGGTGTCGTCCAGGGCGGCGCAGCCGAGCAGGTGGCAGCCGGCGCCGAGCAGCGCCCGGGTCTCGCCGAGCAGCCCGCCCAGCGGGTAGCCCTCCTCGAAGTCGCTGACCACCGCGATCAGGGTGCGGGACGGCACGGTGACCAGCTCGCGGGCGTGCCGCAGGCCCGCCGCGATGTGGGTGCCGCCGCCGACCCGGACCTCCAGCAGCAGCCCGAGCGGGTCGTCCACCCGGCCGCTGAGGTCGGCCACCTCGGTGGAGAACGCCACGAAGTGGGTGGTCAGGGCGGGCACCCCGGCCAGGATCGCGGCCGTCAGGGCGGCCCAGACGGTGGAGGCCTCCATCGAGCCGGACACGTCGACCACCAGGATCAGCCGCCAGTCGTTGGCGCGGGCGGCCCGGCTCCGGAAGACCGGGCGCTCGGGCACCACGACGGTGGCGCCGTCCGCGCCGGGCCGGGCGGTGGCCAGGTTGGCCCGGATCGTCCGGGCCAGGTCGAGACGGCCGCCGGGACGGCGGCTGGGCCGGGGCAGGGTGAGGCCGGTCAGGGCGGGGCGCAGGGCGGTGGCGAGCTCCCGGGACAGCTCGTCCACCAGCCGCCGGACGAGCGGCCGGAGGGCGGAGAGCCGGCTCTCGGGCAGGCCCCCGGCGTGTTGCAGCACGGTGCGGAGCAGGTCGACGGAGGGGCGGGCGGCCGCCGGGTCGAGCGTCTCCAGCACGTCGGTGCGGCCGGTGGCGGCCGCCGCCGCGAGCACCTCCTCGCGGATGCCGGGCCCGAACAGGGCCGCCAGCTCGGCGGACCACTCCCGCGCACCCGGGTACGGCGCTTCGCGCCCGCCGCGGCCGCCGCCGGTCAGGTCGGGGCCGGAGCCCTCGCCCCGGCCGGTGCCGTACAGCTCGTCGAGCGCGGTGGCGAGCCGGGCGGCGCGCCCGGTGAGGCCGGGGCCGTTGCCGGAGCGTCCGAGCACCAGCCGCCAGCGGTCGGCGGCGGGGAAGACCTGCGACGTGGGCGCCGGGGTCTGCGCCGAGCCGCCGGCCTGCTCGGCCTCCACCGTGTTCGCGCCCGGGCCAGGTTCCGGTTCCGGCGGCAGCAGGCCCTTCGCGGCGAGGAGTTGACCGACCGTCAGATCTGCCCTGGCCCAGGCGGCGAGGGCGGCCGGGTCGAACGCGGCCGGAAGGACGTCGACCCGGGCGCCGAGCCGCTCCTCGACCAGGCCGAGCAGCCGGTCGCGGGCGGCCGGGCTGAGCGTGTCGAAGCCGCCGCGCAGTGCGGGCAGCCGGTCCAGGAAGGCGTCGTCGGGCAGGCGGTCGATCCGCTCCAGCAGCGGGTCGAGGGTGGTCGGCGCGGCGGCGAGCAGCCCCTCGGCCGCCGTGAGCAGGCCCGTCAGGCTCCGGGTGAGCGCCGTACGGCTGTCGGGGGCGGTGGCACCGTCCACCCAGGAGGCGACCCGGCCGCCGAACTCGGCGGGATCCTGGTGGCCGAGCAGCACCCGGACGGCTCCGGCCGCGCCCTTGACCAGCGGCGATCCCTGGTCGGCGAGGCGGTGCAGGAGGTCGCCGAGCCGCAGGCCGCCGAAGGTGTCGGCCCGGCGGGCGAACTCCACCAGGGCGCGGGCGTCGGCCGGGTCGTCGGAGCCGGCCAGCCCCTCCAGCCCCCGGACGGCGGCCGTGGTGAGCAGCTCGGCGGCCTCGGCGGCCGGCCCGAGCAGACCGGCCACGGTCTCCGGGCCGGCCAGGTGGCCGGCCGTCAGCCGGTCGAGCAGCGCCAGCCCGTCCAGCAGTTCGGGGAGGGCGGCCACCGCCGGGACCTCCTCGGTGAGCTGGCCGAGCCGGGCGGCGGCCAGCTCCGGCAGGGCGCACCCGGCGGCTTCGGCCAGGCCGTCGACGACCTGTCGGGCGGTCGAGCCGCCGGCCTCCCGTTCGCGGCCGAGCCGCTCGCGGAGGGTGCCCTCCGCGGCCTGGCCCGGCGTCACACCGCGGACGCCGGAGACGGTGAGCATGGCTGCCACGGCGGGTGTCCACGCCACCCGCCAGCGCGAGCCGAGCGGGTCGGTGCCGCCCGCGCCGGTGCTGCCGAGCTGCTCGCCGTACGGGACGCCGCAGACCGCCAGCCGGCGCAGCAGCAGCTCGCGGCGGGCGTCCAGTGCGGAGCGGAGCGGGTCGAGCCGCAGCTCGCGCGGGGACGGTTCGGCCGCGTCCGCCGGGCCCGGCAGGCCGAGTTCGGCGAGCCGGGCCTCGACGGCCGGGCCGAGGCCGCTGCGCGGGGCGGCCGGGGTGGGGCTGCCCGTGCGGGTGCCGACCAGTACCCGTTCGAGGGCGTGCGCCACGGCCCGGCCGCGACCGAGCGGCTCGCCCTGGGCGAGCACGCTCTGGACGGCCTCGACGAGCTCGCCCCGGCCCGGCGCGGGCAGCCCGCGCAGCCGGGCCAGATCGCCGGCCACCCGGACGATCTCCCGGGCGTCGGCGGGCCCGGAGGGGTGGCCCTGGCCGCGCAGCGCCCCGCAGATCCGGACGGCGGTGCGGGTGAGTCCGGCGGCCAGGCGCTCCGGGTCCCCGGCGGCGGTCAGCACGGTGTGCTGCCACTCCGGGTCACGGATGCCGGCCGGGTAGCCGGAGCGGGCGTCCAGCAGGCGGTAGGTGTACGGGATCAGCGAGACCACCTGGTGCGGCGGGTCGGTGGGCTCGACGGGCCGGGCCGGGTGGTCCGGGCAGTCCTGGCGGTCCTGGCGGTCCTGGCGGTCCGGCTGTTCCGGTTCCGGCCCATCGAGCAGGGCCGGGGCGTGGAAGGCGCCGATGACGGCGGCGACCCGGCGGCCGCCCGCCGAGGCGTCCCGGATCCGGGCCCGCATCCAGGCCTCCCGGCGCAGGTCGTACGGGTCGGCCTCGGCGCCGGCGTCCCGCCGCAGGGCCCAACCGACCAGCAGCGCGGCGCGGCGCACCTGCTCGGGTGTGCAGCCGGGGGCGGGGGCCTCGACCAGGCGGTCCCAGAGGTCCTCGTCCGGGCGGCCGGTGAGCCGGCGGCGGAGTGCGTCGGCCAGCCCGGGCGCCCGCTCGCCGGAGTGCCCTCCGTCCCGCGCGTACGTCCCGCGCTCGGCCAGCGGCAGGTCGCAGGCGAGGACCGGCACGCCGTGCCGGGCCGCCCAGCGCAGGGCGGCCAGCTCCGGGGAGAAGTCCGCGAACGGGTAGAACGCGGGGCCCGCGCCCTCCTCCCCGGTGGCGGCGGCCAGTGCCACCGGGGCCGTGGTGCGCTCGTCCGCCAGCAGGGCCAGCCAGGGCTGGAACTCCGCGGGCAGCTCGACCAGCAGCGTGTCCGGCCGGGCCGCGTCGAGCAGCGCGGGCAGCACCGCCGCGAGCGAGGGCGCGTGGTGGCGTACGCCGATCAGGTAGGGCCCGGGGGTGGCGGTGCCGGAGGAGGCCAGGGCCTCGGCCTCGGCCTCGACCAGCGGGCGGGCGTCGGTGGTCACGTCGGTCAGCCCTCCAGTGCCGGGCGCAGGTCCCACAGGGTGCGCCAGGTGGTGGCGCCCTGCTCGGCGCGGCGGCGGACCGGGCCGTCCCAGTAGCCGAGCAGCCGGGCGGCGTCGGCGGGGTCGTCCTTGCGGACCACGCCGACCAGCTGGCCGGGCAGGCGGCCCAGGATGTCGCCGTCGCCGTCCAGGTAGGCGGCCGTGACGCCGAGCGCGGTGGCCACCGAGACGGCCTCGGCGGTGCTCATCACGGTGGACGGGCGCTCGACGTCCCAGCCTTCGACGGACCGCCCGGTGCGCAGGTCGCGGAAGGCCGTCACCAGCGCCTCCAGCACGGTGTCGTCGACCGCGAACGGCGCTCCGGCGCGGGCGACCGCGACGGTGGACTGCCGCCGGACCAGCTCGACCTCGGCCGCGAGGTCGCCGATCGGGCCGACGGTCTCGAAGTTGAAGCGCCGCTTGAGCGCGGCGGACATCTCCGAGACGCCCTTGTCCCGCAGGTTCGCGGTGGCGATCAGGGTGAAGCCGGGGACGGCGTGCAGCTGGCCGTCCGCGCTGCCGGCCAGCTCGGGCACGGCGATCCGCCGGTCGGAGAGCAGCGAGACCAGCGCGTCCTGCACCTCGGGCAGGCAGCGGGTGACCTCCTCGACCCGGGCGACCGCGCCGGTGGTCATCGCGGTGAGCACCGGCGAGGGCACCAGGGCCTCCCGGCTGGGGCCCTTGGCGAGCAGCAGGGCGTAGTTCCAGCCGTACTTGAGCTGGTCCTCGGTGGTGCCGGCGGTGCCCTGGACGGTCAGCGCGCTGGTGCCGCAGACGGCGGCCGCGAGCAGTTCGGAGAGCATCGACTTGGCCGTGCCGGGCTCCCCGACCAGCAGCAGTCCGCGCTCGCCCGCGAGGGTCACCACACAGCGCTCGACCAGGGCCCGCTCGCCGACGAACTTGGCCTCGACGGCCAGACTCCTGCGGCCGTGCTTGAGTTTCTCGCCGCCGCTGCCGAGCACGAAGGTCACCACGGCGCGCGGGGTGAGCCGCCAGCCGGGCGGGCGGGGGCCGGAGTCGTAGCCGGCCAGGAACTCCAGTTCGGCGGCGTACCGGTGCTCGGGCAGGACGATCTGACGGTCCGTCGGTTCATTGCTGGTGTCGGTGGTCGCGGTGGTCATCGGCGGCCTCTCTTGCGGTCGTTGGTGCGGAGCTCCTCGTAGCCGGGCAGGTCGCCGTCGGCGATCCGCTGCCAGGCGCGGGCGAACAGCTCGGGGGCGGGCAGCTGCGGCAGGATCACCTGGTCGGCGGGCAGCGGGTACAGTCCGGCCTTCCAGAGCTCGGCCGGCAGGCCGGGCGACTTGGCCTCCTGCCAGCCGCCGGGCAGGAAGAGGGAGCGCCCGGCGCGGGCCCGCTGGGCCGCCAGCACCAGGCCGGTGGCAGCCAGTTCGGCACGGGCGAGCTTCAGCCGGGCCGGCTTCCAGCCCGTCCAGCGGGCGGTGTTGCGGTCCGTCGGGTCGGGGAGGGCGAGCAGCTGGAGGTAGAGGGCGGCGGCGTCCTCGCCGAGCCCGTGCGCCTCGGCCACCTCGGTGACCAGGGCGGGTGCGCTGCGCTGCGGGTCCTGCGCCCAGCCGGCCGCCTCGGCCGTCGACGGGCCGGCGGACGATCCGTGGTCGAGCAGGCGGGTCAGCTCCTCGCCGTGCAGCTCGCGCAGCACGGCGAGGTCCTCGCGGGTGTAGTAGCCGCCGGCCAGGCCGTCCAGCAGGTCGAGCACCGGGTCGTGCGCGCCGGTGAGCGCGGCGGGCCGCAGGTAGGCGGTCTCGGCGTGCCGGCCGGGGGCGAGCACCAGGGCGGAGCCGCAGGCCACCAGGCCGTCGCCGTCGGCGCCGCCCTGCTCGGGCAGCCCGTAGTGGTCCCGCAGTGCGGCGGCCAGGGTCTTCTCCTTGACGGTGGATCCCAGGTCGAGCACCAGCAGCAGCCCCGGATCGGCGATCCGGTGCCGGAGGGCGGCCAGTGCCGTCGGCAGCAGCGGACGCAGGGCGTCCCCGTACGGCAGGTGGTAGGCCAGCCAGCGCAGCGCCCGGACGGCGCCGGCCAGTTGCCGGGCGACCGGGAGTGCGGCCTGGTCCTCGGGGGTCAGCTCCTCACCGTGCTCCGTGGCGCGGACCCGCTGGGTGGTGACGCGGGACAGCCACGGCGTGCTCGCGGGGTTGAGGACCGCCTCGATCGCGTCGACGCCCGCGCCCTTGACGGTGGCCTGGGCCTCGTCGGCGAGGGTCACCAGCCGGCCGCGCCGCTCCAGCCAGCGTTCGGCGGCCGCGCCGACCGCCCGGCCGGTGCGCCACAGATCGGCCGGGTCGGCGGGCAGCAGTGCGGGCAGCACGGCGTCCCGGTCGGACCGGTGGACCCGCAGCCACTGCTGGGCCGCCTTGGCCTGGGTGGACTTCAGCCCGAGGAGAGCGAGCTGCTCGGACGTCAGGAAGTCGCTCGACCAACCGAACAGGTCGGGCGGGGTGGCGAGCAGCAGGGCCGCCCTGGCCCGGCCGATCCCGGTGGCCTCGGCGAACTCCTCGGCCTGCTCGGGCCGCCACTGCGGCGGGCCGTGCTGCTGGAGCAGGGTGGTGAACTCGGCGGTCCAGCGGGCCGGCAGCTCGTCGCGGACCCGCCGCTCGTCCCACACGCCGAACTCGGCTATCCGGCCGAACTCCCCCGAGGGGTCGTGGTCCAGCGCGAGCCAGTGCAGCTCCTGCCCCCGGTAGTGGCGCTCATGGGCCAGTACGACCACGGTGCGGTCGCCGTGGCGCAGCACCCGGCCCGCCCGGTCGGGGCGCTCGGCGAAAGCGGCGTGGCCCTCGGACTTCTCGGTGAGCGTCACCCGGCGGAGCGTGCCGCCCCGGCCGTCGAGCCAACCCCGGGTCAGCTCGGTCAGCAGCAGGGCCAGCGCGGCCCGGGCCGGCTCGCCGGTGACGGGTGAGGCGGCGGCCACGGCGAGCTGCGCCGTCCGGCCGAGCAGGTGGACCCAGCCGTGGTAGCCGCGCCCGCCGTGCAGGTCGAGGGGCTCGGGGTCGGCCGTCCACTCCGCCGGACCGGGCTTCGGCCCGGCGGCCAGCAGGTCGGTGACGGCCCGCAGGTTGCCGAGTTCGTGCCACCGGCCGCCGGAGCCGGTCCAGCTGTTGCCGAAGCCGTCGATGCTGCCGAGAGCGCCTACGACCGCCGCGCGCAGCTGCCCGTCCTGCCCGTGCTCGGGCTGGTAGGCCGCCGGTGCGGTGGCCCGGCCGGACGTGGCGTCGGCCTCGGCCGGCAGCGGCGCGTAGCGGGCGGCGCGGACGGCGGTCTCGGTGGCCAGCCGGGTGAGGCCGGCCACGCCGAGGACCAGCAGCGGGTCGGTCAGCTCCGGCAGCAGCCGGGCCACCGGCTCGGCCGGGAGGAGCCGGCTCGCCCGGCTGCCCGCGACCGGCCGCGGGGTGCCCTGGATCAGCAGCAGTTCGGCGCGGCGCGGCGGGGCCTGGTCCTCGGCGTCCACCGGCCAGCCGGCGTCGATCAGTTCGGCCGCCTGCCGGTCCGTGAGGGCGCGCAGGGCCCGGGAGCCCTGCTCGTCGCGGGGGCGCAGCGCGTGCCAGTGGTCGAGCGGCGGCACCAGGGCCGTCCCGGCGGCGTGCAGTTGGCCGGGCCGGCCGACGGTGAAGTCGGCGAGCACCTCGGTGCGCCCGCCGGTGCCGTCCACCGGTCCGAGCCCCAGGCTGCCGTTCTCCGCGACCAGCATCAGCGCGGCACCGGCGGGCAGCCCGAGCCGGCCCGCCGGGTACCGGCGGTGTCCCCGGCCCGCCGTCGGCAGGCCGAGGCTGTGGCCGTCGGTGCCGTGGAAGGCGACCCGCCCGGCGTCGCAGCGCACCGAGCCGCCGAGCACGGTGCCGTCGGTGCCGAGCGGGGTGTGCTCCAGGCCGGGCTGGAGCGGCAGCAGCCGGGACAGCTCCGGGTGCAGCGTGCCGGCCGGCTGACCACCGGGCTGGGCGGCCGGCTGGGCGGCTGCGGCGAACAGCGGCGGGACCGAGCCGCGCCCGTGCTCGCCGGTCGCCGGGTCGTACTCGACCAGAGCGGCCCGGCCGCCGGCGTGGCGCAGCGTCCAGTACCCGGTGCCGTCGCCGAGCACCGGGCGCTCGGCCGGCATCGCGGTGTCGCCCGCGTGCAGCACCCGGCCGCCGGTGGCCCGGCCGCCGCCGGGCAGCGGCAGCGAGGTCGCGGCGGTGTTGTGCATGCCGTAGTAGCCGCCGGCCAGCCGCTCGCCGGTGAGGGTGAAGACCTCGGTGGGCCGCGCCGACCAGTACGCGCGCTGCCCGCCGTCCTCGTACCAGGCGACCAGCAGCTCGCCGTCGGCGTAGCGCAGCCGGGGGCGGTTCCACTGGTTGAGGCCGGCGGGTGTGCGCAGGTCGTGTTCGAGCAGCACGGCGTCCGGGCCGACCACCACGGCCTTCTGCTGACGTACCAGGATCAGTGCGGGCCAGGCGTCCTCGATCTGCAGGCCGCTCCGGTCGGCCTGCCCGGCGGTCGCGCCGGGCGTGGTGTCCTCGTAGCCGAGCCGGCGCAGCCCCTCCTCCAGGGCGGGCCAGCCGAGTTCGTCCAGGATGCCGCCGCGCAGCGTACGGCCGAGCAGCGCGGCGACGTCCAGCCCGGCGATCCGGGCGGCGGCCTGCGGGTTGGCGAGGGCGAGGGCCTGGCGGACCGGGCCGAGCGTGACCAGCAGGTTGTACGCGCCGGCCAGGCCGCGTGCGGCCAGCAGCTCGTCCGCGCGGTGGTCGGCCCACTCGGCCAGCAGCTCCTGGAGCACCGGGTACCCGGCGAGCCTGCCGCCGAGGGTGTCCGCGTCGGCGGAGCCGAAGACCGGCGGGACGGCGTCGCGCAGGAGGCCGCGGAAGCGCGGGTCGGCGGCGACGGCCGTCAGGTCGCGGCGGCCGGGGCCGCCGTTGGCCAGCCAGCCGGCCAGCTGGAACGACATGGCCGGCGCCGGGTCGGCCACCGGCACCCGCTCGGCGAGCAGCAGGTCGAGCAGGTTGACCGCGGTGGGGTGGTTCTGCGGCAGCTCGACCGGCACCGCCTCGGCGCGCAGCCGCTCCGCCATCCGGGCCGCCAGCCGCAGTGTCGCGTCGCAGCTGGGGCGGCCGTGCCGGCCCCGGTTGAGGTGGGCCGACCAGCGCTGGAGCCAGCGGGTGGCGGGCTCGTCCGCGCGCAGGCCCGGGTCGGTCAGGAGCAGTTCGGCGCCGCTCTCCCGGAGGATCTCCAGCCAGGCCTGGTCGTTGGCGGTGTACTCGGCGCCACCGGACGGCGCGGGCAGGATCTCCAGCAGCCGGGCCCGGACGGCCGCGTCCGCGCGGGCCAGCTCGATCAGCGGGGCCCGCCAGGACGCCCAGACGGCGGCCGGGGTCCGGCCGACGGCGGGCGAGGGCAGCAGCTCGGCGAGCAGCTCCCGTTCCTGCTCGCGCTGGTCGAGCCCGGCGGCCCTGATCAGCGCCCGGGCGTCCTCGGCGATCCCCGCGTAGGGGGCCATCCCGGCGGCGGAGCGCTCGGCGCAGAGCTGGCGGAACCGCTGCCAGGCCGTCCGCGCGTCGAGCCGGGCGCCGAGGTCCTTGACGTACTGCCGCAGTGCCTTGACGGTCAGGGCGCCGGCCAGCGCGAACTCCAGGAAGACGGCGCGCAGCCGCTCCTCGTCGATCTCCAGACCGAAGGTGCGCTCGGCCTCGCGGGCCTTGCCGAAGAAGGTGGCGGCGTACGTCTGGTTGCCGTGGGCGAGGAAGATCCGCCCGACCTGCTCGCAGTAGGTGGGGAGGAAGTGCGGCACCGCGCGGCCCAGCCGGACGGCCAGCGCGTCGAAGCCGTCCTTGGCGTTCCCCGGCTTGGACTTCGCCTGCCGGACGAGCCGCTCCATCTCCTTGACCACGGCCAACGCGTGGTGCCCGTTGGCCGGGTCGTGCACCAGCGCCCAGGCGGGGAAGCCCAGCGCCTCCTGGCGGACCTGGCCGACCTCGGCCGCTGCGGCGCCCGCAGCGCCCTCTCCGCTCTCTGTACCGGCCAGGGCGAGCGGCTCCAGGCCCAGGTACTCCAGCGCGAGGTCCTCGGCCGGGCCGAGCGCGCCCGGCACCAGGCGGACGACGGTGCGCCCGTCCAGCGCCGGGTGCCGGTACGACCGGGCGGTGAGCACGTCCACCGTGCTGTCGGGGCCGCCGGCGTGCGGCAGCGTGCCGACGGGCAGGACGGCTCCGGCGTCGAGCAGGCGCTCGGCGCGCTGCTCGGCGGACTGCCCGTCGGTGGACGGGTCGGCGGTCAACTGGTCGGTCGTCATGCCGACTCCTCCCCTTCGATGGTGCGGCCGGCGTGCAGCGCGGCGGCCATGCGCATGCCCTCGGACCAGGCCACCGGGCCGACCTCGGCGAGCGGCAGCAGTCGGCCGTCCGGCGTGGCCCAGCCGAGCGGGCCGGTCTCGCACTCGTCGTACTCGTAGTAGTCGCCCACCCAGAGGCGGGCCTCCAGCGGACGGCCGTCCTCGACCAGCGAGGTGACGGCGTGGCCGCCCCGGACGCGGTAGCCGAGCCGGGCGCAGCGGCCGAGCAGCTCGCGCAGCTCCTTGTAACGGCCGCCCGCGTAGGTGTCGACCTGGGTGGCCTTCGGGTCGAGGGCGGCCGGGCGGTGCCAGACCTCGCGGTGCAGCTGCTGGAGCTGCTGCGAGACGCCGAGCTCCACGGCGAACTCGCGCAGGTCGTCCAGCTCGTCCAGCAGCGCCGGGTGGGCGATCCGGATCTCGGGGTCGGCCAGGCGCACGGTGTCGCCGTCCAGGTCGACCACGCCGAGGCCGCGCTCCGGGTCGGCCCCGCGCAGGAAACCGGCCACCGAGCCGTCGCCGCCCGTCACCACCAGGTCGCGGAGCACCGCCTGCCACGCCTCGTCGGCCCAGACCGCCGTGATCACCGCGGCGGGTACCGGCAGTGAGCGGACCATCCACCGCTCCACGTCCGCCAGGCACTGCCGCTGGTGCGCGTCCAGCCACTCGGCGAGCCGGCGCAGCCCGGCGACCGCCGGGTCGTCCTTGATCTTCGACGGCACCGTCTTCAGCCGGCGGCCGGCCGCGTTGCGGCACGCGACCTTCCCGTCCGGTTCCAGGGCGACTTCGTAGTCGCCCGCTGCCAGCCACGCCATGACAGGGCCTCCCAGCTGCTGTTCTCTAGCTGCCGAGAAAGTTAGCGGCTCACTCCGACAACCGGTCACCGCCCCCCTTCCCCGCGATGGGCGCCGACTCTGCCGGTCCGAGCCGCTGCGCGCCCGACAGCCGGCACGAACGGGAGCAGACGGCCTGGATGTCGCGGCCCGTGAACCCGCACAACCCGCCCGGGAACGCGGAACCCGCCCGGGAACGCGGAACGGCCCGCCGGCATGCCGGCGGGCCGTTCCAAAAAGTCGAGGTCAGGTCAGGAGGGGTCGGACCCCTGCGTCGCCCCCCGGGATCGCTACGCGACGCCCAGCACGTCCGGGTCGTTCACCGCGTCGATGGTCACACCGTGCCCATGCGCCAGCCAGAGACTGTTGTTGGTGTCCTGACCCTGGAAAGCCAACTCCCACGTACCATCGGCCAACGTCACCAA
>NZ_BAAANT010000049.1:0-23603 GCF_039529945.1 Kitasatospora kazusensis | reverse complement strand
CTCCCGTCCTTACCCTGCCACGCAGCAACCCAAGTACCGTCCGGGTAACTCGCGATCGACGGGCTCGTACCCGCCGCCACACCCAGCACATTCGGGTCGTTCACCGAATCGATGGTCACACCGTGCCCATGCGCCAGCCAGAGACTGTTGTTGGTGTCCTGACCCTGGAAAGCCAACTCCCACGTACCATCGGCCAACGTCACCAACGACGGACTCGAACCGGACGCAATCCACTGCGACGTCGCAATGTTCAGGTACATCAGACTCGTACCGGAACCATTGGCCAACCCCAGACTCCCGTCCTTACCCTGCCACGCAGCAACCCAAGTACCGTCCGGGTAACTCGCGATCGACGGGCTCGTACCCGCCGCCACACCCAGCACATTCGGGTCACCGACCGAGTTGAGCGTGATGTTGACCCCGTTCGCGAACCACAGGCTGTTGTTGGCGTCCCTTCCCTGCCATGCGGCATTCCAGTTGCTGTTCGGCAGCGCCGTCAGCGACGGGCTCGTACGTGAAGCGGGCTTCGGCGGGGGGCCGGGGACCGGGACGGTGATGTTGACGGCGGCATAGGTGTGGTTGGCGTTGTCGATCTCGTTGGCGACCGGCTGGACGGAGTAGCTGCCGGCGGCGAGGCCGCCGGTGTTCCAGGTGTAGGCGTAGCCGGTGGTGTTGGGGTTGGTCGGGCCGCCGCCGGCCCTGAAGGTCTGGTTGTATCCGTTCGGGCCGGTGATGGCGTAGTTGAGGTAGTTGACGTAGCCGTTGGCGGTGACGGTGGAGGTCAGGTTCACCGTGCTGCCGCTCTGCTGGGCGTTGGCGGTGACGTTGAAGCCCGCGGGGATGAGGGGGGCGACGGTGCCCATGCGGTAGTAGCCGATGTTGCTGGTGGGCGGCGTCCAGGTGTGGTGGCCCACGATGCCGCTGCCGACGTAGTTGGCGTCGACGACGTCGAAGCTGCCGTTGTGGTTGTTGGCGACGACGATGGCGGTGTGCAACTGCTGCCCGTCGTAGGTGCCTTCCTGGATGATGTCGCCCTTGACGGCGGTCGCGGCAGTCACCGCGATCCCGCCGGCGTCGAGATAGCTCTGTTGATAGTTGCCGTTGGGATCGACGGGCCACTGGGTGCCGCCGCTGACCATCGAGACGATGCAGTTGACGAACTGCTTGCACTGGTCGCCGCCGGTCTTGTGGGCGTCCGAGCAGGCGGCGGTGCCCAACCCGACCGGCGTGCTGCCGGAGGTCTTGTAGTAACTGAGCGCCTTGTCGGCCAGATTGGCGTTGTTGTACGAGGCTACGGCGTGCGCGGCGCCGACGCCCAGCAACGGGGTGGCGAGGGCGGCGAGAGCCGCCGGGACGAGGACGGACAGGGGCCGGCGACGGCTGGTGGACAGGAACTTCATCAGGGACTCCGAAGGTCAGGGCGTGCGGGAGGGCGCTGCCGGGAAGGCGACGGTGAGCAGGTTGCGCAGGGTGTCGAAGGCCGTGGCGGTCCAGGACGGGCCGGGGTCGTGCGGTGCGCCACCAGGCGCCGCGGATCCGCTGGAGACGGTCAGGAAGGCGACGGCGTTGCCCACTTGGAGGGCGGTGAAGTAGACCCGGCCCTGGCTGCCGGCGTCGGCGGCGGACCGGTCGGGCGGGTACATGGCCACCCGGATCGCGTAGGCCTGGCCGGATCCCGGCATCGGGAGCGCGGTCACGGTCTGCGCATGCGGCAGGTCGGTCCAGGAGAAGTGGTCCGCGCACTGCGGAAGCCAGCTCCGGTGTCGGGCGAAGTCGGCGGCGGCCGCCGCCGGGGAGGGGTAACTGATCACCGTCTCGCCGGCCAGTGCCCCCGACGGGCCGGCCCAGCGCCTGGTCAGCGCGGCTACAGGGTGCAGATCGGCGGGGTAGGGGGAGCCGCCGCTGCTGAACTCCGGTGCGGGGTCGCAGTGGTCGGGATCCGCGAGCGCCCGGGGGACGGGCCGGCGGTCCGCCAGCTGCACCCAGTCGGTCCCCGCCGAGACCGGCAGCTGCCCCGTGGTGAGCAGCACCGAGTCGGGGATGCCCGTACGGACTCCTGACGCGGACCGGCCTCCGGAGCCCGGCCCGGAGCCGGTCGCGCCGACCAGCGCGGTGACGGCGGCGACAGCGACGACCGCACAGAGCAGCAGCCGCGGTCGGCGTCGCCGGGAGGAGGGTGTGTGCGTGGGGGCTTTCGTGGACATGCGGGGCTCCGGGAGGGATCGGGCCGGGGCGGACGGGAGGTCGGGACGGACCCGGGTCAGAAGAGGTGCAGCGCGGCCGTGTACCGGCCGAGCGCCGGCGCGGCCAGTGCGCGCATCAGCAGGCTGTTGGCCTTGGCGAGCGCGTCGTCCGGTCCGTCGGCTCGCAGGAAGATCAGCACGCCGATGCCGGTCGGGGCACTCCGGGCCCGGACGTGTTCCAGGCCGTGCTCCGGGGCGGAGTGCACCCACAGGATGTCCTCGACGGTCCGGGCGGTGGCCGCTGCGCCGGATTCGGGTCCGCTCCCCAGCAGGGTGGCCCGGACGATCAGCACGACGGTCAGTCCCAGCCGAAGCCGTCGGCAGGGCTGCCGGCGGTGGGCGTGCCGCTCACGGCGGGCGCCACGTCCCAGCCGAACCCTCCCGGCGCCGGCGCCGTGGTGCCGGCGGGCGGCGCGGTGTCGGCGAACGCGGTGGCCGCACCGGCTCCCGAGAACACGACGGTCAGCGCGGCACAGGCGAGGAGGCGGGCGGTCTTGGACATGGGAATCCCCCGGAAAGTTTTGAGGAGTGGACAACTGACGGTCGGTCATCAAGCTGCGAACCCGGTTCCGGCTCCTGGTGTCTTCGGCCGCTGTTCCGGTGAGCACCATCCTGCTGGCGGCCGCCCGGCCCCGGAAGGCGCGGCAGCTGTCCGCATGCGGCCTGGCCCGATCAGGACGCAACAGCCGGCCTGCGGGCGCGAGCTGTCCGGTTGACGACTTCCCGGCCGTGCGGCTGTCCGTTCACCGCCAAGTTCTTGTGGAGCCGGTCGCTCGGCTGGGATGATCCCCGTCGGGCCCGCAGACGGGGCACCGAAGCTGTTCGATCTCTGCGCCGGGGGGCTGGATCATGTTGGACATGCTCGGGTTGGATCATGCCTCGGAGAGCGTGTACCGGGCGCTGCTCGCCTCCCCGCAGGAGAGCGTGCAGGAACTCGGCGACCGCCTCGGCATGACCGAGCCCGCCGTACGCGACGCCCTGGACCGGCTCGCCGACCTGCAACTCCTGCGCACCTCCCGGGAACTGCCCGGCGTCATGCAGCCGGTCAGCCCCGAGCTCGGACTGGAGCTGATCCTGCGCAGCCAGGAGCAGGACCTGGTCCGCCGCCAGCGCGAATTCGAGCTGAGCAAGGCCGCTGCGGCAAGGGCCATCGCCGCGTACGCGGACCTGCGCCCGAACGCCCCGGAGGGCACGACCGAGCGTCTCGTGGGCCTGGACGCGATCCAGAGCAAGCTGGAGGTGCTCGGCCGCGAAGTCCGCAGCGAGTGCCTCTCCGTCATGCCGGGCGGCGCCCAGTCGCCGGCCAGCCTGGAGGCCTCACGGCCGATCGACACCGCCGCCATGGCCGGCGGAGTAGCCGTCCTGACCCTCTACCAGGACAGTGCGAGGCACGACTCCGCGACGCTCGCGTACGCCCGCTGGATGACCGAGCAGGGCGGCCAGGTCCGTACCCGCCCGACCCTCCCACCGCGGCTACTCATCGTCGACCGCGAGGTCGCCGTCGTCCCGATCGACCCGGCCGACACCCGCCTCGGCGCACTGTGCAGCCGGGAGGCCGGGATCGTCGCCCCGCTCGTCGCCCTCTTCGAACAGACCTGGCAGTCCGCCGTTCCGCTCGGTGCCGACCGCTGCAAGGACACCGAGACCGGGCTGAGCGCGACCGAGCAGGAGCTGCTCAGACTGCTCGCCGCCGGCCTGACCGACGAGGTCGCGGGCCGGCGCCTCGGCATCTCGGCCCGTAGCGTCCGACGGCAGATGGCCGGGCTGATGGAGCGGCTGGAGGCGTCCAGCCGCTTCGAAGCGGGGCTCAAGGCCGCGCAGCGCGGGTGGCTCTGACCGCCGCCGCCCGGTCCCGCGCACCGCACGACCCGGCCGGAGCGGGCAACCCCCGCAGGAACCCGCGATCGCCGGGGGCGACCAGGTGCAGGGGCCCGGCCGCCCGGAGGACGACGTCGAGGACGGCCTCGGGGTCGGCCGCGTAACTGTGGGCTAACCAGGGCATGTTCGCCTCGACCACCGCCCAGCGGTCGACTCCGGTGTCCGGGTCCTGGCTGAGGCCGATGTCGACGGCCGCCGCGGTCGGCAGTGAGGTGGCGCGGGCGGGATCGGTGCGGAGTTTGGTGAGGATCCGCCAGGTTCTGACGAACATCCGGGCCGCGCGCATCGGGCCGACTGTCTGTGACCTCTACGGGCCGATGCCGATCGAGCACAGGTCGAAAACGCTGCCCGCCGTGCTGGGTGCCTCTCACGCCTCTGTGTTGAGGGGAAACGCCGGAATGCCGACCTCCCGAGGGTGTCGACCGGGGAGGTCGGCATTGGCGTTCTTGCCGCGCCGTGCAGTGCCCGGCACCGCTTTTGCCCCGGCGGCCAGCAGCTCTGCTCGGTCCTGCTCGGTCCTACTCGGTCCGCAGCGCGGTGGCGGTCCGCGACCGGGCCGCCCAGCCGGCCGGCAGCAGTGCCCCGAGCAGGGCGATCACGATCCCGCCGGCCAGCAGGGGGATGAGCAGCCCGGCGGTGTAGACGTGGGACACGCTCGGCGGCAGGTGCCGGCCGATGGCATTCCCCATCGGGGTCAGCGTCGCCTTCTCCACCGCGACCCCGATCGGGACCCCGATCAGCCCGGCGATCAGGCCGGTGAGTGTCACCGAGGTCAGGACCATCGCGATGGTCTGCTTGGGTGTCATCCCGAGGGCCTTGAGGATCCCCAGATCATGGACCCGCTCCCGGGTGTCCTGCACCACCGTGCTCAGCACCCCGAGCGCGGCGACCGCGATCATCATCAGCGTGAGCGTGACCACCAGGGCGCCCATGATGATCACCACGATGTTCTTGCCCTCGTCCGAGTTCGGCTGGACCGAGGCGTTCAGCGGGGTCATCGCGGCGGCGGCCGAGGTGGACCAGTCCGGTCCGCTGACGCCTCTGGCCGGCTCGACGTTGAACTGGTCGATGTGCGGGGTCAGACCGGCGGCGGTGAAGGTGGCCGCATCCGTCATGACCGTGTAGTCGCCCATGTTGGTGTCGAAGTTGATGCCGACGACCTTCAGCGACAGTTGCTTGTTCTGCTGCACCACGGTGACGTCGTCACCGACGTGGATCCCCGCCGCCGAGGCCAGCTTGTCGCCGACCACGGCCTCGCCCGGCGCCGAGTACCAGCGGCCGGACACCAGCTCCAGGTGCGTCCAGGAGAAGTCGCCGGTGACCGTGTACACCTTCGCCGGTTCGCCGCCGGGTGGGGAGTCGACCATGGTCGCGCCGCTCTCGCCCCAGCCGAACGCGGTCTTCGTGCCCGGGATCCCGGCGAGCGCGGCGGCCACCTTGGCGGCGTCCAGGTGCGGGTTGCGCGGGTCGTTGGGGCCGTAGAGACCCCAGGGCACGCCTACGTCGGCTGTGGGTATCACGATCTCCGACCCGACGTTGAAGCCTGAGGTGCTGGCGTCCAGGTACTTGTTGAACCCGGTCTCCAACCCCACCGCGAACGTGGCACTCACCACGCCGAACAGCACCGCCACACCGACCAGTACGGCCCGGGCCGGCCGGGCGAACGGCTGGGCCAGCCCCAACGACACGGCCCGGGGCAGCGGCAGCCGCGAGGCCAGACGTTGCGCGGTCCGGCCGCCCCCGGCCTTGGGAGCGCGGCCGACCACCAGAGCCCGCACCGTCGGCATCCGGCCGGCCCGCAGTGCCGGGATCAAAGCCGTGACGCCGACGATCAGCAGGGTGCCCAGCGGCACCACGGCGCTGACCCACCACGGAATCGTGGCACTGGCCGCGCCGAGCTGCTCGGTGGCCCCGTCCAGGATCGGCACGGCCAGGAGGTTGCCGAAAACCGTGCCGAGCACCAGGCCGAGTGTCGCCGGGATCATGGCCTGCGCGGTGTAGGCGCGGGCCACCTGCGAAGGGGTGAAACCGAGCGACTTCAGAATCCCGATGCGCCGGATTCCCGAGGCCACAGCCCCGCTGACCACGATCGAGATGATCAGCACCGACATGAACAGCCCGAGGATCCCGAAGGCGATCAGGAACGGCACGTAGGCCTTGGCGTTGCCGGTCGCCTGCTGCTCCGCGGTCAGGTACGACTGCCCGGCCTCGACCGCGCCGGCCGGCGCGGCGGAGGCCACCGCCTGCTTGTCGGCGGCGATGTCGGCGGCGGTCCCGGCCTTGGCGAACCGGTAGAGCATCTGCTCGTCGGACTTGGCACCGGCGGCGGTGAGCCGCGCGAAACCGTCGGCGGTGACGAAGCCGGTCGCGCTGTCGGTCACCGAGCCGGCGAAGCCGACGACCAGATACGACGGCTTGCCCGGCAGGGAGGAGAACACCACCGAATCGCCGAAGCAGTCGGCGGCATAGTGCTGCCACGGCAGGGCGATCTCGCCCGGGCTCGTCGGCCGGCGCCCCTGGGTCAGCACGAGTTGGTCCATCCCGGAGGTGCTGCCCAGGTCGGGCCGGGTGGTGACGGTGATCGGACCGTTGTCGTGACCGGCCCAGTCCTTCTTGGAGCAGTCCGTGCCGATCGTCGTGTCCAGGGCGGCGGCGATCGGGTAGGGCCCGGACGCCTCGGTGACACCGGCGGCGTGCGCGGTGGCGGCGGCCTGCGCGGCCGTGACCTTCGAGCCGTCGAACTGGACCGCCAGGTGCGCCCCGTTCCGAGCACTGAAAGCGTGCTCGAACGGGGCCTGCACGACAGCCAGCAGACCGAGGGAGAGTACTGAGGACGTCACCGCGGCGAACGTTGTCAGTGCCATGACGAGAGACTGGACCCGGCGGCGGCCCACGCCGGAACGTACGACCTTGCCCAGGGCGCTCACCGGCTCGCCGCCGGCAGCAGGCGGGCCATGGCCCGGCGGCGAACATCGTCAGGGCCGACCTCGAAGACGCGCCAGGGCACCGGCGGCTTGCGCAGTGTCATCGGACCGCTCCCGCCGGGCCGTTCAGCGGGGCGCCCGCGCCCACGTTGACCGTGTTGACCACGTCCCGCTCCACCGCGCCGTCCACCAACTCGATCGTGCGGCGCGCGGTGCTCGCGGCCAGCTGCACGTCGTGGGTGACCAGCAGGATGGTCTGGCCCTCGCTGTTCAGGTCCAGCAGCAGCTCGCGCACGTCCTCGGCCGAGCCCGAGTCCAGAGCGCCGGTCGGCTCGTCGGCCAGCAGCAGCGCCGGCTTGTTCATCAGGGCCCTGGCCACCGCCACCCGCTGCCGCTCACCGCCGGACAGCCGCTGCGGATAGGCCTTGACATGCCGGTCGATGCCCAGCGAGCCGAGCAGCTCGACGGCCCGCCGCTTCGCTTCGCCCTTGCCCATCCCGGCCAGCTGCGCCGGAACCATGACGTTGTCCAACACGGTCAGGTCGTCCAGCAGGTTGAAGAACTGGAAGATCATGCCGATGGAGGCCCGGCGGTACTTCGCCGAACCGGCCTCGC
Organism: Kitasatospora kazusensis; assembly: GCF_039529945.1. NCBI lineage: Bacteria > Bacillati > Actinomycetota > Actinomycetes > Kitasatosporales > Streptomycetaceae > Kitasatospora > Kitasatospora kazusensis. The sequence continues at coordinate 15,943 of NZ_BAAANT010000049.1, read as the reverse complement.
CGAGCTGGTCGACGCGGGTGCCGTCGACGGTCACGGTGCCACCGGAAGGCTTGTCCAGACCCGCGATCAGGTTCAGCAGCGTGGACTTGCCGCTCCCGGAATGACCGAGGATCGCCACGCACTCACCGGCCGCCACGGACAAGGTGACGCCGGCCAGTGCGGGCGGGCCGTCGCCGTACCTCTTTGTCGTGTCGCGAAGATCGATCATCGGTGCATTCGTCATGACCATGAACCTAGGAACAGACCATGATCCACCGCGTCGGCCGGCGGATGGCACCTCTTCCCAGGCCATCGGCCCGGGGGCGTAGCCGACGTACATCCCCGGGGCGACGCGCAGAGCCGACGCCACTGAATACGATCTCCGCATGGAACAGCTTCTCCAGCGTCTCTCGACATCAAAACGCGTGACCTGGCTGATGTCACAGGCCGTGGTGCTCGCCACCACCGGCTTGTACGCGCTGATGCTCCCCTTGACGATGCCGGCCCCTGAGAACGGCCTGTTCCGGTTCCCCGACCTCGGGGACTTCCAGAAGATCGGCCTCTGGGTCGTGCTCGCCCTGCCGGTTCTGCTGGTGCGCCGGCTGCCGGCAGCGGTCTTCACGGCGGTCCTGGGCGAAGCAGTCCTCGGCGACGCCTTCGGCGCGCGGCCCTCGATCGTGTTCGTCCTGCTCGTCGGCCTGGGCGGGTACCTCGCCGTCCGGCGGCCGAAGGCTGCCGCCGTCGGCTCCGTCGCGGCCGTCGCGGCCGCGTTCTTCAACGACCTCCACGGCCGCGAGCAGACCGTCGGCGACGCGTCCCAGTGGGCCGGGGGGTTCGCGTTGTGGTTCGCGGTCGCGTGGGTCTTCGGCGGGGTGTACCGCAAACGCCGTGAATACCTCGACGCCCTGCAGGAGCAGACCGCGGCCCGCGTCGTCATGGCCGAGCGGCTGCGGATCGCCCGCGAGCTGCACGACAGCGTCGCGCACAGCATCGGGATCATCACGGTGCTGTCGGGAGCGGCGGCGCGGGTCGTGGAGACCAAGCCCGAGCAGACGCGTCAGGCGCTGACCGGCATCGAGACCACCAGCCGGGAGACGCTGCTGGAGCTGCAGCGCATGCTCGGGGCGCTCCGCCGCGCCGAGCCGGACGACGCCATGCCGCAGGCCGCTCCGCTGGCGCCGGCCGGCAGCCTGGCCGATGTCCCGCAACTCGCCGAACGCACGGCCGGCGCCGGGGTGCGGGTTCAGGTGACCTGGCGGGGCGAGCGGCGTCCACTGCCGCCGGAGATCGAACTGTCGGCGTTCCGGATCATCCAGGAGTCGGTGACGAACGTGGTGCGGCACTCCGGGGCGCGGACATGCCGGGTCGCGGTCGGTTACGAGCCGGAAGGAGTGAGGATCGAGGTGGTGGACGACGGGGACGACGGTCCCGGCGGGCCGGGCCGTCCGAGGTTCACGGCGGGGGCCGGCGGGAGCGGCTTCGGCCTGCTCGGCATGCGCGAGCGGGTGACGTTGCTGTCCGGCCAGTTCAGCGCGGGCCGGCGTCCGGAGGGCGGATTCCGGGTGGCTGCGAGGCTCCCGGCATGAGCGTACGGGTACTGCTGGTCGACGACCAGCCGCTGATGCTGCTCGGGCTCGCGATCCTGATCGGCGACACCGACGGCCTGGAGGTGGTCGGCCAGGCCGGCGACGGCCGCGAGGCGGTGCGCCTGGTGCGTGAACTGCGGCCGGACGTCGTGGTGATGGACATCCGGATGCCGGGCATGGACGGGATCGAGGCGACCCGGCAGGCGACCGCCGAGCCGGACCCGCCCAAGGTCTTGGTGCTGACGACCTTCGACCACGACGAGTACGTCTACGGCGCACTGCGCGCCGGGGCCAGCGGATTCCTGCTCAAGAGCATGGCCCTGGACGCGATCCTGGACGCGATCCGCGTGGTGGCGGCCGGCGACGCGCTGATCGCGCCGAGCGTGACCCGACGGCTGATCGCGGACTTCGCCGGAACGTCCGGCCCCGCGGCCCCCGAACCGGACGCGGACTCACCTCTCATCGCGGGGATCACCGACCGGGAGCGCGAGGTGCTGGCATTGGTCGGACAGGGACTGTCGAACACTGAGATAGCCGAGCGGCTGGTGGTCAGCGCGGCGACCGCGAAGACCCACGTCGCACGTCTGTTCGCCAAGCTCGAGGCTCGGGACCGCGTCCACCTGGCGATCATCGCCTTCGAAACCGGACTCGTGCCGCGTAGACGGTAGGGGCAGACGGTAGCGGCAGGATCAGAAGAACGATCGCGACCACGAGTCCGCCACCAGGCCCGCCTCCCACGCGACTTTCCGTGCGTCGGTCACGAGCAGCCCGACGATGTCGGGCACCGTCACCTCGTCGGCGGTGCCGGGTCCGGTCCAAGCCATGTCACCCTCCCGCGTCCAGCGTCCCGCCGACCTCCTCCGGAGGGAAGACCGCCGGGCCGCGAGGTCAGCCGGGCGGCCGAGTGCCTTCGAGGTGGCGCCAGCGGACCGGGTCGGTGGTGGCGGCCACGGGTCGGGCGGCGGGATCGGGCCTCGGTGGTGGCCGGTACGCGCCGCAGTCCAGCACCAGCGTCTCGTTGCCGCCGGGCTGGAACTCGTAGTCGACCTGCTGGAGCCGGGTCGGGATGCCGTGGCCGGCCAGCTTCTCGCGGAGGCGGTCGAGCGCGCCGTACCGCTGGTCGCTGGTGTGCAGCAGCACGGGGAACAGCCGTACCTGGTGGCGGGCCACCCGGGCCAGGTCGAGCAGGGCGGCCAGGTGGAAGGACTCGTCGAGTTGCGCTCCGTAGGAGAACAGCAGGTGCGAGCTGAGCACGAGGTCGAAGGAGCGGTCCGCGAACGGCAGGCCGGGCAGCGAGCCCGCGACGTAGCGGTCCGGGCGGGCGGCGAGGTCGGCGGCGAAGGTGCGCGCGGCCGAGGCCCGCAGCCGGGTGTACCGTTCGACGTCGCCGAACCAGGTCCAGACGAAGCTCGACGCGTTCGCCGCCAGCTCGGCGTGCTTGTGCTCGATCTCGCGGAGCACCAACTCCCCCAGCCGGTCGCGGCCTTGGCCGTACTGCGAGTCCACGGCGACGGCGTCCGTGCCACGGGCGCCGGCCAGCGCCACGAAGCTCGCCGCGCCGCCCGGACAGTCCAGCACGCGCAGGGAGAGGTCGTCGTCCGACAGCGCGAACATCGCCCGGTACTCGGCGAAGGATCGGGCGCTGACCAGCATCCGGTCAGCCCCTTCCGATGAACGGCATCGTCGTCGGCAGCACGGTGAGGAACTGCACGTTGGCGTCCAGCGGCATGGACGCCATCAGCAGCAGCGCGTCGGTGAACCGCTCCACCGGGATGGTCGCCTCCACCGCCATCGTCCGGTCGGCCTGCATGGCGGGCGGCTGCGGGCTGCCGTCCACCGGCGCCACGTTCCCGACGTCGATCTGTCCGCAGGCGATGCCGTAGGGCCGGCCGTCCAGTGACAACGCCCTGGTCAGCCCGAGCACGGCGTGCTTGGCCGTGGTGTACGCGATCGAGTTCGGTCGCGGCGAATGAGCGGACGGGGCACCGTTGTTGATGATGCGCCCGCCCGTCGGCGACTGCGCGCGCATGGTACGGAAGGCCTCCTGCGCGCAGAGGAAGGTGCCGGTGACGGTGGTGTCCATCACCCGGGTCCAGTCCTCGAACGGCACCTCCGTGATCGGCCTGCGCGCCGTGGCCGCGCCCGCGTTGTTGAACAGCAGGTCCACCCGGCCGAACTGCCGGACCACGGCGGCGAAGAGCGCGGCGACCTCGTCCGGGTGCCTGATGTCGGTCGGGACGGCGGTCACCCGGCCCGGGCCGGCTCCGGCCGGCAGGGCGCTCTCCGCCAGTGCGACGGTCTCCTCCAGCGCGTCCTTGCGCCGGCCGGCCACCACGACCGACCAGCCTGCGCCGAGCAGGGCGAGCGCGCCGGCCCTGCCCAGACCGCTGCCGCCGCCGGTGACGACGGCCACCTTTCCGTTGTCCTGCGCGCCGGCTGTCACAGCACCTCCGTGTTCATCCAGACCCGGAGCATCCGGCGGGAGCCGGGGCCGGGGACATCGACATAGGGCGAACGGCCGTGCAGCACCCGGCTGTTGCGGATGACGAGCAGGTCACCGGCGGCCATCGGCAGGCCGAAGGCGATCTCCGGCCGGTAGAGGACCTCGTCGAGGACGCCGAGGGCCTCCCACTGGCGGGCGCTCAGCGGCGGGCCGCCGCGCTCGGGGGAGGTCCGCACGGTACGGGTCTGGTAGTAGCAGCCCACCGTCCCGTCCGCCTGGGTGAAGAAGATCGGGGAGACGATGACCTGTTCGCCGACCCGGCCGGTCCGGTCGAAGGTCCAGTCCTCGCAGAGCGTGCCGAGCACCTCGGGCCGCTCCCGCCCGATGATGTCGCGGACGTTCCGTGCGCTGGCCAGCTTGGTGTTCCCGCCGCCCCGCACGGCGGGTTGCAGGCAGAGCAGCACGAGCAGGTCGCAGGTGTCGCAGTGGAACCCGAGCTCGGTGGCCCCGTCGCCGTCCTGGTCGCGGAGCACCTGGGTCAGGTCGCCCCGGGCGTTCTGGGCGACGATCTCCCCGAACTCGCGCAGGACGAACGACAGGCCCGCCACGATCTCGTGCTCGGCCGCGCGCGGATCGATCAGGTTGCGGACGTGCGCGAAACCCACGGCCCGGATGCCGGCGGGCACGAAGCCGCGCAGCGCCCCGCGCACCCCGTCGGCCCGGCTCCACCGCCCGTCCTGCGAGTCCGCCCAGAGCAGCCGCCGGTCGCGGTCGCTGAGCGGCATCGACCAGATCGCGCTCCGGGCCGCCAGATCCGCGCTGCCCCAGCCGATCTCGGTCGCCGTGTCATCGGACATCTGCTGGATCACTCCCGTCTTCGTCGGCCTCGTCGGGCTCGGTCATCGGTCATCGGTCATCGGTACGGGGTACCGGGCACTCAGGTGGTCGCGGCGGCCACGGCCTTCGACCACAGCGCCACGGCCTCGTCGATCTGCTCGGCGGTGACGACGAGTGCCGGAACCATCCGGACGACGTTCAGGTGCACGCCGCAGGTCAGCAGCAGCAGACCCAGCCCGGCGGCCGCCTGCTGGGCACGCTGGGCGGTGGCCGGATCGGGGGTGCCGTCCGGACGGCAGAACTCGTTGCCCACCATGAGCCCCGGCCCACGCACGTCGGCGACGACCGGTGCGCCCGCCGCGACCTTGCGCAGCCCGTCGGTCAACCGCCGTCCCTGTTCGGCGGCGTTCTCCACCAGGCGCTCGTCGCGGATGACGTCGAGCGTGGCGAGGGCGGCGGCGCAGGCCACCGCGTTGCCGCCGTACGTCCCGCCCTGCGAGCCGGGCCAGGCCTTGCGCATCAGCGCGGTCGGCGCCGCTATCGCCGACAGCGGGTAGCCGCTGGCCAGGCCCTTGGCCGTGACCAGGACGTCCGGCACCACACCGTCGTGGTACTGGTGCGCCCAGAACCTGCCTGTCCGGCCGAATCCGCTCTGCACCTCGTCGAAGACCAGCAGGATCCCGTGGCGGTCCGCGCGTTCGCGCAGTCCGGCGAGGAAACCCGGCGGAGCCGGGACGTAGCCGCCCTCGCCCAGGACCGGTTCGACGAACATCGCGGCGGTCTCGGCGGGGGCGCTGACGGTGGCGAGCACGTGGTCCAGCCCGCGCAGCGCGTACTCCACCGCCGCCTCCTCGCTCAGCCCGAGGTCCGTCCCGAGCCGGAAAGCGGCGGGGAACGGCGCCACCACGACACCGGGGATCAGCGGTCCGATCCCGGCCCGGAACCGGGTGCCCGCCGTGGTGAGGGCGGCCGCGCCCATCGTCCGCCCGTGGAAGGAGCCGTCGAACACGATCACGTTCGGCCGGCCGGTGGCATGGCGGGCGAGCCGCAGCGCGGCCTCCACCGCCTCACTGCCGGACGCGACGTAGAACAGCGAGTCCAGGCCCTCGGGAAGCACCTCGCCGAGCCGCTCGGTGAGGGTGAGCAGCGGCTCGTGCAGCACGGTCGTGTACTGCCCGTGCACCAGCCGGGCCGCCTGCCGCTGCACCGCCTCGACGACCCGCGGGTGGCAGTGGCCCGTACTGGTCACCCCGACGCCGGAGGTGAAGTCGAGGTAGCGCCGGTCGTCGGCGTCGAAGAGGTGCAGCCCCTCGCCTCGGACGGCGACGACGGGGGTGGCTTGTTTGAGTACCGGGGACAGCTGGGTCACGGGGTCTGCACCTTCGTTCGGGTCGGTGGAACGGGCTCGGTGGAGTTACGTGGTGGGACCGTCAGGGCGCCGGGGCCGGTGGGAGGAACCCGGCTCCGGCCGCCCAGGACAGGGCGGCGGACCACCAGTGCGGGGTCGGCGCGCTGAACCGCACCCCGGCGCGGCCGAGTACGGAGGTCGTGTAGGAGCTGTCCACCACGACGTTGCGGTCCTCCAGCTGGGACCAGGCCGCCGCCAGCCGGGCCTCGGTCGGATGGGTCCGCTCGGCCCGGGCGAGGGCTCCGGCGAAGGTGTCGTCGTCGGTCAGCACGACCGGGTAGCCGTGGCCGGCCAGCCAGCCGACGAGTTCGTCGTGCGGCACCTCGTAGGGGGTCTCGACGTGGTAGGCGCCGGGCGCGGCATGGGGGTCGGTCGCGATCGCCGCGATCCCCGCAGCCACCGTGTCGACGTGGGAGAACGCGAAGGCGGTGCCCGGACGCCGGGGCGCCGCACCCGCCAGCACGTAGCCCCGGACGAGCTGGTAGATCCGGTTGTCCCCGATGTTGCGCTGGAACGCACCGGTACGGCTGTGCGCCGCGATGTGGCCACTGCGGTGCACGTAGCACTGCCGCCCGGACGCCGCCCAGGACCGGACGGCCTGCTCCGCGCCGAACTTCGCCCGCTCGTACGGCGTGCGGAAGCTCTGGCCGATCCAGAGGTCCGCCTCGCTGAAGCGGCGGGCGGGCCCGTCGACGCCACCGGAGACGGCGAGGGTCGAGACGTGGTGGAAGCGGGCGCCGGGTGCCTGCGCGTCGACCCAGGCCAGCAGCCGCCGGACGGCGGCGTGGTTGGTCCGCTCCAGTTCGGTGGGCGAGGCCACCAGGCGGACGTCGGCGGCGGCGTGGACGACGAGCTGCGCGGTGCGGGCCCGGGCGAGCCCCTCCGGGGACAGGCCGAGGCCGTCCCGGTCGATGTCACCGGCGACCACCTCGATCCCGTCCCGTCGGGCGCCGAGGCGCCGGGCCGCCTCGGCGTCGCGCTCCCCGCGCACCAGGCAGGTGACCTGCGCGCCGCGTCCGGCGAACTCGGTGAGCAGCTGCCCGCCCAAGTAGCCGGTGGCGCCGGTGAGCAGGACCCGGGCGGGTTCGCGCACCCGCAGGGCGCCGCCGCCACCGGGGTCCGCCGCCCGGCCGGAGTGCAGCAGCTGGCCGGAGGTCGAGGCCGGCATCCTGCGGTGCGGGCGGGCCGGGGCCCCGGCGGCGGCCGCCACGGCACGGGCGAAGGAGGCGAGGATGCCGTCCGCGTCGGCGTGGGGCAGCTTGGGCCAGGAGTACACCAGGTCGGTCACCAGCCGGTCCCCGACGATGCGGGCGGTGAGGCGGAGCAGGTAGACCGGGTCGAGGCCCGGGCACCGGGCCGTGCCGGCCTGCTCGTCCGCGACGGACCAGCTCAGCGCGGGCTCGTCGGGCAGCCGGAACGTCCCGAGGTAGTTGAACCCGATCTCCGGGCGGGGGCCCGCCGCGTCCATCGGCAGCTCGGGTGCTTCCCGGATGCGGCGTCCGGCCTCGTGCACCCGCTCGGCCGCTCCGGCGCCCTCGGACCGGTCCGGGGAGTCGAGGGCCACCCACTTCACGGCCGTGAACCAGCCGACGGTGTCCAGGTACTCGCCGTCGGCGGCCTCCCGGCCGTGGGTCTCGACCTCCACCTCGACGGCGGACCGGCCGCTCCGGCCGGCCACGGCGTCGGCCAGTGCCGACAGCAGGAACGCTTCGAGCCCCTGCCCCCGGCCGTACCGGCCGGCCAGCCGGGTGGTCGCCCGCTCGTCCAGCGCCCAGCTGAGGGCCGCCGGTTCGGTGCCGGTGTCCGCTGCGGCCTCGTCGGGGCGGGTGGGCGCGGGCGGCGCCGTCATGGCCCACCGGTAGAAGTCGGCCGTCGGGGGGAGGTCGGCCCGCTGTCCGGAGCGGGCCGCCCGGTACGCCCGGGCGAGGTCGTCGAACAGGATCCGCCAGGAGATGCCGTCGACGGCCAGGTGGTGCACGACCAGCGCCAGCCGGTCGTCGACGCCGGGCGGGCCCGCGAAGAGGTGGGCCCGGATCAGCAGCCCGGCCGCCGGGTCGAGGCTGCGGTGCAGTCCGGTGCAGACGCCGTCGACCGCCGCGGCCAGCGGGCCCGCCGGTCGCGGCAGCCTGGAGAAGCTCAGCACCGCCAGCTCGCCGACGGGCCGCGGGTCGCCGGGGCCGTCCGCGGTGATCGGCTGCCGCAGCGCCGGATGGCGCTCGACCACGGCGTCGACGGCCGCCGAGAGCGCTGCGGCGTCGACCGCCGTCCCGCAGCGCAGCACGACGGACTGGTTCCAGTGCCGGAGGTCGTCGACGGGCTGCCGGAACAGCCACCGCTGGGCCGGCGCGAGCCGTCGGGCCCGGCCGCCGTCCGGGGCGCCGTCCGTGCCGGGGGACGCGTCGTCCGGCACGGGAGCGGCGGCGGAGGCCAGCAGGGTGGGGGTCGGGTTCTGGTAGAAGTCCTCGAAGGAGATCCGGAGCCCGGCGCGGCGCAGCATGGCGACGGTACGCATGGCGAGGATCGAGTCCCCGCCGAGGCTCAGCACGTCGGTGTGCGGCCCGACGAAGGGCAGACCGAGCGCATCCGCCCAGAAGTCCGCGACGGACCGGACCAGCGCCGGGTCGATCCGGTCCGGCGGGGCCGTTCGCCCCGTCCGCGCCAGCCGGGCCCTGGCCTCGACGATCCCGTGGACGACGGTGTCGAGGCGCTCCCGGTCGAGCTTCCCGTTCGGGCCGATCGGGAAGTCCGGCAGGACGAGGATCGGCTGCGGGACGGAGTACCCGGGTAACCGCTCGTGCAGGTGGGCGCGGAGCGCTTCGGCCGTGGGGCTCTCGCCGGGCCCGGCCGCCGACCGTACGGCGGCCAGCAGCCGGCTGCCCGCCGGGGTCTCCCGGACGAGCACGGCGCACTGGCCGACGCCCGGGAACTCCCCGATCGCCCGCTCGATCTCGGCGAGGTCGACCCGGTAGCCCCTGATCTTGACCTGGCGGTCGGAGCGGCCGAGGAAGACGAGGTTCCCGTCCGGGCGGCGGCGGCAGATGTCGCCGGTCCGGTACATGCGTTCGCCGTCGTACCGGGTGAAGGCGCGCGCGGTCTCGGCCGGCCGGCCGAAGTAGCCGGCGGTGACGCCCTTCCCGCCGATCAGGAGCTCGCCCGCCACCCCGTCGGGGACGGGCCGTCCGGCCGGGTCCAGCACCCGGAGGCCGACCTCGCCGATCGCGGTGCCGATCGGGACGGTCGGCTCGTCCGCCGGCAGGTCGGCGGCCGCCGAGGCGAGGAAGCAGGTCGCGCCGACGGTCGTCTCGGTCGGGCCGTAGTGGTTGGCCAGCCGGCCGGTGACGCCGTCGTCGAGCAGACCGGCGGCGAAGGTCCGGGGCAGTGCCTCGCCGCCCAGGAGCACGGTGTGCAGGGCGGGACTCGCGGCCGGCCGCCCTTCGAGCAGCGCCATCAGGTGCGAGGGCGTCGTCTTCAGCACCGAGACCCCGGCGCCGCGCAGCGACGCCCAGAACGCCTCCGGGTCGCGCACCTCGTGGTCCGGTACGACGTGCACCGAGCCCCCGGTGGCGAGCGCGAGCAGCCAGGCGGTGTGGCCGAGGTCGGCGGCCAGGGTGGTGACGTGCGCGATGCGCGGGGCGCGGGCGGCGGCTTCCGGGTGCCCCGCCTCGGCGTACCCGAGCCGCCGGCCCAGCGATCGCGCGTAGTGCACCGCGTTGGCGTGGGTGACGGCCACCGCCTTCGGCTCGCCGCCCGAACCCGAGGTGAAGGAGAGGTACGCGAGCTCCGGGTCCTCGTCCGGCTCGGTGTCGGTGCCGCCGTCGGTGCCGGTGACGGCGGGCCCGGGCGGACCGGCCGAGGCGAGCGCGTCGACGTCGAGCACCTCGGTGCGGTAGGCGTCCGGTGCCTGCGCGGACGCCTCCGTGGTGAGCGCGCAGGCGACCGCGACGGCGTCCAGGCGTCGGCGCAGGTCCGGCCCGGACCACTCCGGGTCGACCATCACCGCGGCGGCACCGGAACGCAGCACCCCGTGCAGCAGGGCGCACACCCGGGCGTCCCGGGGGCCCAGCAGCGCCACCCGGTCGCCCCGGCCGACACCGAGCTTGCGCAGGCGGGCCGCGACGTGGGCCGCCACGACGTCGAGCGTCCGGTAGTCGAAGGAGCGGGTCGGGTCGGTCAGGGCGGGCAGGTGCGGGTGGGCCCGGGCGTTGTGTGCCAGGAGACCGGTCAGCGACAGGGTCGGCCGTATCGCACACGTCACGTCTGTTCGTCTCCGGTCCGTACGGGCGTGGTCGGGGTGGTCGGCCGGTCTGCGGCGCTCGGGCCGGTGCGGGGGCCGGGGCCGGTCCGGGGGTCGCCCGCGACGAAGGCCTCCAGCCGCGCCGAGCGGGGCAGGCGCCGGGCCACCTCCCAGACGAGCATGCGGTGCAGGCCGTCCAGGTGGACCAGGCCGTCGGTGGGAGGGAGGTCCGCGTAGTCGGAGTGCGGCACCGGGCGGGTGCTGAGGTACACCGGGGTGAGCGGTGCCCACTTGAGCAGCTCCAGCTTCGCCGCGCAGACCGGGTTCGCCTCGGCCCACTCCGCCCCGCCGGCGCGGATGCGGGCCGCGGCCTGTCCCACCGTCAGCCCGGTCCTCGGTACGAGTTCGAGCTTGCCGCCCTCGCTCAGGTGCCAGGGCAGCATGATGCCGAGGACCTCGGCGCGCGAGAGCCTGACCTTCCACCAGCTGCCGAGCAGGTCCTCGGCGCGCTGGAGGTTCTCCTCGCCGCACTGGTTGGTGTTCGCCTCGTGCGCCTGGTCGGCCGGGTGGTCCCGCAGGTAGACCCGGCGGACCTCGGCGAAGGTGACCGAGCTGACAACTTCCACGTCGATGCCTCTCACACGGTTCTGGTGTACTCGGTGAAGTGGCGGTCCGCAAACAACTCCGGCCACCGCCCGTCGGCCAGGCCGAGTTCCCTGGCCCGGGCGAGCATCTGCCGCCAGAAGGGCTTGACCGGCCGCCATCGCGCCCCTGTCTGGCAGTACGAGGCGTCCACGAAGTAGCGGGGGTGGCCGGGGCCGGCCGGGGCTGCTCTGCGGGTGTGGAACAGCGCCGAGTTGAGCAGCACGGTCGAGCCGGGCGGCAGCCGGTCGATCACCACCTCGCCCGGCAGTGCGGCCGTGCCGAGATGGGCCAGCGCGCCCTTCCCGAGCGATTCGCGGTGCGAGCCGGGCAGCACCGCGAGGCTCCCGACCGTCTCGTCGAGGCCGCCGAGGTAGTGCAGCGCGTGGACCATCAGCAGCGACGGGTCCGCCCGGTCGTTGGGCTCGTAGTCGTGGTGCCAGGGCTTGCCCGCGATGCCGGGGCGCTGCCGGTCGCTGTGCAGGTGGTGGAAGACGAAGGAGGGCCCGAGCAGCTCGGCAAGCGTGCGCATCAGCGGACGGTGGGCGACCAGTTCGCCGTGGTGCGGCAGCTCCAGCTCCCACACCGGGGGCGGGCCGTGCCCGACCGGGTCGGCGCACGCGGCTATCGAGCGGGCGCGCAGGCCCTCGTCCACCCAGCGGTCCACCTCGGGTACCAGCCGGTTCCGAAACGCTTCGGACAGGAGGCCGGGAAGGACCAGGAATCCGGACTCGGCGAACTGATCCCGGTGCGTGGCATCGAGTCCCTCACACCCCTCAAGAAACAGCGGCACTAAAACGACCCACCTCTTTCACGCAGCGACGGAGCGGCGTGCGCCGTCGCGGACCTCGGGTGACCCCTCAGCACAACTGGGCCAGCATGACCGGGCGCGGATTGATCGTGTCCAGTCGGATTCTGCGTGTCGGAGTCTCTGCCACGGGGGCGGCGTCTCACAAGACCGACTTCGGGGCGGAGGACAGGTTTCCGGCCATGCTGCCACGCGGATTCGATCTCTTCGTCCACCTACTGATCGATTGGGCGGCCCGCCGGGCGCAGTGGATGTTTACCTCCTGATCAAAGGAGGTTCGCCGTCGAATCATCTACGGGTTCACCATCGGGCCACCACTCCGGCCGAAAAGCGGCATTCACGGTCTTCTCCCGCCTTCCGGTCAGACCGGACAGTGGATCACGGTCCGACGGAAGGTCCGGGACGGGCCGCCGGACCCGACCAGGCCCCTGAACGGCGGATCAACGCGGCGCGGCGCCGTGCTCGCCCCTCCCCCGCCGCCCTCGGCGGGAGCCCGGACGGGTGCGCCGCCGGCGGGCCGGACTGGGCCGAGATCCGACGGCCGCACCGGGTGGGCCGTACGGGTCGTGCGCACCCAGGGCGCTCGGCGGAGCCGGCTCGCGGGACTCTCAGGACATGCGCGTCCTATGATGCAAGTGTCCTCTCATTGCGGTGGCGCACTCGCCGCTCCAGGCGCGAACCGGAAGGCGCACCCCCATGACCTCGCCGAGCACAGCGGGCCGCACCAACCAGAAGCTGCGCACCCGGACGGCGATCGTGCAGGCCGCCGCCGAGCTGAGCCGCACCGGGCGCGAGGTGAGCATGCCCGAGATCGCCCGGGCGGCCCTGGTGTCGGAGGCCACGGCCTACCGCTACTTCCCCGACCTGGTCAGCCTGTTGCGGGAGGCCCTGGTCGGACAGCTCCCCGACCCGGCCGAGGCGCTCGCGCCGGTCGCGCACTCGGACGACCCGGTGGAACGGGTCGCCGCCGCGACCGAGTTCCTGCTGCGGCACGTCCTGGCCCGGCAGGGCGTGGTCCGCGCGATGATCGCGGGGACGGTCCTCCGTCCCGCGCAGGACGCCCGGCCGGGGCTGCGCTTCGGCCTGATCGACTACGCGCTCTCCCCCCTGGCCGACACCCTCGGGGCCACCGACCCGGGCGCACTCGCCCAGCTCAGACGCGACCTCGCCGTCGTGGTCGGCGCGGAGGCCCTGTTCAGCCTGACCGACCTGTACGGACTCGGCCCCGAGGAAGCCGTCACCAGCATCGTGCACACCGCGACCACCCTCACCCGGGCCGCCCTGCCCCCGGGCCCCGGCGCCGGCCGCCCGGCCGGGCGGCCCGGCCGTGGGGCGCGCGGCTGATCAGGCCTCGTACCCGCCGTCCAGCGGGTCCAGCGGGTCCAACGGGTCGAGGCCCCAGGCCGCCGCCTGCTCCGCGGAGAACAGGAGGGCGGGGGCGGCGGGGACGGTGACCGGCGGGCCGGCCAGCAGGTGCCGGGCGGCGGACTCGAAGCGCTGCCCGCTGACCTCCGCGAAGATCCTGGTCACCGCATGGGTGATCTGCTCCCGCGCCGCCCGGGCCGTCGCCGCGGACACCGCGCCCGTCGACTGCGCCTCCGCCTCGCCCGTACCGGCCGCCGCCGGCTCGCCCGGGCGGCCGCAGGCGGACCGCCGGCCGGCCGGGCGAGGACGGCTACGCGGATTCCTGAGGGTTCCTTCGGCATCGATGGCGTTCACAACAACCTCCTGTACGTCCACGGGGGTACGGGTGGGGCCCCTGACGCGTCATGGACCCGCCGGGCGGCGAAGTGGGTCAGAGACCGAGCCGACGGGAGAGCGGACGGGCCGCCAGCAGGAGGCCGCAGCCCACCGCGACGGCCGACGCGCCCAGGACCAGGAACAGCCCGGGGCCGGGGGTGTTCGTGCCGACGGCCTTCAGGGCACTGCCGCCCAGGCTCGCCCCGAGCGCGGCGGCCAACCAGGACACCCCGACCAGCTGGCTCAGGAAACCGGCCGGCGCGACGGCCGTCGCGACGCTCATGCCGACCGGTGCGAGCGCCGCCTCCCCCGCCCCCATCAACAGGTACGTGCCGAGCAGCCACAGCGGCGAGACCTTGGCCCCGCCCTGAGCGGACTCGGCCGCCAGCGCCATCAGCAGCAGGGCCGCGCCCATGCTCGTCATCCCCACCGCGAACTTCACGGCCGCGCCGATCCGCTCCCCGAACCGCACCCAGAGCCAGGCGAAGACCGGCGCCAGGAGCAGGATCGCCAGCGGCGTGGCCGACTGGAACCAGCTGGCCGGCACCCGGATCCCGAACACCGCCCGGTCGGTGGAGTCCCGCGCGAACAGGGTGAGCAGCGAGCCGCCCTGGACGTGCAGGCCCCAGAACAGCGCCGAGGCCGCGAACAGCCAGATGTACGCCCGCAGCCGGGCCCGGTCGGCCGGCCCGATCTCCGGGTCGCGCAGCAGGCCCCGGAAACACCGGACCGGCACCGCGAGGCTCAACACCGTGACCAGCAGCAGCACGTGACGGATGGCGAAGGTACCGGCCAGCCCGTCGGCGGTGAAGGCCGCCGCCACCACGGCGAGCGCCCAACCCGAAGTCCGGGCCGCCCGTCGGCGCTCGGCCGGCGTGGCCGGCCGCTCGGGCAGCCGACCGGCCTCGCCGAACGAGGCCGACCCGCGCACGTACTGCCACACCCCGAAGCCCATGCCGAGGGCCGCCACCGCGAAGCCCAGGTGCCAGTTGACCCCCTCCCCCAGGCTGCCCACCACCAACGGCGCCACCAGGGCGCTGACCTGGATGGACGTGTAGAAGACCGCGAATCCGGCATCCCGCGCGGCGGTCGCCCCGCGCGGGTAGAAGGAGCTCAGCAGGCTGGCCAGGTTCGGCTTGAGCAGCCCGGTGCCGGCGGCGATGAACAGCAGCCCGAGGAAGACGGTCGGCTCGGTGGGCATCGCCATCAGCAGATGCCCGGCCGTGATGACCACGCCGCCGTACAGGGTCGCCCGGTAGCTGCCGAACACCCGGTCGCCGAGCCAGCCGCCGGGCAGCGCGGCGAGGAAGATCGCGGCGGCATAGGCGCCGAAGAGCATCCCGGCGTCGGCGTTGGTCAGCCCCAGCCCGCCACGGGAGGCCGGGGCGGAGGCGAAGAGGAAGAGGATGGCCAGCATCCCGTAGAAGCTGAACCGCTCCCACATGTCCGTGACGAACAGGGTGACGAACCAGCGGGGTCTTCTCAACAGGTCGGGCGCGGCGGCCCCCGACGTCTCGGCGGTCGTCAGGACCGTGGTCGGCGTTGCCATGACTCTCTCCTCGGGCTGCGGACTCCTCGGGTTGCGGAGTTCGGGGGACGGAGTTCGGGGGGACGGGGGGCGGGGGTTCTCGGGGGTGGCGGGCGGCCCGGCCCTCGACCGCGTCCGCGTCCGTGTCCGGAGCGGCGGTCGAGGGCCGGGGACGGCCGTTCCACCGGTCGTCAGTAGCGGTACTGCTCCGGCTTGTACGGGCCCTCGACCGGGACGCCGATGTAGTCGGCCTGCTGCTGCGAGAGGACGGTGAGCTTGACGCCCAGCGCGTCCAGGTGCAGGCGGGCGACCTTCTCGTCCAGGTGCTTGGGCAGGACGTAGACGCCGACCGGGTACTCCTCGGTCTTCGTGAACAGCTCGATCTGCGCGATCGTCTGGTTCGCGAAGGAGTTGGACATCACGAAGGACGGGTGGCCGGTCGCGTTGCCCAGGTTCAGCAGGCGGCCCTCGGAGAGCATGATGATCGTGTGGCCGTCCCCGAAGCGCCACTCGTGGACCTGCGGCTTGACCTCGGTCTTCACGATGCCCGGCAGCTTCGACAGGCCCGCGATGTCGATCTCGTTGTCGAAGTGGCCGATGTTGCCGACGATCGCCTGGTGCTTCATCTTCTCCATGTCCGAGGCAAGGATGATGTCCTTGTTGCCCGTGGTGGTGATGAAGATGTCCGCGATGGAGACGACCTCGTCCAGGGTGGTGACCTGGTAGCCGTCCATCGCC
>NZ_BAAANT010000048.1:0-43325 GCF_039529945.1 Kitasatospora kazusensis | reverse complement strand
CCGGGAGGACCAGCACGGCGCCTCCCATGAGGGCCATCCGCACGCGGTTGCGCTTGGTGGTCGAGGTGGCAGCGGCGGTCTCGTTACGGAAGGTCATGTGTTTCCTCTCGACAACCCCGGGCGGGCAGGCGGAACCAGGCCCGAGGGGCCTGATGTCGCTCACCGTGTCCGCGAGGGCGGCTGTGCACGTGTCCGACGTGCTGCGCCGCCCCGGTCACCGTCCCGTGCACCGGCCGCCCCGGAGGGCGTGGGCTGCGGGGGTGAACCCGGGTAGTGCTCGTTGCACTGGTTACGAAGCTACGAGTCACCGGGGTGTGTGCCAAACAGTTTCGGGTTGTCCCAGCTCAGGACGGCGTTACCGGCAGTAAGGATCAAGTAAATCGTGGGCAGATGTCCGATTTGCGCCCTATTTCCATGATCAAACCTCGTCGGATTATGACCTGAGTCACCCTCAGAGCCCGTCCGGGGCCCCGTGACCTCGGACACAGCATCGACAGATTGTGACCAGTCGTCCACACAGTGCTGTCAGATTCGCGGCAAATCCCGACTTGGCCGAGCCCACCCGTGACCCCAGACACAGCCGCCCGTTGGTAGTGGCGGCCGGGCGCGCCCCTGCCACCCCCTGACGACCCGAGGAGTACCCGTGCCGCGCATGCTCGATGTGAGCGACGAGGTCCGCGCCGAGATCGGCGACGACGAGGCCGACCGCCTGCTGGCCGGCGCCCACGCGCCCGACACCTACGACTGCACGTCCTGTCGAACGAACGGCGACTCCACCCGGGAGGCCACCAGCACCGTGCTGTTCGTCGGAGACGAGACGGCCGTGCTGGCGTTCGCCCACGCCCGCTGCATCCCCTCCCAGGTGGTGCCCGTCGCGGAGGAGCAACTGCTCGGCGCGGTCCGCAGCATCAGCCAGTCCCAGCACAGCACCCCGCCCTCCGGAGCCCCGGCCCCCGCTCCCGTTCCCGTTCCCGCCGCCGTCCAGCCGCAGCCGCAGCCCATCGTGCCCACCACCGGCGCACCCGCCATCCTCGGGATCACCTGCGGCCTGGTGCTGCGCGGCGATACCGGGCACGCCGCCCTGGTCATCGAGCCGACCGGCCCGGTCGGACGGCCCGGCGACGTCTCCGGCCAGGACCAGTTCCTCTCGCTCCTCACCGACCACGGCTTCCAGCACGTCACGGGTGTCGAGCAGCCGCCCGCCCAGATGCCCGGCTGGTCGGTGCTGATGGCCATGGGCCGGCTGCACGCGATCCTGCACCCCACCGCCACCGGCGGCAGCGCCGCATGGTGGCAGGCGCACCAGCCGCTCCAGGTCACCGAGACCTGGCGGTTCGCCGCCGGACGGCAGAACGCGGTGACCGTGTACGCGGCACCGGCCGGCACCATCGGACGCCAGCCCCGCGAGGACCTGCTCCGCCAGGCGCTCGACCGGGCGGCGGGCCAGGGCATGCTGGTCGCGGCCTCCCTGCCGCTGGCGGGCACCTGAGCTGACGCCCGTCCGGCGGGCCCGGGCGACGCGGCATAGGCCGCTCTGTCCCGGGCCCGCATCCCCCGGCTCGCTCGCTCGTTGGCTCCTACGTGTACAGCTACGACGTCGCCGCAGCCCACCGCCCGCCCACCAGCAGCCGTTCGATTCCGGGCATGCGCCCGTCGTACGACGCGGAGCACCCCTCTCCGGCCACGCCGATCTACGACGCGCTGTACTCGGAGTACCGCCGGCTCTTCCGGGCCCTGCCGGGCGACCGCTCCGGCGAGGAGGACATGCGCTTCACCGGCTTCGCGGTCCGCGACTCGTACCTCTCCCGCGAGCTGTACCCGGCCAGGGCGGTGGAGGCGGCCGGGTACCCGCAGCAGCAGGCGTTCCACACCTACCCGGGGCACGCCCAGGGCACGCCGCAGTTCATGCCCGCCCAACAGCAGCTCCAGAACGGCGGCCAGGCCACGAACGGCCACACCCAGAACGGGCAGACCCCGAACGGCCAGTACTCCGGTGCCCCGCTCTCCGGCGGCCAGGGCTGGGTCGCGACGGGCTATCTGACCCCGCCCCCGCCGGCTCCGCAGGCCACCGCGGCGGCGGCGGACGACGGCGGGGCCGGGATGGGCGGGCGGCACCGCAGCATGCTCTCGCTGCCGCCGGGCCGGGTGCCGGGCCAGGGCTGACCCGGCACCCGGGAACGGAGTGAGGCCGGGCACCCGTAGGTGCCCGGCCTCATCCCTGCGTCACTCGTGCGTCACTGCTGCATCACTCCGGCGCTGCCCGCGCCCGTACTCCCACTCCCGTACATCTGCGCGCTCTCACGCCCGGGAGCCCGTACGCCCGTACGCCCGTACGCCTGCGAGCCGTACGCCAGTGGGCCCGTACGTGGAACCGGCCCACGCCCGCGCGCCCTACTTCTTGCGGCTGCGCTTCTCCCGCACCCGGACCGAGATCGAGATCGGCGTGCCGACGAAGCCGAACTCCTCGCGCAGACGGCGCTCGACGTAGCGGCGGTAGCCCGCCTCCAGGAAGCCGGAGGCGAACAGCACGAAGCGCGGCGGGCGGATGCCCGCCTGGGTGCCGAACAGGATGCGGGGCTGCTTGCCGCCCCGGACGGGGTGCGGGTGGGAGGCCACCAGCTCGCCGAGGAAGGCGTTCAGGCGGGCGGTGGAGATCCGGGTCTCCCAGCCGGCCAGCGCGGTCTCGATCGCCGGGACGAGCTTCTCCATGTGACGGCCGGTCAGCGCGGAGACGTTGACCCGGGGTGCCCACTGGACCTGGACGAGATCCTGCTCGATCTCGCGCTCCAGGTAGTAGCGGCGCTCCTCGTCCATCTGGTCCCACTTGTTGTACGCGATCACCACGGCGCGGCCGGACTCGACGGCCATCGAGATGATCCGGGTGTCCTGCTCGGCCAGCGGCTCGCTGGAGTCGACCAGGATGACCGCGACCTCGGCCTTGTCCAGCGCCGAGGAGGTGCGCAGCGAGGCGTAGAAGTCGGCGCCCGAGGTCAGGTGGACCCGGCGGCGGATACCGGCGGTGTCGATGAACTTCCAGGTCTTGCCGCCCAGCTGGATCAGCTCGTCGACCGGGTCACGGGTGGTGCCGGCCAGCTCGTTGACGACCACGCGGTTCTCGCCGGCCACCTTGTTGAGCAGGCTGGACTTGCCGACGTTCGGACGGCCGATCAGCGCGACCCGGCGCGGGCCGCCCTCGACGACGCCGAAGGTCTGCGGCGGGGCGTCGGGCAGCGCGGCCATCACGGCGTCGAGCAGGTCGCCCGAGCCACGGCCGTGCAGGGCCGAGACGGCGTGCGGCTCGCCGAGGCCGAGCGACCACAGCATGGCGGCGTCGGCCTCGGCGGACGGGCCGTCGACCTTGTTGGCGCAGAGCACGACGGGCTTGCCGGCCCGGCGGATGATCTTGATCAGCGCCTCGTCGGTGTCGGTGGCGCCGACGTTGGCGTCCACCACGAAGAGCACCGCGTCCGAGTTGTCGATGCCGACCTCGGCCTGTGCGGCGACGGCGGCGTCGAGGCCGAGGACGTCGATCTCCCAGCCGCCGGTGTCCACCAGCTTGAACCGGCGGCCGTTCCAGGTCGCCTCGTACGTGACGCGGTCACGGGTGACGCCGGGCTTGTCCTCGACGACCGCCTCGCGGCGGCCGATGATGCGGTTGACCAGGGTCGACTTGCCGACGTTGGGGCGGCCGACGACGGCCAGCACCGGCAGCGGGCCCTGGCCTTCGAGGCCTTCGAGGTCCTCGGGGTCGAAGCCCTCCTCGGCGGCCAGCGCCATGAACTCGGCGTACTCGGCGGGGTCCAGCTCACCGTGGGGACCGGTGACGGTCTCGTTGCTCATCTTGGTTCTTCCGTTTCCCGGCACGGCCCTTCCCAGGGACGTGCCGTGCGTACCTGCCCCGCTCGGGGGCAGCGCGGTGCGGACCGCCCTGGTAGCGGGCGACGCAGAGTTCTGTGGGGGGGGGTGGGATCGGACCGTACCGGGTTCGGGCCGCACCGGTACGGATCGCACCGGGTTCGGGCCGTGCCGGGTCAGACCGTGCTGAGGCGGGCCTTCTCCTCCACCAGACCGGCGATCCGGTCGATCACCTGCTCCAGCGTGAGGTCGCTGGTGTCGACGAGCACGGCGTCGGCGGCCTGGACGAGCGGCGCGGTCTCCCGGGAGGAGTCGGCCGCGTCGCGGCGGGCCAGGTCGGCGGCCATCGCGGTGATGGTGGCCGCGTCCACGCCCTTGGCGCGCAGTTCGGCGGCCCGTCGTTCGGCGCGGGCGGCCTCGGAGGCGGTGAGGAAGATCTTCGCGGTGGCCTCCGGGAAGACCACGCTGCCCATGTCCCGGCCCTCGGCGACGATGCCGCGCTCGGCGACCTCGGCGCAGCCGCGCTGCAGCTCGACCAGCCGCGCCCGCACCTGCGGGACGGCGGCGACCGCGCTGACCTGCGAGGTGACCTCCTGGCTGCGGATCGGCCCGGAGACGTCCTGGCCGTCGACTGTGATGGTCGGGCCCGCCGCGTCCGTACCGGAGACGATCACCGGCTTGCCGCAGGCGATGGCGACCGCGTCGGCGTCCTGGACGTCGACCTCGTTCGCCAGCATCCACCAGGTCATCGCCCGGTACATCGCGCCGGTGTCCAGGAAGCTCAGCCCCAGACGGGCGGCCACGGCCCGGGAGACCGTCGACTTGCCGGAGCCGGCCGGCCCGTCGATGGCGACGACCACCGGTGCGGCGGCTCGGTCGGCAGTGTCCACGGGGCGAACCTCTCTCTGTCTCGGAAGCCGTCTCCGAAACCCGGGCGACTACATCAAGGTTAGACGACCCGCGCGGCCTCCCCCTCCGGGTCGGTCCGGCGGACCTGCCCGGCGGACCCGGAACGGGAGGCCGGCCCGGGGATCCGGGCCGGCCGGGCCGGCCGGCTCGTCGCCCCGGGCCCGCCGGCTCGGTCACCCCGGGCGGGTCGGCTCAGCGGCCCCGGGCCGGTCGGCTCAGCGGCCCCGGGCGATCCACTCCGCCAGCTGCGGGGCTTCCGCACCGATGGTCGTGGTGGCGCCGTGGCCGGGGTGCACCGTGGTCTCCGGGGGGAGGGTGAGGAGCCGGTCCCGGATCGAGTCGATGATCGTCGGGAAGTCCGAGAACGACCGGCCGGTCGCGCCGGGGCCGCCCTGGAACAGGGTGTCGCCGGTGAAGACCGCCTCCAGCGCCGGCACGTAGATGCTCACCCCGCCCGGGCTGTGGCCGGGGGTGTGGCGGACGTGCAGGTAGATGCCGCCGACGGTGATCCGCTGGCCGTCGCGGAGGTCCTCGTCGGGGTGGTCGCCCGGGTGGGTCTGCTTCCAGAGCGGCAGGTCGTCCGGGTGCAGCAGGATCGGCGCACCGGTCAGCGCGGCCAGCTCGGGGGCGGCGCCGACGTGGTCGTCGTGGGCGTGGGTGCAGATGATCGCCCGCAGTTCGCGGTCGCCGACGGCCGTCGCGACGGCGCGGGCGTCGTGCGCGGGGTCGATGACCACGGCGTCCTGGTCGTTGGCGATGATCCAGACGTTGTTCTCGACCTCCCAGGTACCGCCGTCCAGGGAGAAGGTGCCGGTGGTGGTGAGGAGCTCGATCTCGGGCTCGGGGGGCATCTGGCGCATCAGAGCATCACGACCGAGCGCAGCACGTCGCCGCCGTGCATCCGGGCGAAGGCTTCCTCGACCTGGTCGAGTGCGATGGTCTCGGAGACGAAGGCGTCCAAGTCGAGCCGTCCTTGCAAGTAGAGGTCGATCAGCAGCGGGAAGTCCCGCGAGGGCAGGCAGTCGCCGTACCAGGAGGACTTCAGCGCGCCACCGCGTCCGAAGACGTCGAGCAGCGGGAGCTCCAGCGTCATCTCCGGCGTCGGCACACCGACCAGGACGACAGTACCCGCCAGGTCACGGGCGTAGAACGCCTGCTTGTACGTCTCGGGGCGGCCGACCGCCTCGATCACCACATCGGCGCCGTTGCCGCCGGTGAGCGCGCGGATCTCCTCGACGGCGTCGGCGGTGGCGGAGTTCACGGTGTGGGTGGCGCCCAGGCGCAGCGCGGTGGCGAGCTTGCGGTCGTCGATGTCCACCGCGATGATCTTCGCCGCGCCGGCCAGCCGGGCGCCCATCACGGCGGCGTTGCCGACCCCGCCGCAGCCGATCACCGCGACGCTGTCACCCCGGCCGACCCCGCCGGTGTTGACGGCGGCGCCGAGCCCGGCCATCACGCCGCAGCCGAGCAGCCCGGCGGC
Source organism: Kitasatospora kazusensis (assembly GCF_039529945.1). NCBI lineage: Bacteria > Bacillati > Actinomycetota > Actinomycetes > Kitasatosporales > Streptomycetaceae > Kitasatospora > Kitasatospora kazusensis. Next base: position 37,081 of record NZ_BAAANT010000048.1, on the reverse strand, counting down.
GGCCGGCGAGGCGGCCGGGTCCACCTTGGTGCACTGGCCGGCCGCGACCAGGGTCTTGTCGGCGAAGGCGCCGATGCCCAGGGCGGGCGAGAGCGGGGTGCCGTCGAGCAGCGTCATCGGCTGCTTCGCGTTGTGGGTGGCGAAGCAGTACTGCGGGCGGCCGCGTCGGCAGGACCGGCACTGGCCGCACACCGCACGCCAGTTGAGGATCACGAAGTCACCGGGCGCCACCTCGGTCACGCCGTCGCCGACGCTCTCCACCACGCCGGCGGCCTCGTGCCCGAGCAGGAACGGGAAGTCGTCGTTGATCCCGCCGTCCCGGTAGTGCAGATCGGTGTGGCAGACCCCGCAGGCCTGGACCTTGACCACGGCCTCCCCCGGCCCGGGATCGGGCACCACGATGGTCTCGACCCGTACCGGCTCGCCCTTGCCCCGAGCGATGACGCCCCTGACCTGCTGTGGCATGTGGCCCTGACCTTCCCTCACGGAAACCTGAATCGGCGGAGCCGGACGGCCCCTCAGGGGAATTCTCCCCCGAGAACGACCGGCCGGGGACAGGGACGCGTCGGGGTACCTCCCGGCCGGAGGCGGCGGCCCCCGGGGAGCCGTCCCGGCGCCGCCTGTCCCGGAGGGCTCCCCGGACCGCTCCCCGGGGGCCGCCGCAGCGTCAGACCGACCGCACGCTCCACCCGTGCTCCCGCAGCGCGGTGTTGAGCCGCGCCACCGCCGAGGGGGCGACCGAGAGCTGGACGAAGCCGACCTGCTGTGCGGTGGAGTGTTCGATCGCCACGTCCTCGATGTTGACGCCGAGCGCGCCCACTTCGCCGAACAGCCGTCCGAGCTCGCCGGGCTGGTCGCCGAGCACCACGGCGACGGTCTCGTACCGGGTGGGCGGCGCGCCGTGCTTGCCGGGGATCCGGGCCTGGCCGTTGTTGCCGCGCCGCAGTACCGCCTCGATGCCGGCCGCACCGGACCGGCGCCCGGCCTCGTCGGCCGCCTCCAGTGCGCGCAGCGCGGTGACGGTCTCGCCGAGGTCGGCGGCGAGTTCGTCCAGGATGTCGGCGACCACTCCGGCGTTGGCGGAGAGGATGTCGACCCACATCGCCGGGTTGGACCCGGCGATCCTGGTGACGTCGCGGACGCCCTGGCCGGCCAGCCGGACGGCCGTCTCGTCGGCGTGCTCCAGCCGCGCCGCGACCAGCGAGGAGAGCAGCTGCGGAGCGTGCGAGACCAGCGCGACGGCGCGGTCGTGCGCGCCGGCGTCCATCACTATCGGCATCGCGCCGCACAGGGCGACCATTTCGAGCGCGGCGTTGAGCGTCTCGGTGTCGGTGTCGGCGGTCGGGGTCAGCACCCAGGGCCGGCCCTCGAAGAGGTCGGCGCGGGCCGCCAGCGGGCCGGTCCGCTCCCGGCCCGCCATCGGGTGGCTGCCGATGTAGTGGGTGGTGTCGCAGCCGAGCGCGGTCACGTCGGCGCGCGGGCCGGCCTTCACGCTGGCGACGTCGGTGTAGCGGTGGGCCAGCCCGCGCCGCTGGCAGTCCGCGAGCACCCTGCCGACCAGGGCGGGCGGCACCGCGACGACCGCCAGGTCGACCGGGCCGTCGGCCGGGTCGGTGGTGCCCGCGCCCAGCGAGGCGGCCGTCCGGGCGGCGTCCGGGTCGGCGTCCTCCAGGTGGACGGTCAGGCCGCGCCGGACGAGCGCGAGCGCGAGGGAGGTGCCGATCAGTCCGGTGCCGACGACGGCGACAGTGCGCATGGCGTTTCACGTCTCCTGGAACGGGTGGGCTGCTGCTCCGCTCATCCTCCCTCACCTGCTCCGACACCGTCCGACCGGCCCGCGCGGGGGGCGGACGGCGCGCGACGCGCGGGAGAAACCCCGGGAGAAATCCGCGCCACCGGGGGCCTTCCGGGGGCAGACTGGGCGCCCGGGCCGGGGAGTGCTGGAAGGGGTACCGCGGGGTGGCTGCTGAAGCAGGACAGGGTTGGGAGTCCGTACTGGACTCGGTGGTGGTCTACGCGAGCGGTGCGCTGTGCCGCCGGCGGGCCCGGGTGACGGTGCCGCCGGACGGCCGGGTACGGCTGTCGGGGCTGCCCCGGGTGCTGGACCCGGGTTCGCTGCGGGCCTCGGTGCTCGGCGGCGACGGGCTGCGGGTGACCGAGGTGCGGCTGGCGGAGGAGGCCGAGCTGCGCGCGCCGCAGGCCCGGCCCGAGCTGCGCCGCCTCGTCGAGGAGGCCGCCGACGCGCTGGAGGCCGCCGAGGGCCGGCACGCGCGCCTGTTCGCCCGGATCGAGGAGGTCGCGGCGTTGCGCGCGGTACCGCCGCCACGCCGGCGCGACGAACCGCACCGCCGCACCCCCGCCGATGCCTGGCTGGACCTCGCCGACTTCGTGGACGAGCGCCTGACCGGCCTGCACATCCGAGCAGCCCAGCTGGCGGACGAGCTCCGCCGGGCCGAGCACGCCTTCGCCGTCGCCCGGGAGCGGCTGGAGTCGGCCTCCAGCGCCCTCCCGTCCGGCGCGGTGCAGACCACCGTGACGGCCGTGCTGACCATCGGCGCAGCCGGCACCGAGGCGGGCACCGACCAGGGCACCGGACTCGACACCGACCAGGGCACCGAGGTGGACATCGAGCTGGAGTACGGCGTCCCCGGCGCGGTCTGGGCGCCGTCCTACCGGCTGAGCCACCGCCAGGGCGCGGGCGACGGCACGCTGGTGCTCTGCGCCTCGGTGGCCCAGCGCACCGGAGAGGACTGGACGGGCGTCCGGCTGGCCCTGTCCACCGCCGACCTGAACCGCAGGACGGACCTCCCCCGGCTCCGCTCGGTCCGGATCGGCCGACGCCAGCCCGCCCCCGCGCCGTCCGGCTGGCGGGAGGCGCCCGGCGGCCTGGACGACCTGTTCGCCGGGTACGACGCGGCGGCCCCGCTCCCGGCGCCGCCGCGCCGCCGGGCGATGCCCTTCGCGGCGGGCGGCGCGGCCCCCGGCCCGGCCGCCGTCCCCTACGGCGCCGCCTCGGCGGGCGGCCCGGCACCCGCCGTGCCCCCGGCGGCCCCGGCGCCGGGGCCGTTCGGCGGGCCCGGCGGACCCGGTGGCCCCGGCGAGCCCGATGCCGCGCTGCCGCTGATGGCCCGGCGCTCCCGGATGGCCGCGCCGGCGGCCCTCAGCGCCCCGCCGCCGGTGCCCCAGACCGCCCCCGGCTCCGGGTCCCGTCCGGAGCCCGGTACGGCCGGACCGGCCGCACCGGCCGGACCGCCGCACCCCGACCCCCGCTGGCTCGACTACGCCGCGCTGACGCTGCCCGGCCCCGACGGGGGCCGGGCCGACCGGGGCCGCCTGCTCCCCGGCGGCGGCCCCGGAGCCGACCCGGCCGGAGCCGGGGACCGGCACCGCGCCGAGGCCGTCGCCGCGCTCCCGCTGCCCCCGCACGCCGTCCGCCCGCGCCTGTCGGCCGGCTCCTTCGACCAGCGGTACGACACCGCCGCCCGGGTGGACCTGCCGTCCGACGGCGGCTGGCACACCGTCACGGTCGGCGAGATCCCGGTCGGGCTGCGGAGCGGGTACGTCTGCGTCCCGTCCGTCGAGGAGGCCGTGTACGGCACCCTGGTGCTCACCAACGCGACCGACCGGGCACTGCTCGCCGGGCCGGTCGAGGTCACCGTGGACGGGGAGTTCCTGCTGACCGCCGCGCTGCCGACGCTCGCGCCCGGCGGCAGCCGTGGCGTCGGGCTCGGCGTGGCGGAGGGCATTCGGGTGGCCCGCCGCACCGAGCTGCGGGAGTCCACGGCGGGGATGCTGGGCAACACCACCGTGCTGGACCACCGGGTGCACCTCGAACTCGCCAACCACCTCGGCCGCCCGGTCACGGTGGAGGTCCGCGAACGCGTCCCGGTCAGCTCGGACGGCGACGTCCGGATCGAGGAGCGGCCGGGCTGGACGACGGGCGAACCGTCCGAGGACTACCCGCCGAGCACCCGCCACCGCCGGGTCGAGCTGCCCGCCCACGGCAGTGCCGAACTGGACGGCGGGTACGAGATCCGCATCCCGGCCGGCAAGACCCTGCACGGCGGAAACCGGAGGAGCTGAACCGATGACCACCCCGCCCACCACCACCGCGCCCACCGCCGCCCTCCCGGTCACGGCGGTCACCTGTCTGGAGGACCGCAGCCTGGTCGAGCGCACTGCCGCCCTCGAACTGGCCCCGGGCGCCCAGCGGTTGCGCCTGGGCCCGATCACCGCCCTGGCGGTCGACCGCTCCCTGCGCACCGAACTCACCGGCCACCCGGACGCCAAGGTGCTGGACGCCCGGATCGTCCGCCGCTGGACGCCACGCGCCCCGCTGCCGCCCACCGACGAGGACTCCGGACTCCGGCACCGGGTGCACGCGCTGGAGCAGGAGCAGCTGACCGGGGAGGCCCAGCGGCAGCGGCTGGAGGCCCGGCTGACCCTGCTGGCCCAGCTCGCCGCCGACCTGCTCCGCGAGATCGGCGAGGGCGCGGGCTGCGGCGAGGTGGAACGGGCCCGCTGGTCCCGGGAGTTGGACCGGGTGGACGCCGAGCGCGAGTCCTACGGCGAGCGGCTGCGCGCCGCCCGGGCCCGGCTGCGCGCACTGGACGAGGAGCTGTCCGAGGCCCGGCAGGCCCTGGAGCGGGCCGAGGAGGAGCCCGCCGAGCTGCTCGCGTACGTCGAACTGACCGTCGAGGCCCGGACGGGCGGCCCGGCCGGGCTGAGCGTCGCCCACCTCACCCCGTGCGCGCTCTGGCGCCCGGCCTACCGGGCCACGCTGGCCGACGGCGCCCTCACCCTGGAGACGGCGGCCGTGGTCTGGCAGCGCACCGGCGAGGACTGGACGGGTGTCCGGCTCACCCTCTCCACCGCCCGCTCCGCCCTGGCCGGCGAGCCGCCGCGGCTGACCGAGGACGTGCTGACCCTGCTGGACCGTACGGCCGAGGAGCGCCGCAAGGTCGACGTCGAGCTGCGCGAGGAGGAGATCAGCGGCACCGGGCCGGCCGCGGACGGCCTGCCGGGCGTGGACGACGGCGGCGAGGTCCGGGTCCTGACGGCGCCGGCCCCGGCCTCGGTACCGAGCGACGGCCACCCCCACCGGGTGCCGCTGACCTCCTTCCGCGCGCCCGCGACCAGCGAGTACGCCTGCGCCCCCGAGCTCTCGCCGCTGGTCACCCGGGTCGCCCGGTTCCGCAACGGCGCGGGGCACGCGCTGCTGGCCGGCCCGGTGGACCTGGTGCTCGGCAGCGGCTTCACCGGGCGCGGCGAGCTGGCCTTCACCGCGCCGGGCGCGGCCGCCGAACTCTCCTTCGGCAGCACGGACGGCTACCGGGTCGTCCGGGAGACCGAGGAGAGCCGGGGCAGCTCCGGGCTCTCCCAGCGGACCACCGTCACCCGTACCGTCCGGCTGCACCTCTCCCGCTTCTCCGGCCCGCAGGAGCAGGACGAGCAGGTCGTCGCCCTGCGCGAACGGATCCCGGTGTCCGAGGTCTCGGCGGTCGAGGTGCGGCTGCGCAAGGAGGCCTGCTCCCCCGCCCCCGACACCCTGGACGCCGAGGGCATCGTCCACTGGGACCTGGCACTGCCCCCGGGCGGCCGGCGGACCGTCACCCTGGTCTACGAGGTGTCGGCGACGGCCAAGGTCGCCGGGATCTGACCGGAAAGCAGGTAGAAAGGGACACATGATCTACCACCTCGCGCCCCTGGACGACTGGCTGCACGACCCCGGCCGGCCGTACGCCGCCGCCTCGCTGCTCACCGACGGGTTCATCCACTGCTCGGCGGACGAACAGACCACCCTCGCGGTGGCCAACGCCTTCTTCCGGGACGCCCAGGGGCCGCTGATGGCCCTGCTGATCGAGGAGAGCCTGGTCGAGCCGATGGTGAAGTGGGAGGCCCCGAGCGGCGCCCCGCCGCCCGGTGCCACGCCCGACGTGCGCTTCCCGCACGTCTACGGACGGCTGAACCGGACCGCCGTGGTCGGGTTGGAGAAGCTGGAGCGCGGCCCGGACGGCCGGTGGGCCGCCCTGCTGCCCTGGAGCTGACCCCGGCGTCCGGCGGTCAGAGCCAGCCGCGCTCGCGGGCCGCCATCCCGGCCTGGAACCGGGTGGTGGCGCCGAGTTCGCGCATCAGGCTCTGCAGCCGCCGCTGGGTGGTCCGGGCGCTCCAGCCGAGCGAGCGGGCGATCGACTCGTCCGTCAGCCCGGCCGCCAGCAGCCCGAGCAGCTTGCGGTGGTCGGCCTCCGGCTCCAGCTCGCCGTCGCCGTGGCCGATCGCGGTCTGCAACGGGACGGCGCGCTCCCACTCGGCCTCGAACAGCCCGTCCAGGGCCTGGAGCAGGGCGGACGGGTGGATCACGTACGCGGCGTCCAGCACGGCGTCGCCGACGCTGATCGGGATGATCGCCATCCGGTCGTCGGCCATCATCATCTTCATCGGCAGCACCGGCCGCACCCGGGCCTCCTCGCCGTCCGCGACGCCGACCAGGATCTCCTTCTCCAGCCGCCCGGGCCAGGCCACCGCCTCCTTGTCGAAGACCGTGCGGAACCGCACCCCGGCCTTGAGCCGCTGGCGCTGCCGGGGCAGGTTGGCCACCGGGTCCTGGATGTAGGGCGGGCAGTCGAAGCCCCGGACCTGGTACTCGGCGGTCTCGATCAGGTGCTCCAGCCGCTGCGCGATCGCCTCGCCGCCGGTCAGCACCTCGACCGAGTGCGCGGGGTCGGTGAAGCGGGAGGCCTCGCGGAAGGCGTCCATCAGCCGGTGCATCTCGGCGCGGGCGCTGCGCAGCTGGGCCTCGCGGTGGCCGATCAGCGTGCCGATCGCGACGTCGGGGGCGACGGCGAGGTAGCGCTCGCGGTCCACCGGCGCCCGGGTCGCCATGCCCTGCTCCGCCAGCCTGTCCAGGGCGGCGCGGCCCTGCTCCAAAGTCAGCCCGCACTGCTCGGCGAGCTCCTCGGCCGTGGACTGCGGCGACACCACGAGAGCCGCATACAGCTGCCCGTCCGGCCCGCCCAGGCCGAGCACTCCGAATGAGTCGAGCACAACGCTCCTTCCCCCGCTGGCCACACCCCTGGTGGCGCAGTCCCGCCACCAGGCGGCCCGTCATCACCTGGCTATCTTCCGCCACTCGTCCACGGGCTGACAAGCCGGTGCGGTCAGGCTCACACCACTACCCCCGAACGACAGGAGGGCCTCCCCGCCGAACGGCGGGGAGGCCCTCCTACTCCATGACTACAGACCGACCTCGTGCATCAGCTGGCCGACCTCGGGGTTGGTCAGCCGGCGCAGCCAGCCGGACTTCTGGTCGCCCAGCGCGATCGGGCCGAAGTGGGTACGGACCAGTCGCTCGACCGGGAAGCCGGCCTCGGCCAGCATCCGGCGGACGATGTGCTTGCGACCCTCGTGCAGGGTCACCTCGACCAGGTAGTTCTTGCCGACGTTCGAGAGCACCTTGAAGCTGTCGGCGCGGGCGAAACCGTCCTCCAGCTCGATGCCCTGGCCCAGGATCTTGCCCAGGTCACGCGGGATCGGGCCCTGGATGGCGGCCATGTAGGTCTTGGTCACGCCGTACTTCGGGTGGGTCAGCCGGTGGGCCAGCTCGCCGTGATTGGTGAGCAGGATGATGCCCTCGGTCTCGGTGTCGAGACGGCCCACGTGGAACAGCCGGGTCTCCCGGTTGGTCACGTAGTCGCCCAGGCACTGACGGCCGTCCGGGTCCTCCATCGTGGAGACCACGCCGGCCGGCTTGTTGAGCGCGAAGAACAGGTACGACTGGGTGGCGACGGTCAGGCCGTCCACCTTGATCTCGTCGTTCTGCGCGTCGACCCGCTTGCCCTGCTCGGTCACCAGCTTGCCGTTGACCATGACGCGGCCCTGCGAGACCAGCTCCTCGCAGGCCCGGCGGCTGCCCATGCCGGCCCGCGCCAGCACCTTCTGCAGGCGCTCGCCCTCGGGCTCGCCGAAGGTCTTCGGGAGCACCACGGCCGGCTTGTCGTGGCGCGCCAGCACGGCGTCCTCGATCTTCGCCTGCAGCTCACGCGAGCGCTGCGGCTGACGCCGCGGGTCGCCCGGAGCACCCTGCCCGGGCTGACGCGGACGCGCCGGCCCCTTGGCCTGCGGCAGCGCCTTGCGCGCGCCGTAGTGGCCGCCGGAGCCGAACTCCGGACGGTCGTACTTGCGCTCCTCGGGCCTCAGCGGACGGTCCGGGTGCTGCTTCCGGTCGTCACGGCGGTCGTCCCGACGGTCATCGCGACGGTCGTCACGGCGGGCACCGCCACCGTACGAACCACCGCCGGAGGAGCCCCCGCGCGAACCGCCACCGGACGACGAACCGCCGCGCGAACCGGCGCCGTACGAACCGCCACCGGACGACGAACCGCCGCGCGAACCGGCGCCGTACGAACCGCCACCGGACGACGAACCGCCGCGCGAACCGCCACCGTAGGACCCGCCGGACGACGAACCCCCACGCGAACCGCCGCCGCCGTACGAACCGCCACCCGACGACCCGCCACGCGAACCGCCGCCGTAGGAGCCGCCACCACTGCCGCTGCCGCCACCGTACGAACCGCCACCCGACGACCCGCCACGCGAACCGCCGCCGTAGGAGCCGCCACCACTGCCGCTGCCGCCACCGTACGAACCGCCACCCGACGACCCGCCACGCGAACCGCCGCCGTAGGAGCCCCCGCCGGACGACGACCCGCCGCGCGATCCGCCGCCGCCGTACGAACCACCGCCGGAGGAGCCTCCGTACGAACCACCGCCGGAGGAGCCCCCGCGCGAGCCGCCGCCGTAGGAGCCGCCGCCGCTCCGGCCCCCGCCCTGTCCGCCACGGCCCTGGCTGCCGCCGCCACCACTGCTGTTCCTACCGCTACCACTGCTACGCATCAAAGAAGTCCGTACGTCGTTTCCGTCTGGGGAGTGCAAGTCGTGCCGGCCGACCTCACCGCTCCCTTACCGACCAGGCACAGCCCGACCGGCCTCATCGCCGCCGCCCGCCGCACGTGCGGCGGCGACCGCATCCGCGATCATCGTGCCTTCGAGGGACTCCGCTTCCACGTCGTCGACCTCAGGCAGGAAGGGCGCCAGCGCCGGGAGTTCCTCCAGGCCGCGCAGCCCCATCCGTTCCAGGAAGTAGTTTGTCGTCCGATACAGGATCGCACCTGTTTCGGGCTCGGAGCCGGTCTCTTCCACCAACCCTCGCTGTACCAGGGTACGCATCACGCCGTCACAGTTCACACCACGTACGGCTGAGACCCTGCTGCGCGACACCGGCTGCCGGTACGCGATGACCGTCAGGGTCTCCAGCGCGGCCCGGCTCAGCCGGGCCTGCCGGCCGTCCAGGACGTAGCGGTCGACGGCGGGCGCGCACTCGGCCCGGGTGTAGAAGCGCCAGCCGCCGCCGACCGGCCGCAGGTCGAAGCCCCGGCCCTGGGCGGTGTACTCGGCGGCCAGCGCGTGCAGCGCGGCGGCGACCTCGGCCCGCGGCCGCTCCAGTACGGAGGCCAGGTGCGCCTCCCCCGCCGGTTCGTCGACGACCAGCAGGATCGCCTCCAGGGCGGCCCGCAGCGGCACCTCCGCCCCGGCCGCCGCTTCCGCCGCCACCCCTGCCTCCGCCGCCGGCCTCGGCGCCGGTCCCGCCTCCGCGACGGCGTCCGACCCGGCGTACGGCCCGGCCTCCGGCCGACCGGCCGGCCCGCCCTCGTCCTGCACCGGCCCGTCCGGGCCCTCCAGGGGGTCGTACGCGGGCTCCAGCCACTCCTCGGCCCGCGCCTGCCCCGGGACCCCCAGCGCACGCCTGGGCGCCCTCTGCCGCTCCGTCACGACGGCGCACCTTCCTCCGCCACCGGTCCGACCAGCCGGTCGAACTCGTCCGTCACCTCGATCACGCGGTCCTCCTCGGCGATCCAGCGCACCAGCAGCTCGCCGAGCGCCTCCGGCTGCTCGAAGGCGAGCGCCTTCTCCCGGTACAGCTCCAGCAGGGCCAGGAAGCGGGCGACCACCACCAGCGGGTCGTCGGTGTCCGCGACCAGCCGGGCGAAGCTGGCCTCGCCGAGCGCGGCCAGCAGGCCGGCCACCAGGGCCGCCTGCTCGCGCACGCTCACGGCGGGGGCGTGGATGTGGTCGACGTACACCACCGGCGCGGGCCTGGGCAGCATCGCCCGGGCCGCGAGCCGGGCGAAGTCCTCCGGCCCGATGCCCAGCACGACCTCGGGGAGCAGCGCGGCGTGCTGCGGCTCCAGGCCGGCTGTCCGGGGGCGCCGCAGCAGTTCGGCGGCCCAGTGCCCGGACAGCACCTCCGCCGCCTGCTTGTACGCCCGGTACTGCAGCAGCCGCGCGAAGAGCAGGTCGCGGGCCTCCAGCAGGGCGAGGTCGGCCTCGTCCTCGACCTCGGCGGCGGGCAGCAGCCGGGCCGCCTTCAGGTCGAGCAGGGTGGCGGCGACCACCAGGAAGTCGGTGGCGGCGTCGAGGTCCCAGTCCGGTCCCATCGCCCGGATGTGGGCGATGAACTCGTCGGTGACCGTCGAGAGCGCGATCTCGGTGATGTCCAGCCGGTGCTTGGCGATCAGGCCCAGCAGCAGGTCGAACGGCCCCTCGAAGTTCTCCAGCCGCACCCGGAACCCGCCGCGCGGCTCGGCGGTGGCTGGCGACTCCTGGATGCTCGGCATGAGGCGTCCATCTTGACGCACTCGACGCACACGTACGGCTCACGCCCCGCCGGGGCGCGTCGGGAGACCTCCGGGCCACCGGCCGGGGGAGCACCGCGCGGGGCAGGAAGGGCGGGCGCCGCGTCCTGCCGCCTCAGCGCCCCCGCAGGCGCCGCACCAGGATGCTGGCCTCGCCGCGCTGCTCCAGGTCGGCCAGCACGACGGCGATGGCCTCCCGGACGATCCGGCCCCGGTCCACGGCGAGCCCGTGCTCGCCGCGCAGCACCAGCCGGGCGTGCTCCAGGTCCATCAGTTCCTCGGCCGAGACGTACACGGTGATCTTCTCGTCGTGCCGCTCGCGCCCGCTGGGCCGGCGCGGTGCCCGGCCCCGGGGGCGGGGCCGCCGGGCGGCGGCCTCGCCCTGCTGCTCGTCGGCGGCGCCGTGCTCGGTGCCCTGCTGCTCGGCGCCGTGCTGGTCGGCGCCGTGCTGCTCCGGCCGGGCGGCGGGCACCGCCCGGCCGGGGGCCGGGGGCTGGGTCCGGTCCGCGCCGCCGGGCTCGGCCGCCCGTGCGGTCTCCGGTCTGGGCGCCTCGGCCGGCCGGGCGAGGGAGGGCGACAGTGCCATCCCTCCGGTGGTCCGGAACAGCTCGTCGGCACCCGGGAGACTCACTCGGCGGGGCGGCACCGGTCGAGCACCTCCCTGGCGAGCTGACGGTAGGCGGCGGCGCCGACCGAGTTGGTCGCGTACGTGGTGATCGGCTCGCCGGCGACGGTGGTCTCCGGGAAGCGGACGGTACGGCCGATGACGGTGTGGAACACGTGCTCGCCGAAGGCCTCGACCACCCGGGCCAGCACCTCGCGGCTGTGCACCGTGCGCGAGTCGTACATGGTGGCCAGGATGCCGTCGAGCCGCAGGTCGGGGTTGAGCCGCTCGCAGACCTTCTCGATGGTCTCGGTGAGCAGCGCGACCCCGCGCAGCGCGAAGAACTCGCACTCCAGCGGGACGATGACGCTGTGAGCCGCCGTCAGGGCATTGACCGTCAGCAGGCCCAGCGAGGGCTGGCAGTCGATGATGACGAAGTCGTAGTCCGGCAGCAGCGGCTTCAACGCCCTGGCGAGTGCGGACTCCCGGGCCACCTCGCTGACCAGCTGCACCTCGGCGGCCGACAGGTCGATGTTCGAGGGCAGCAGGTCCATCCCGGGGACGGCGGTCTTCAGCAGCACCTCATCGGCCGTCAGGCCCCGCTCCATGAGCAGGTTGTAGACGGTGACGTCCAGCTCCATCGGGTTGACGCCCAGTCCGACCGAGAGCGCGCCCTGCGGGTCGAAGTCGACGAGCAGCACCCGGCGGCCGTACTCGGCGAGTGCGGCGCCCAGGTTGATGGTCGACGTGGTCTTGCCGACGCCGCCCTTCTGGTTGCACATCGCGATGATCTGCGCGGGGCCGTGCTCGGCCAGCGGCGCGGGGATCGGGAAGTAGGGCAGCGCGCGGCCGGTCGGGCCTACTCGCTCACGTCGCTGACGGGCTGCGTCAGGGGCCAGGGTCGCGGCATACTCCGGGTCTGGTTCGTACTCGGCGTCCGGGTCGTCGATCGAGCCGTAGGCGAAGTCGCCGTAGGCCAGACCGTGTGACGGCAGGTCCGCGTCGTAGGCGGCGGTCGAGCCGGGGGCGGAGTTCTGGCGTGCCTCGAAGGTACGGACCGCGACCGAGCCGACCTCTACCGAGCCCACCGTGGCCTGACGGGCCGCGTGCTCCTCGTTCGGCTGTCCGGCGGCGTGCTCCGCCAGTCCTGGCTGACCACCCCCGGGAGCAAATGTCGACTCATTCACAAGTCGTCTTACCTCCTTGGGCATCCAGGACTCTATGTCGATTCGTCAGCGTGGCAGCATGCCGACGGTTTGCGACTCTAGGCCGTATTCGCCGTCCACAGCAACACAATCCACGGTAGTGGGCAGGATGTGTCGGCTATCGGCCCGGTCGCTGTCAAGGGATGAGCAGCCTCTTGACCCTAACGTTTCTGCGGAGAGCGACCCCCCCGGGGGCACCACCGGGAAGGGTCACCGCACCGGGCGGGTGACGTGAGGCACATTAATTGACATCTCGACGCCACCTGAGCCCAACCTCCCGGTCACGGGCAGTCCGAGCTGGGGCGCACGCCGCAGGGGGCGCGGCGCCGAACCCCCCGCAGGGCGCGCTCCCCGGCCCGCGCGGTGTGCGGCTCCCGGCCCGCGCGGCGGGGCCTCAGGGCATGCCGAAGCCCCCGGCCCGAGACGGGCGGGCCGGGGGCGGGAGACCTCGCGGTCTCGGCTGATCAACCGTCAGGCGAGCACGGTGTCAAGGGAGACGGACTCCAGGCCGAAGGCCTCGGCGACGGCGCCGTAGGTGATCTGGCCCTCGTGCACGTTCAGGCCCTTGGCCAGCGCGGCGTCACGGCGCAGCGCCTCCTTCCAGCCCCGGTTGGCCAGCTCGACGATGTACGGCATCGTCGCGTTGGTCAGCGCGTAGGTGGAGGTGTTCGGGACGGCGCCCGGCATGTTGGCGACGCAGTAGAAGACCGAGTTGTGGACCTCGAAGGTCGGCTCGGCGTGCGTGGTCGCACGGGAGTCCTCGAAGCAGCCGCCCTGGTCGATCGCGATGTCGACGAGCACGGAGCCCGGCTTCATCCGGGAGACCAGCTCGTTGGTGACGAGCTTGGGGGCCTTGGCGCCCGGGATCAGCACCGCGCCGATGACCAGGTCGGCCTCCAGCACCGCCTTCTCCAGCTCGAAGGCGTTGGAGGCGATGGCCTTGATCTTGTTGCCGAAGACCCGGTCGGCCTCGCGCAGCTTGTTGATGTCGCGGTCCAGCAGGGTCACGTCGTAGCCCATGCCGATCGCGATGGTGGCCGCGTGCCAGCCGGAGACGCCGCCGCCGATGACGACGCACTTCGCCGGGTGGGTGCCGGGCACGCCGCCGGGGAGGGTGCCGCGGCCGCCGGCCGGACGCATCAGGTGGTACGAGCCGACCTGCGGGGCCAGCCGGCCCGCGACCTCGGACATCGGGGCGAGCAGCGGCAGGGCGCCGTTGGCGAGCTGCACGGTCTCGTACGCGATCGCGGTGGTGCCGGACGCGAGCAGCGCGTCGGTGCCGGCGCGGTCGGCCGCCAGGTGCAGGTAGGTGAAGAGGGTCTGGCCCTTGCGCAGGCGGCCGTACTCCTGGGCGATGGGCTCCTTGACCTTCAGCAGCAGGTCGGCGGTGGCCCAGACCTCGTCGGCGGTGGCCAGGATGGTGGCGCCGGCGGCCACGTACTCCTCGTTGGGGATCGAGGAACCGACACCGGCGTTGTCCTCGATGAAGACGGAGTGTCCGTTGCGGACCAGCTCATGCACGCCGGCGGGCGTGATGGCCACGCGGTACTCGTGGTTCTTGACCTCGCGGGGGATGCCGACCTTCATGGCTTAACTCGTCCCTTTTGCCTGGGGGTCCCGGCCGGGGAAGACCGGCGGGCGACGCGCATGGGGGAGCCTCCGGAGACGCCGGGGCACGCTTCGCTGCGCGACTAAGTCCGAGTGTAATGAAGCCCAGCTGATCCGTCAGCCTTCCAAACTGAATAAATCAGCTGGCCACATTGGCAGGTTCGTAGGCTTGCCTGGGCTGTAACCCCTAAAACCGCTGGTAAACCGGCATCTCGGACATTACTCCGAAGTCACCCGATCCCGCTCACCCGCTGGCCGTACTGCTTCGAGCCGGACCGCTTCGACCCTCACCGCTTCGGTCCGGACCGCTTCGCTCCGCAGGGCCTCGGTTCGCAGGGTCTCCGCTCGCAGGGTCTCCGCTCGCAGGGCTTCGAGCCGGACGGCTTCGGCCCGCTCCGCCCCGACCCGCTCCCGCAGCCGCACCAGCGCGGCGGTGACGGCCGCCCGGCCGTATCCGTCGTCCAGCCGCCGCAGCACCGCCAGCGCGGCCCGGTACTCCCGGTCGGCCTCCTCGAACCGGCGCTGCGCGGTGTGCGCCTCGGCGGTGCGGGCGAGCAGCCGGGCCTCGGCCCGGGGGTCGCCCAGACTCTGCCGCAGAGCGAGGGCGCGGCCGTACCAGTCGGCGGCCCGGACGGGGTCGCCGAGCGCCCGGTGGCACTCCGCGACGCCCTCCAGTGCCCGGGCGCAGGCGGGCTCGTCCAGGCTGTCGCGGGCGCTCTCCAGGGCGGCGCGGTAGTGCTCGGCTGCCCGGGCCCAGCTGCCGGAGGCGGCCTGGAGGTCGCCGAGGTTGAGCAGCGCGGCCGTCACCCGCCTGGGGGCGCCGCCGCGCTCGGCGACCTCCAGGACGAGCTCGTGCAACCGGTACAGGTCGGCCGGGGCGGCGGCGCCGGTCATCGGCAGCGCGCGGAGCAGCGCGGTGACCAGCCGCCCGGCCGAGCCGTCCAGGTCCGCCAGGCCGATCGCGTCCGCCACGGCGGTGAGCAGCAGCTCGCGCTCCCCCAGCAGCCACTGCCGGGCCTGGGCGGCACTGCGCAGCCGCAGCACGCCGGGCAGCGGGTCGGTCACCGGGCCGTGGCCGGGGTCTAGCAGCGCGCGGGCGGAGTCGGTCAGCCGGACGAGGCGTTCCAGCAGCCGGGCCCGGGCCAGCTGGACCTCGGCCGGGCGGTCGGTGCTCTCCAGCAGCCGGACCAGCCGGGCGTACAGCCGCCCGGGGATCCGGTAGCGCAGTGTGCCGTCGGCGGCGGGCGGCTCGGTGTCCAGCAGCTCGCACTCGGCGAGCCGGCGCAGCAGCGCGGCGGCCTCGGGCGCGGGGCAGCCGACCAGCGCGGAGGCCGTCCTGGCGTCGGCGAGCTGGGCGGGGGCGAGGGTGAGCGTCCGCAGCATCCGCGCCTCCGCGGCCGGCAGCGAACGGTAGAGCAGCAGGAACGCCCCGCTCAGCGGATCGGTGTCGGGTACCGGCACGGGTCCGGTCTCCGCCGGTACGGGCTCCGCGACCGGCTCGGCGCCGGCCTCCCCCGCCGCGCCGGGCGCCGGCGGGGACGCCTGCGCGGCTGCCGGGCGCGCGGGCTTGGTGCGCGCCCCCTTGGGCCGCCGCACGCCCTTCTTCGGCGGCCGGTCCTCGACCGGTCCGCCGGCCCGCGGCCCGGCCGGCCGCGCCAGCGCGTTCAGCTCCTGGGCCGCGTCCGTCACCGCCGCCTTGGCGTTGCCCCGCAGCCAGCCCGCCATCAGCCGCAGCGCGGCGGGTCCGGCCCCGCAGGCCTCGGCGAGTTCGGCCGCCCCCACCGGGTCGCAGCTGATCCTGGTGCCGCCGACCAGCCCGCCGAGCAGCTCGGCGGAGCTGGTCAGGCCGAGCCCGCCGAGGATGACGGGGTCGATGTCCTCGATACCGGTCAGCGGGCCGGCCGTCGTCGCGAGCACCAGGCAGCCGGGCTCGTCGCAGAGCAGCGGGGCGAGCTGGCCCGCGTCGCGGACGTCGTCGAGCAGCAGCAGCACCCGCTTCCCGGCCAGCGCCTCCCGCAGAGCCACGGCGGCCGGCTCCGGCGCGTCGGGCCCGCCCGCACCGGGCAACCCGACCTCCACGGGCTCGGCCCCGAGTTGCTCCAGCAGCAGCCGGGCCGCCTGCCCGGGCGGGACGCGCCCGCCGTCCGGTGCGGACAGCCGGGCGAACAGCAACCCGTCCGGGTACTCGGCCGCGACCGACCTGGCGTACCGGACGGCCAGCGAGGTCCGCCCGGACCCGGGCCGCCCGGCCAGCACCACCACCGGGCAGCGCCCCCGGGCCGGGCGGGCGGCGGCCGCCGCGAGCGCGGCCAGCTCCCGCCCCCGGCCGGCCCAGACCGCCGGGGCGGCGGGCAGCAACCGGTCGCATCCGCCCGCCTCGGCGAGCCCTGCGTCCGTCGTCGCGGTCTTCCTCGCCACCTGCGTCACTCCCGACCAGTCGCTGTGCCCAGCCACCCCGTCTGCGAAGCGTAGTTCGAAGGTACGACCCGTCACCGCCTGACACCGGTAGTACGAACCGGCAAATCACCCCACCGGATCAACCCGGGGGCGTGTGGGGGAAAACTGCGCGGAACCGGAAGGCACCCCGCGAGACAGCTGCGCAGCCCGCCCCAAGTTGCACTATCAAGGGGCGCGAGGAACTGCGCGAAGGCGGAAGGCACCCCACCGTCACTCCCGCTCCGCGCAGTTCCACGCGCCCCCTCGGGTCGGCCCTCACTCTCGGGGCAACCCCGCGGAGCGCCCCCTCAGCCCGCCCGGAAGGGCCGGGCCGGCCAGGCCGAGTCCGCAGGACGCAACGCGTCGAGCCCTCCCGATGTCAGCGCGGCGTGCAGCGCCAGCGTGCCCGTGATCAGGGTCGGGTTGTGCAGCTCGCCGGCCAGCACCAGGGCGACCAGCTCCGCCAGCGGCACCCGGGCGACCTCGATCTCCAGCTCCTCGCCGTGCGCGGCGTAGCGGTCGCCCTCCGCCTCGGCGAGGTCGGTGGCGAGGAAGAGCCGCAGCGCCTCGTCGGTGCCGCCGGGCGAGGTGTAGAAGTCGACCAGCACCTTCCACTCCCCCGCCTTGCAGTGCGCCTCCTCGTACAGCTCGCGCTGGGCGGCGTGCAGCGGGTTCTCGCCGGGGACGTCCAGCAGCCCGGCGGGCAGCTCCCAGAGCCGCTGGCGGACGGGGTGCCGGTACTGGCGGACGATCAGCACCCGCTGCTGGGAGTCCAGCGCGAGGATGCTCACCGAGCCGGGGTGGATCTGGTAGTCCCGGCGGGCGGTGGACCCGTCCGGCATCTCGACCTCGTCGGTCCGCACCCCGGTGACCCGCCCCTGGAAGGGGGTCTCGCTGGAGAGCACCCGCCACTCCTCGGCCACGTCCCTGATCTGCCCGCTGTCCGTCATCGCACTCCCCTTTGTCGGTACGGCCAAACATATGCCGAATATGCCGGACGGCGGCCGCGCGATGATCCGCGCGACCGCCGTCCCAGCTCTGCGCCGAGTGTTACTCGCCAGCAGTCTTGATCTTGATGGCCGCCGCCACCAGGCCCGCGAACAGCGGGTGCGGGCGGGTCGGGCGGGACTTCAGCTCCGGGTGCGCCTGGGTGGCGACCAGGTAGGGGTGCACCTCGCGCGGGTACTCGACGTACTCGACCAGGTCGCCCTTGGGGGACAGGCCGGAGAACTGCAGGCCGGTCTTCTCCAGGTCGGCGCGGTACGCGTTGTTGACCTCGTAGCGGTGGCGGTGGCGCTCGTCCACGTACTGCTCGCCGCCGTAGACCTCGCGGACGATCGAGCCCTCGGCGAGCTTGGCCGGGTAGAGGCCGAGCCGCATGGTGCCGCCCAGGTCGCCCTTGCCGTCCACGATCGCCAGCTGCTCGGCCATCGTGGAGATGACCGGGTACTTGGCCGCCGGGTCGAACTCGGTGGAGTTCGCCTCGGGCAGGCCCGCCAGGTTGCGGGCGGCCTCGATGACCACGCACTGCAGGCCGAGGCAGAGCCCCAGCAGCGGGACCTTGTTCTCGCGGGCGTAGGTGATCGCGGCGACCTTGCCGTCCACACCGCGGTCGCCGAAGCCGCCGGGGATGCAGATCGCGTCCACGTCGCCGAGCTGCTCGCGGGCGCCCTCGGGGGTCGAGCAGTCGTCCGAGGTGACCCACTTGATCTCGACGCGCGCGTTGTTGGCGAACCCGCCGGCCCGCAGGGCCTCGGTCACCGACAGGTACGCGTCGGGGAGGTCGATGTACTTGCCGACCAGCGCCACCTTGACGATGTGCTGCGGCTCGTGGACCCGGCGCAGCAGGTCGTCCCAGGTGGTCCAGTCCACGTCGCGGAACGGCAGGTCCAGGCGGCGCACCACGTACGCGTCCAGGCCCTCGCCGTGCAGCACCTTGGGGATGTCGTAGATCGACTTGGCGTCGATGGCCGCGACCACGGCCTCCTCGTCGACGTCGCACATCAGCGAGATCTTGCGCTTGATGGCCGCCGGGACCTCGCGGTCGGCGCGCAGCACGATGGCGTCCGGCTGGATGCCGATGCTACGCAGGGCCGCGACGGAGTGCTGGGTCGGCTTGGTCTTCAGCTCGCCCGAGGGGCCGATGTACGGCAGCAGGGAGACGTGCACGAAGAACACGTTGTCCCGGCCGACCTCGTGGCGGACCTGGCGGACGGCCTCCAGGAACGGCAGCGACTCGATGTCGCCGACGGTGCCGCCGACCTCGGTGATCACGACGTCGACGTCCTCGGTCGCCATCCGGCGGATCCGGGACTTGATCTCGTTGGTGATGTGCGGGATGACCTGGACGGTGTCGCCCAGGTACTCGCCGCGGCGCTCCTTGGCGATGACCGTCGAGTACACCTGGCCGGTGGTGACGTTCGCCGAACCGTGCAGGTTGGTGTCGAGGAATCGCTCGTAGTGGCCGACGTCCAGGTCGGTCTCGGCGCCGTCGTCGGTGACGAAGACCTCACCGTGCTGGAACGGGTTCATGGTGCCCGGGTCCACGTTGAGGTACGGGTCGAGCTTCTGCATCGTCACGCGCAGACCGCGGGCCTTGAGCAGGGCACCGAGGCTGGAGGCGGTGAGGCCCTTGCCGAGCGAAGAGGCGACACCCCCGGTGACGAAGAGGTGCTTGGTCGTCACGGCGCGGCCGATTGCTGCCTTGCCGGAATGGGGCTGTGCCAAGAGGGGGCTCCCGTGGGTCGCGTGTCGAAGGTGACGCTGGTGGAGGGGCCTGAGGCGCTCCTTAGCCCACCGGTCCACGGGATACCAGGGTATCAGCGACCTGCGCCGAACGCGTTCGGGACCGTCGCCGCGGAGCCCCGGCGGACACCCGGCGCAGCGTCGGCGCGGACCGGGCGGACACCCTCCGGGCCCCCGGACGGCCGGTCCGGGGGCACCGGCGGGGGGTGCCCGGGGGCCCGGAAGGATCACCTCCAGATGGTTCGGAAGGCTCATCCCGGATGCTCCAGACGGACCACTTTGGATTCATTTGGTGTGACGGCGGCCGGACGAGGCGCTCTTCACGTGCCCCACCCCATCCCACCGACGTATCCTGCACGGACGCATCGCCGACAAGCAGAGCACGCGGGAGGGCGAGGGGGTCAGGACGACGCCCCTCGGTCCCCGATGCGCGACCGGACACCTCCCGTACCAGTTCACCCGTTCAGGCCAGGGCCCCACCGGGCCCCGTCCGGACGCCCGTCGAACTCCCTGCGCAGCCGCAGGAGTCCGCGAGCGCCCCGCCCCGGGTATCCGGCCGCGCAGAACCGCCCGCTCCCCGCCGTCGGGCGCCGCCGAGCACATCTTGCGAACTGGAGACCCACGTGGCCGGCCGTATCGAGGATTACGCACTCATCGGGGACATGCAGACCGCCGCCCTGGTCAGCAGGGACGGGGCGGTCGACTGGCTCTGCCTTCCCAGATTCGACTCGCCGGCCGTGTTCGCCGGGCTGCTCGGCACCGACGAACACGGGTTCTGGCGGATCGGCCCGGCCGAACCGGTCGCCGACGGGGCCGGCGCCCCGGCGCCGCGCTCCGCCCTCACCGATTCGGGTGAGATCCGCGTCATCCCGCCCACCGCCGCGGCCCCCGCCGTGCCCGCCGACCGGCGGCGCTACCGGGGCGACTCGCTGATCCTGGAGCAGGAGTGGGACTCCCAGGGCGGCAGCGTCCGGGTGACCGACTTCATGCCGCCGCGCCCGCTGGCCGGCCGGGACTCCGTCCCGCAGATGATCCGGATCGTCGAGGGCGTCTCCGGCACGGTCCGGATGCGCTCGGCGCTGCGGATGCGGTTCAGCTACGGCCGGGTCGTCCCGTGGGTGCACCGGGTCGAGCAGGCCGACGGCAGCCACCGCACCTGCGCGGTCGCCGGGCCCGACTCGGTCTGGCTGGACGGCGAGGCCGAGACGTACGGGCGCGACCTGACGACGTACGCGGACTTCACCGTCCACGAGGGCGAGCGGATCGCCTTCGCGCTCACCTGGCAGGCCTCCCACCTGCCCGCGCCGACCGCCCCGGACGCCGAACAACTGCTCACCGAGACCATGCAGTTCTGGCGCGACTGGGTCAGCCAGTGCACCTACCAGGGCCCCTACCGGGAGGCCGTGGTCCGCTCGCTGATCACCCTCAAGGGCCTCACCTACGCCCCCACCGGCGGCATCGTCGCCGCCCCGACCACCTCACTGCCCGAGGACATCGGCGGCGAACGCAACTGGGACTACCGCTACACCTGGCTCCGCGACGCCGCGATCACCCTCTCCTCGCTGCTGCGCACCGGCTACCGCGACGAGGCCCGCGCCTGGCGCGAGTGGCTGCTGCGGGCCGTCGCCGGGGACCCGGAGAACCTGCAGATCATGTACGGCATCGCGGGCGAGCGCGAGCTGACCGAGTCCGAGCTCGACTGGCTGCCCGGCTACGAGGGCTCGCAGCCCGTCCGGGTCGGCAACGGCGCGGCCGGGCAGCTCCAACTGGACGTCTACGGCGAGGTGGTCGAGGCGCTGCACCTGGCCCACATGACCGGGCTGACCCGCAACGACCACGCCCACCACCTCCAGCTCAAGCTGATCAGCTACCTGGAGCAGCACTGGACGGAGCCGGACGAGGGCATCTGGGAGGTGCGCGGACCGCGCCGGCACTTCGTGCACTCCAAGGTGATGGCCTGGGTCGCGGTGGACCGCACCATCAAGCTGATCGAGCAGTCCCCCACCGACGGCCCGCTGGAGCGCTGGAAGGAACTGCGCGACACCATCCACCGGGACGTCTGCGAGAAGGGCTACGACGCCGAGCGGAACACCTTCACCCAGTACTACGGCGGCCGGGAGCTGGACGCCTCACTGCTGCTGATCCCGCAGGTCGGCTTCCTCCCGCCGGACGACAAGCGGGTGATCGGCACCATCGAGGCGATCCAGCGCGAGCTGTCCACCGAGGACGGCTTCGTGCTGCGCTACCCGACCCACGACGACCAGGGGAACAACGTCGACGGCCTGTCCGGCCACGAAGGGGCCTTCCTGGCCTGCTCGTTCTGGCTGGCCGACGACCTGGCGATGATCGGCCGGGTCCAGGAGGCCCGGGAGCTCTTCGACAAGCTGCTGTCCCTGCGCAACGACGTCGGCCTGCTCGCCGAGGAGTGGGACCCGCGCGCCAAGCGCCAGGTCGGCAACTTCCCCCAGGCCTTCAGCCACGTCCCCCTGATCGACACCGCCCTGCGCCTCACCGCCTGCGCCGGTGCCTACCTCTCCACCCAGCCCACCGGCCGCACCACCGAACAGGCCACCGTCTAGATTTTTCAGGGGCGCGGGGAACTGCGCGCACGACCAGGCACCTTCGGAGCGCCCTGGTCGCACAGTCCCCCGCCCCCGGACGGGTGCCTCAGCTCCGCTGCACCAACTCGTCGTACGTACTGAGCACCTGCGCCACCGTCGCCGCCTCGTCCGGCCAGGTCTCGGCCTGCGCCCGGCCGGCCGCGGCCAGCGCGGCCCGCCGGTCCGGCTCCGCCAGGAGCCCCCGCACGGCCGCGCCGAGCGCCCCCGCATCGCCGTACGGCACCAGCACCGCCGCCTCGCCGACCAGCTCGGGCACCCCGCCGACGGCCGTCGAGACCACCGGGACACCGGCCCGCATGGCCTCCTGGACCACCAGCGAGCGGGCCTCCCAGCGGCTGCTGACGACCACGACGTCCGCCGCGGCCAGCAGGTCGGGCACGTCGGCGCGGTATCCCAGCAGCCTCACCGGGAGCCGCTCGGTGGCGATCCGCTCCCCCAGCCCGGCCCGCTCGGGGCCCTCGCCGGCGATCAGCACCACCGGGTCGGCCTCGCCGAGGTCCCGCGCCGCGTCCAGCAGCAGCCCGAAGGACTTCTGCTGCACCAGCCGCCCGATCGCCAGCACCACCGGCCGGTCCGGCCGGTCCCCCAGCAGCCGCGCCCGGGCCGCCTCGCGGCCCAGCTCGCCGGGCGGCATCGGCGGGGCGGCGACCGGGCCGAGCCGGGCGTCGGAGGCGCCCAGCTCGCGGGCCCGGGCCACCAGGTCGGAGGAGGCGCCGAGCACCAGGTCGGCCGCCCGGGCGACCCTGCGCTCCATCAGGCGTTGCAGCCGGCGCTCCATACCGGTGGCCAGCATCGCGTGGTGCGAGGTCACCACCAGCGGCGTCTCCGGCCGCAGGCCCGGGAAGCGTCCGGCGGTACGCAGCGCCAGGTCGGACAGCAGCCCGGCGCGCAGGCCGTGCGCGTGCACGACGTCCGCGCCGGTGAACGCGCGGCGCAGCTCGCCGATGGCCGCGGCGTCGCTGCGGGCGCCCGCCGTCGGCGTGATGTCGACCAGGTGGAAGCGCGCGCCCGTCCGGGAGAAGCCGAACAGCGAGTCCGTCCCGGCGGGCGCGCAGACCGTCACGCCGACGCCGTGCGCCACCAGCCCCTGGGCGAGGGAGCGCACGTGGGCTCCGATGCCGCCGGTGCTGGCGGCCAGGACGAACACCACCTGCAGCTGCCCCGGCTCGGGGGCGGCAGCGGTGGCCCGGTTGACGGATTGGTCCACGTCGTCTCGCTCCGACTCGATCACTAACTCACGGTCTGGGATGCCAGTATCCAGCCGCCACCATGCCAGGTCGGACAGCCCCTTGGACAGCCGACGCCACGACCGCACGCAGGTGGCTCGGCAACGACCCGCGCCCTCCCGCCGCGCTCACCTGCGCGCGCCCACAGCAGGAAGCCTCAGCGCCCGCGCGGAGCACGTGCCGCGGCGAGCAGCTCCTCGGCGTGGGCGCGGCCCAGCTCGGAGTCCTCCAGGCCGGCCAGCATCCGGGAGAGCTCGCGGACCCGCTCCTCGTCGTTCAGCACCTTGACGCCACTGCGGGTCACCGTGCCGTCGCTGGTCTTCTCGACCACCAGGTGCCGGTCCGCGAAGGCCGCGACCTGCGGGAGGTGCGTCACCACGACCACCTGTGCGCTCTCCGCCAGCTTGGCCAGCCGACGGCCGATCTCGACGGCCGCCTTGCCGCCGACACCGGCGTCGACCTCGTCGAAGAGGTACGTCGGCACCGGGTCGGCACCCGCGAAGACCACCTCGACGGCCAGCATCACCCGGGAGAGCTCACCGCCCGAGGCGCCCTTGGCGATCGGCCTCGGCGAGGCGCCGGGGTGCGGGGCGAGCAGCACCTCGACCTCGTCCACGCCGTGCGACCCGTACGCGACGGTGCGCCCGTCGAGCTCGATGCCCGCCAGGTCGTCGACCCGGCTGAGGGCGAAGGTCACCCGGGCGTGCGGCATGGCCAGCTCGGCGAGCTCGGCGGAGACCGCCTCGGCGAACCGTCCGGCGGCGGCCTGCCGGGCCGCCGAGACCTCGGCCGCCAGCTCGGCCAACTCGGCGCGCAGCGCGGTCTCCCGGGCCCCGAGCTCGTCGATCCGCTCGTCGTCGCCGTCCAGCTCCAGCAGCCGGGCGGAGCTCGTCTCGGCCCACTCCAGCACCTCGGCGAGGGTGCCCTGTCCGTGGGTGTGGGCCGGGCCGCCGTACTTGCGCAGCAGCTGGGCCAGCACGGCCCGGCGGTCCTCGACGGCCGCCAGGCGGGCGGGGTCGGCGTCCAGGTCGTCGGCGTAGCCGGCCAGGTCCTGGGCGACGTCGGTGAGCAGGTAGCCGACCTCGTTCAGGCGGTCGGCGAGGGCGGCGAGGCGCTCGTCGTGGCCGCGCACGCCGTCCAGGGCGCGGCGGGCCTGCGCGAGCAGGGTGCCCGCGTCCACCGAGTCCGGCTCGGTGGGGTCGCCCGCGAGGGCGGCGTGGGCCTGGGTGGCGGCGGAGGAGAGCGCGTCGGCGTGGCCGAGGCGCTCGGCCTCGGCGGAGAGCTCGGTGTCCTCGCCCGCGACCGGCTCGGCGGCGGCGACCTCTTCCAGCCCGAACCGGAGCAGGTCAGCCTCCTGGGCCCGCTCACGGGCCCGGGTGGTCAGCTCCTCCAGGGTCGCGGAGACCTCGCGCAGGGTCCGGTAGACCGCGCGGTAGCGGGTCAGCGGCCCGGCGACCGCCTCACCCGCGTAGCGGTCCAGCGCACCGCGCTGGCGGGAGGGGCGCAGCAGGCGCTGCTGGTCGGTCTGGCCGTGCACGGCGATCAGGTCCTCGCCGAGTTCGGCGAGCAGCCCGACCGGCACGGCGCGGCCGCCGACGTGGGCGCGCGAGCGGCCCTCGGCGGAGACCGTGCGGCTGATCAGCAGCGCGCCGTCGTCCAGCTCGGCGCCCGCCTCCAGCGCGCGGGCGGCCACCGGGGAGCCCGGGGGCAGCCCGATCCGGCCCTCGACCACCGCCCGGTCCGCCCCACGGCGCACCAGCCCGGGGTCGGCCCGGCCTCCGAGCAGGAGCCCGAGGCTGGTCACCACCATGGTCTTGCCCGCACCCGTCTCGCCCGTCACCGCTGTGAAGCCCGGTGCCAGTTCGACCACCGCGTCGTCGATGACGCCAAGATCCCGTATCCGCATCTCGTCCAGCACGGAGACGACCTTACGAGGTTCCACCCCCCTCGCGCGACGAGCGTAGGTGCTCGAGGGGGAAGTTCATCCCTTCCGGGCTTCCTTTTCCAAGGGCCTGCGGGCACTCGGACCCGACGGCACGGTGCACCACCGGAGGAAGAACTGTGCCAGCGGCCCGATCGCCAGTGCGTATACGACTGTACCGACGCCCACGGTGCCACCGAGCAGGATCCCGACGGCCAGCACGGTGAGTTCGACCGAGACCCGCATCAGCCGCAGGGACCGGCCGGTCCGCCGGTGCAGGCCGGTCATCAGGCCGTCGCGCGGCCCGGGGCCGAGCCGGGCGCCGATGTAGAGACCGGTGGCCAGGCCGTTGAGCAGGACGCCGAGCAGCAGCAGGGCGATCCGGCCGGCCCAGGAACCCGGGGCGGCCACCACACCGAGGGTGAGGTCCATGGCGACGCCCAGGATCAGGACGTTCCCGACCGTGCCGATCCCGGGCCGCTGCCGCAGCGGGATCCAGAGCAGCAGGACGGCGGCGCCGGTGAGGGTCGTCCAGGTGCCCATGCTCAGCCCGAAGTGGCGCTGCATGCCCTGGTGGAAGACGGTCCAGGGGTTCACCCCGAGCCCGGCCCGGACCATCAGCCCCGAGCTGGCGCCGTAGAGCCAGAGGCCGAACAGCAGCTGCGGCAGGCGCCGGCCGAGCCGGTCGGTACTCCAGGGGGTGGTCGCGGTCGGCGTGATGGCGGCCATGCGGCTCCTCGGATGCGTTCTGGGGGTGCGCGGGCCCCGGGTGCGCCCGGGTTGCGGGATGGCGGCCACCATGGCCGCAGTGCCATGATGAGCAGTCCAACCGGACCGGAACCAGGTCCAATCACTGGCAAGTGGACTGTTCCGGAGGCCTCGCATGACCGAGTGGCAGAGCACCGTGACCCCGCCCGCGCTGGCCCGCCTGCTGCGTGACGCCCGGCTGCCCGCCCCCGCAGGCCACCGGCCCGCGTACCGGACGCTCGCGGGCCAGGTCCGCACGCTGGTCTCGGAGGGCCGGCTGCCGGTCGGCGCCCGGCTGCCCGCCGAGCGGGAGCTCGCCCTGGCGCTGGAGCTCAGCCGCACGACGGTCGCCGCCGCGTACGAGGCGCTCCGGGCGGAGGGCTTCCTGCGCAGCCGCCGGGGCTCCGGCAGCTGGACCACCCTGCCCGAGGGCAGCCGGCCGCCCGGCGACGCACTGCACCCCGTGCCGCCGGACGAGCGCGGGGCGGTGCTCGACCTCGGCGTCGCCGCGCTGCCCGCCCCGCAGCCGTACCTCGGCGAGGCCGCCGCCCAGGCAGTCGAACAGCTGCCCGCGTACGCCGCCGGGCACGGCCACTACCCCACCGGCGTACCGGTGCTGCGGGAGGCCGTCGCACGCCGGTACACCGAACGCGGGCTGCCGACCACACCCGACCAGATCCTGGTCACCACCGGCGCGATGGGCGCCCTGCACCTGGCCCGGCACGCCCTGGTCGGCCCCGGCGGCCGGGTCGCGGTCGAGGCGCCCAGCTACGCGCACACCCTCCAGTCACTGCGGCGGGGCGGCGCCCGGCTGGTGGCCGTACCGCACGCCTGGCCCGGCGGCCCGGACGAACTGCCGCGCTGGGACCTCCCGCAGTGGCAGCGGGTGCTGCGCGGCGCGGCGCCCCGGGCCGCGTTCGTCATCCCCGACTTCCAGAACCCGACCGGCGCCCTGATCGACGAACAGCAGCGCCGCGAACTGCTCGCCGCCGCCCGCGCCGCCGGGACGACCGTCGTGGTGGACGAGACACCCGCCGAACTCGGCTGGGGCGGCGGCGCGCAGGAGCTTCCCCGCCCGACGGCCGCGCTGGACCGGGCCGCCCAGGTGATCACCATCGGTTCGGCGAGCAAGACCCTCTGGGGCGGCCTGCGGATCGGCTGGCTGCGCGCCAGCCCCAGCCTGGTACGGCAGTTGGCCGCCGACCGGGTGTACACCGACGTCGGCACCCCGGTCCTGGACCAGCTGATCGCCGCCGCCCTGCTCACCGACCGCTTCGCCGAGGTCCGCGCCCACCAGCACCAGCGGCTGCGGTCCGGCGCCGAGGCGCTGGCGGCCGCACTGCGCGAGCAACTCCCGCGCTGGCGCTTCGCGTTCCCGCCCGGCGGCCTCTGCCTCTGGACCGCCACCGACGGACTCTCCGGAGCCGCGCTGGCCCAAGCCGGCGACCGCGTCGGCGTACGACTCGCGGCCGGCTCCCGCTTCGGCGTGGACGGCGCCTTCGAGAACTACCTGCGCATCCCGTTCACCGTCCCGGCCGCCGCGGCCCCGGCCGCGATCGCCCGCCTCGCCACAGCCGCGGCCCTCGCCGCAGGCGGCAGCGAAACCCCCCTCACCGACCCGCCCCTCGCCATCTAACGAAAGCTGTAATCCAGGGGCGCGAGGAACTGCGCGAGGGCGGAAGGCACCTCACCGTCACTCCCGATCCGCACAGCTCCCCGCGCCCCCTGGGGTCCGCCCCAACTGATGGCCAACCCCGCGAAGCCCCCCGCGCCCCCAGGGCTCAGCAAGCACCGGCCCGCCCACGCCACCCCGTCACCGGCAGCGCGAACTTGGCCACCAGCCGGTCGGTGAACGGCGCCCGGTGCAGCCGGGCCAGCCGGACGGGAGTGCGGCCGCGACGGACCTCCACCCGGGCCCCGGCCGGGAGTTCGACCGAGCGGCGCCCGTCGCACCAGAGCACCCCGTGCGGGGTCTTCGGCTGCACCTCCACCGCCAGCACCGAGTCCGGCGAGGTGACCAGCGGCCGCGCGAACAGCGCGTGCGCACTGATCGGCACCATCAGCAGCGCCTCCACCTCCGGCCACACCACCGGCCCGCCGCCGGAGAAGGCGTACGCGGTGGAACCGGTCGGCGTCGCGCAGACCACCCCGTCGCAGCCGAAGTTGGAGACCGGACGGCCGTCCACCTCGGTCACCACCTCCAGCATCCGCTCGCGCGAGGCCTTCTCGATCGACGCCTCGTTCAGCGCCCAGTCCTCGTGGATCACGTCGCCGTTGGTCCGCACCAGCACGTCGAGGGTCATCCGGTCCTCGATCTCGTAGTCGGCGTCGACCACCCGGTCGACCACCACCGCCAGATCGTCCCGCTCGGCCTCCGCCAGGAAGCCGACCCGGCCGAGGTTGATGCCCAGCATCGGCAGCCCGGACTCCCGGGCCAGTTCGGCGCCGCGCAGCAGCGTCCCGTCGCCGCCCGCGACCAGGATGAGTTCGCAGCCGTCCGCCGCGCCGTGCCCGCCGGGCACCCGCTCCACCCCGTCCGGCAGGTCGAGCCCGACCGCCTCGGAGGCGAACAGTCTGATCCTGAGCCCCGCCTTGAGCAGGCCGTGCACCAGCCCCTCGACACTGCGCAGTGCCGCCTCCCGGCCGGTGTGCGCAACCAGGAAGACCGTACGTGCCTCGCTCATACCGATGCCCTCTCCCTACGCCTGCCCC
Organism: Kitasatospora kazusensis; assembly: GCF_039529945.1. Classification (NCBI taxonomy): domain Bacteria; kingdom Bacillati; phylum Actinomycetota; class Actinomycetes; order Kitasatosporales; family Streptomycetaceae; genus Kitasatospora; species Kitasatospora kazusensis. The sequence continues at coordinate 8,565 of NZ_BAAANT010000048.1, read as the reverse complement.
ATGGCGGTCGGACGTCTGCCGAGTACCTTAATCCCCCCGACAATTGGGGGGCCGTCTTTACCGGGGCCCCTCCGCGACGGCGCGGTCCGCGTCGGCCGGGTCCAGCCGGGGGGCGCCCCGGCGCAGCCACAGGAAGTATTCGACGTTCCCGGACGGGCCCGGCAGCGGGCTCGCGGTGACGCCCTGGACGCCCAGCCCGAGGGCCCAGGCCTGGTCGGCGACCCGCCGGACCATCTCGGCCCGCAGCTCCGGGCTACGCACGACCCCGCCGCTGCCGAGCCGTTCCTTGCCGATCTCGAACTGCGGTTTGACCATCATCACCAGGTCGGCGTCCTCGGCGCAGCAGCCCGCCAGGGCGGGCAGCACCAGGCCGAGCGAGATGAACGAGAGGTCGCCGACCACCAGGTCGACCGGCACCCCGCCGAGCTGCTCCAGGGTCAGCTCGCGGACGTTGGTCCGGTCCATCACGGTGACCCGCTCGTCGCTCTGCAGCGACCAGGCGAGCTGCCCGTACCCGACGTCCACCGCCAGCACGTGGGCGGTGCCCGCCCGCAGCAGCACGTCCGTGAAGCCTCCGGTGGAGGCGCCGGCGTCCAGTGCCCGGCGGCCCTCGACCACCAACCCCTGCGGGACGAAGGCCGCGAACGCGCCGGCCAGCTTGTGCCCGCCGCGCGAGACGTAGTCGGGGTCGTTGTCGTCCTTGGCCACGACCACGGCGGCCGAGGTCTCCACCTGGGTCGCGGGCTTGGTCGCGGTGGTGCCGCCGACCGTCACCCGGCCGGCCGCGATCAGCTCGCTCGCATGCTCACGCGAACGGGCCAGGTTGCGGCGGACCAGCTCCGCGTCGAGTCGGCGTCGTGCCACTGCCACTGCTACTTCAGCTCCTGCTACCAGTCATGCCGCACGTCACTGCTGCTGATCGAGCGCGGCAAGGGTGTCCGCGAGCCGCTGGTGTACATCTTCGTACACGGCGACGTGTCCGCCGGTCTCCACCCCGTCCAGAGCCGCCAGCCGGCCCAGCGCGGCATCGACGGCGGGGTGTCCGGTGGGGCTGTCGGCAGGGCTGACGGCGGGCGTCCCGGCGGGCTCAGGCATCGGCGTCCGGCGCGGGCGCCGCCTTCTTGCGCGGAGCGGCCTTGCGGACCGCCTTCTTCTTCACCGGCGCGGGCGGCTGCTGCTCCGCGACCGGCTCCGGTTCCGGCTCGACCACCGGCTCGACCACCGGCTCGGGCTCGACCAGCGGCTCCGGCTCGACCGGCGCCTCCGCCTGCGGCTCCACCGCCGGCCCGGCCTCGCTCTCGTCCTCCCAGCCGACCCCGAACAGGTCACCGGCCCGCGACTCCGGCTTGGCCGGCGCCGCCTGCTCCTCCTCGACCTCGCGGAGCAGGCCCTCCAGGTAGCCCAGCACCACGCCGACCTTCACCACCTGGTCGCCGACCAGCTCGAAGATCTTCTCGGCCTCCGTACGGGCCGTGCCGACCGCGAGGTCGAGCCCCGCCCGGCCCACGGTCACGGCCTCCCCGGCCAGCAGCTGGATCGACCGCACCGAGGGCGGGAACTGACCGGCCACCGTCCGCTCGATCGCCGCCACGTCGACACCACTGCGCTCCAGCAGCCCGGCCGCCGTACCGACGACCCGCTTACCGGTCTCCTCCGCGAGTTCGACGGCCAGTACCGTCACACCCCGCACCGCATCCCGCAGCATTCGAGTGCCTCCTCCGCGCCTCGCACGTCCCGGGCCCGCCCGGACATACCGGGCGCCCGCCCCGACGCTACCCCTTCCCGCCCGCCCGGCGCCCGGATCCTCCGGCAATCGGGGGCGGGCGCTGGGATAGCGTGGGCGGCGAACCGGACCGGACGGGAGAGACCAGGGACCATGGCCAGCACCGAGCAGTGCCGCGCAGCACTGGAGCAGCTCAGCAGGAACCTGGCCGGCTCCGACGGCGACGTCCGCCAGGCCGCCGCCCTGAACCGCTCGCTGACCTGCCGGATCACCGACCTGGACCTGACCTTCACCGGCCGTCTCCAGGACGGCCGGATCACCGACGTGGTCGAGACCCCCGGCCCGCCGCCCGCCAAGGCGGAGATCCGGCTCACCATGGCCAGCGACGACCTGGTCGCGCTCGTCGGCGGCAAGCTGAACTTCGCCTCCGCCTGGGCCGGCGGCCGGGTCAAACTGGAGGCCGGCTTCCGCGACCTCCTCCGCCTGCGCACCCTCCTCTGAACCCGCACGTCAGGCACAGCAGGGGGCGCGAGGAACTGCGCGCCCAACCAGGCACCCCCGTAGAGCCCTGATCGCACAGCACCCGCGCCCCCGCAGGAACTACAGCCCCAATTCAGCCAGCGCCTTCCGCCCGTCCGGCGCCACAGCCCCCGCATCCGCGTCCGCCGCCGCCCAGGCGGCCCCGCAGAGCGCCCGCAGCCCGTCGTACGGGTCCTCCCCCGCGCCCTCCAGCCGCAGCACCCCGCCGTCCACCGACGCCAGGTACCCGCCGCAGCCGTACCGCCCCTCGCCCAGCGGTTCGACCCGGGGCTGCGGGAGCAGCAGCCCGCGCAGGTCCGCCGCCAGGTAGGTGGGACGGTGCTGCGCCGGGGCGGCGAGCAGCAGCGCGGGCGTGGTGACGCCGGTGAAGACCAGCAGGCTGTCCACGCCGCCGTTGTGGGCACCCTCGATGTCGGTGTCCAGCCGGTCGCCGACCACCAGCGGACGCTTCGCGCCGGTACGGATCACCGTCTCGCGGTGCATCGGCGGCAGCGGCTTGCCCGCGACCTCGGGCTCGACGCCGGTCGCCGTCCGGACGGCCGCCACCAAGGTGCCGTTGCCCGGCGCGATGCCACGCGCGGTCGGCACGGTCAGGTCGGTGTTCGAGGCCACCCAGGGCAGGCCGCGCGCCACCGCGTACGAGGCCTCGGCGAGGTGCTGCCAGCCGACCGTCGGGTCGTAGCCCTGCACCACGGCCACCGGGTCCTCGTCCAGCGAACGCACCGCCACCAGCCCGCGCTCGGCCAGCGCCTCCACCAGCCCGGCGCCGCCGACCACCAGCACCTTCGACCCGGCCGGTACCTTGTCCGCGACCAGCCGGGCCGCCGCCTGCGCGGAGTTGATCACGTCGGCGGCCTCGGCGGGCACCCCCAGCTCGGTCAGGTGCTCGGCCACCACACGCGGCGGCCGCGAGGCATTGTTGGTGACGTACGCCAGCCGCATCCCGGTCTCCCGCGCGGCGGCCAGCGCGTCCACGGCGTGCTCGATCGCGTCCGGCCCGGCGTACACCACGCCGTCCAGGTCGAGCAGCGCGGTGTCGTACGCCTCGGTCAGCGGGCGGTCGGAACCCCCGGGGGCGGTGCGGTTCGCTCCGGCAGCCATCTCCGTCATGCGTGCTCTACCTCGTCCTGTCCGATCGAATGACCATCGAAATGGCCGGAGCCCTACTGAGCCCCGTCCTGGGCGTCCAAGGACTCCCGGTACCCGGGCGCGCCCGGCAGCAACGGCCCGTACTCCCCGGCCCTGGCCGCCAGCGTCGCCCTGGTCTGCCGCAGCGCGGCCCGGTAGTGGTCGGCCTCGGGCCGCATCGCCACCGCCAGTGCCAGGTGCTCGGCGGAGGTCTCGAAGTCGCCCAGCCGAGCCGCCGAGACGCCCCAGCCGAACTGAGCGTAGTCGTCGGACGGATCGGCCAGCGCTACCGCCCGGAAGTTCTCCAGCGCCTGCGCGTACAGCCGGGCGTCGAACTGGGCCCGCGCCAGCGTCTCCCGGATGCTCCGCGAGTGCGGCTCCGCCTCCACCGCCCGGCTCAACAGCTGCTCGGCGGCGGCCGGATGGCCCTCCGCCAACAGCTGGGCACCGCGCCGGAACCAGTCGTAGACATCGCCCTCCGGCACCCCGCCGGCCGACCGCTCCTGCCCCTCACCCATGCCCTACCTCGCTCCCCGATCCGGTCGGGCCGACACCCGTCCCGCTTTTTGATCTCCCAACAACGCATACGCGATTACCATGCCCAGAATGAGTGCACCCAGTGCAGATACCGGAGCAGAGTCTCCGGCGGGCGGCCCCGGCGATCCTGGGCATGTCGCCACCGCAGGGCTGTCCCTGTCCCCCTTCCGCGGCCTGCGGTACGTCCCCGACCGGGTCGGCACCCTGGCGGCGGTCACCTCGCCCCCCTACGACGTCGTCGACCCGAACCGCCGGCTCGACCTGGAGACGGCGGATCCGCACAACATCGTCCGGCTGATCCTCCCCAGACCCGAGCCGAACGACGGCGGTGACCGGCCCGACCGCGACACCCGCTACCGGCACGCGGCGCGGCTGCTCAAGGAGTGGCAGCGCGAACGCGTCCTCGCCGCCGACCCCGAGCCCGCGCTGTACGTCTACGAGCAGCGCACCCACCCGGACTCCCCCGGCGGCGAGCTGCTCCAGCGCGGGCTGATCGGCGCACTGGCGGTCAGCGGCCGCGAGGCCGGTGTGGTGCTGCCGCACGAGGACGTGATGCCCCGGCCGGTCGCCGACCGGGTCGGCCTGATGCGGACCACCAGGGCGAACCTGGAACCGCTGCTCCTGACCTACCGGGGCCACGGCGGCGCGGCGGCGGTGATCGAGGACGCGGTGCGCCGCGAGCCGCTGCTCACCACGACCACCAGCGACCGCACCCACCACCGGCTGTGGGCGGTCACGGACCCGGCCGAGCTGGCCGAGGTCACCCGGGACCTGGCCACCTGCCGGGCCCTGATCGCGGACGGCCACCACCGCTGGGAGATGTACCTGCGCCTCCAGCGCGAGCACCGGCACCTGCCGCGCAGCCCCTGGGACCGCGGCCTGGTCCTGCTGGTCGACACCGCCCGCTACCCGCTGCGGGTCCGGGCCATCCACCGGGTGCTGTACCGCCTGCCGATCGCCGAGGCGCTGGCCGGGCTCGGCGACCAGTGGCAGGTCAAGGAGGTCCCCGGCCCGCTGGACACCGCCCTCCAGGCGCTCGCCGACGCCAAGCGGCACGGCGGCAACTCCTTCCTGCTGACCGGCGGCGACGGGGTGTTCTGGCTGCTCACCGAGCCGGACGAAGCACTGCTGGCGGCGACCGTGCCGGCCGGCAAGCCGGAGGAGTGGCGACGGCTGGACGCCACCGTGCTGCACGCCACCCTGCTGGACCACACCTGGCGCGTCCCGGACGGCCCCGACGACATCGGCTACCTGCACGCCGCCGTGGCCGCCGAACGCGAGGCCCGGCGCAGCGGGGGCACCGCCGTCCTGCTGAACCCGGTCAAGGAGAGCGTGGTCCGCCGGCTCGCCGAACAGGGTGTCACGATGCCCCGCAAGTCCACTTCCTTCGGTCCCAAGCCCGCCACCGGCCTGGTCCTGCGCAACCTCGAACTGGGCTGACCCGGGATACGGCTGAGGCCCTGTCCGGTACGCGGATCGCGTACCGGACAGGGCCTCAGTTCACCGCTCGGTCACTGCCCGGCACCGGTGGGTGCCGGGCAGAACCGGTCAGCGCTGGTCGTTCTCGGGGCGCTTGGCGGCGTCCCGGCCGTCGTACTCCTCGACGACCTCAAGGTCGTCCTCGTCGTAGTACTCCTCGACGTCTTCCTCGTCCTCGTAGATGTCCCGGTTCTCACCGGTGTCGTCCACGGCGACCTTGCGGGCCGGAGCGGACTCGCCGCGGTCGGCGACCGCCTCGTCCTCGTCCTGCTCGGGGTCGAGAGCGTCGACGAACTCCAGGCCGTCGATCTGCGCGAGCCGCTCGGACGCGTCGGTCGCACCCTCGGTGTCGGCCTCCGCCGCCTTGGCGAACCAGTCACGGGCCTCGTCACCCCGGCCGGCCGCGATCAGGGCCTCGGCGTAGGCGTAACGCAGGCGCGCGGTCCACGGGTGGATCGCGCTGGAGCCCAGCTCCGGGCTCTGCAGCGTGACGACGGCGGCCTCGAACTGGCCCATGTCACCGCGCGCACCGGACGCGACCAGGCGCATCTCGACCTGGCCGGCCTTGTCCAGCTGCTTCACCTCGGGCTCGCCGGCCATCGCCAGCGCCCGCTCCGGACGGCCCAGACCACGCTCGCAGTCGGCCATCACCGGCCACAGGTCGGCCCGGCCGGTCATCCGGCGAGCCGCCCGGAACTCGGTCAGCGCCTCGGCGTACCGCTGCGTCACGTACGACGCGAAACCGGCCGCCTCACGGACCGACGCGACACGCGAGGCCAGCCGCAGCGCGACCCGGGAGTACTGGTACGCCTCCTCGGCGTCGGTGTCGAGCGTCCGGGCGACCATCACCAGGTTGCGCGCGACATCGTCGGCCAGCGTCTTGGGCAGGCTCTTGAGGTCCTGGCGGACATCGGCGTCGATCTCGAAGCCCGTGACGTCCTCCGGGATCGGCAGCCGCTTGACGGGCTCGAAGTTCCCACGACGGTCGTCGTAGTCCCCACGACGCTCGTCCCGCTGCCCCTCGAAGCGCCCACCACGGCTCTCGTACGAACGCCCGCCGCCGGACGGACGGTCACCACCGAAGGAACGGCCACCGGACGGACGGTCGTCGCGGCGCGGGCCACGGTCATCGCGGTTGTAGCCACCGCCACCAGAGGGACGGTCGCCACCGAACGAACGGCCACCGGACGGACGGTCGTCACGACGCGGACCACGGTCGTCACGGTTGAAACCACCACCGGACGGACGGTCACCACCGAACGAACGGGCACCACGGTCATCGCGGTTGTAGCCGCCGCCCGAGGGACGGTCACCACCGAAGGAACGGCCACCGGACGGACGGTCGTCACGGTTGAAACCACCGCCGGACGGACGGTCGTCACGACGGAAGCCGCCACCGGAGGGACGGTCATCGCGACGCGGGCCACGGTCATCGCGGTTGAAACCGCCACCGGACGGACGGTCACCACCGAACGAACGGCCACCCGACGGACGGTCGTCACGGTTGAAACCACCACCCGAGGGACGGTCGTCACGACGCGGACCACGGTCATCGCGGTTGAAACCACCACCGGACGGACGGTCGTCACGACGCGGGCCACGATCGTCACGGTTGAAACCACCACCGGACGGACGGTCACCACCGAACGAACGACCACCCGACGGACGGTCGTCACGGTTGAAACCACCACCCGAGGGACGGTCATCGCGACGCGGACCACGGTCGTCACGGTTGAAACCACCACCGGACGGACGGTCACCACCGAACGAACGGCCACCCGACGGACGGTCGTCACGACGCGGGCCACGGTCATCGCGGTTGAAACCGCCACCAGAGGGACGGTCGCCACCGAACGAACGGCCACCGGAGGGACGGTCATCACGACGCGGGCCACGATCGTCACGGTTGAAACCGCCGCCACCGGACGGACGGTCACCACCGAACGAACGACCACCCGACGGACGGTCGTCACGGTTGAAACCACCGCCGGACGGACGGTCGTCACGACGCGGACCACGGTCGTCACGGTTGAAACCGCCACCAGAGGGACGGTCACCACCGAACGAACGGCCACCGGACGGACGGTCATCGCGGTTGTAGCCACCGCCCGAGGGACGGTCGCCACCGAACGAACGGCCACCGGAGGGACGGTCATCGCGGCGCGGGCCACGGTCGTCACGGTTGTAGCCGCCGCCACCGGACAGACGGTCACCACCGAAGGAACGACCACCCGACGGACGGTCGTCACGGTTGTAGCCACCGCCCGAGGGACGGTCACCACCGAACGAACGGCCACCGGAGGGACGGTCGTCACGGTTGTAGCCGCCACCGGAGGGACGGTCGCCGCCGAACGAACGGCCGCCGGACGGGCGGTCGTCGCGGCGCGGACCACGGTCATCGCGGTTGTAGCCGCCGCCACCGGACGGACGGTCGTCGCGACGGAAGCCGCCGCCCGACGAGCGGTCGTCACGGCGCGGACCACGGTCGTTCGACCAACCCCCACGCGACCGGGGCTCGCTGCCACGGCCTTCGTCCGATCGACGCTCGGGACGGTCCTGGGGAGGGTTCGACATCGTGGTGACTCCTTCTGCTGCTTCAGCTCTACCGCGCGTCCGGGGCGACACCATCGCCCGGTGCGGTGTGATGCGGGCCGCCCGGCCACACACCATCTCCATTGTCCGGCATCAACCGCCGTCCCGCGTTCGGGCGGGCGCCGGCTGACCGGTTGTCCTGCGTACGTCTCGTAAGTCTGAAAAACAAAAAAGGCCGTGGGCCCCAGCGATTCGCTGGGGCCCACGGCCTTGAATAATTGTTCGGCGGCGTCCTACTCTCCCACAGGGTCCCCCCTGCAGTACCATCGGCGCTACGAGGCTTAGCTTCCGGGTTCGGAATGTGACCGGGCGTTTCCCTCGTGCTATGACCACCGAAACCCTATCGGGTATTCAGCGAAACACACTTTTTAGTTAAATGGTGTTTCTTTATCGTGGCTGGACCGAATCATCGGTCCGTCACCGGCGATAGCTGTTCGCTACCCGGGAACCACACAGTGAACGCGAGCGTCTGAGGACAAGCCCTCGGCCTATTAGTACCGGTCAGCTCCACCCCTTACAGGGCTTCCACATCCGGCCTATCAACCCAGTCGTCTACTGGGAGCCTT
>NZ_BAAANT010000047.1:0-43572 GCF_039529945.1 Kitasatospora kazusensis | reverse complement strand
CGCGGCTTCTTCTTCCCCATGCTCTCCATGATGGACATCATCCTTCCGGGGCCGAAGCCCCTGATCTCAGGTGTCCGTCAAAGCGGATCAAGCCCAGACCCCTCGCAGGTTCACCACCTCGGCGGAGAGCCGGTCCCGAATCCGTTGCAGGGCAGCCCTGCTCGGCTTGATCAGCAGCGTGCCGCGATAACGGCGGACGTTGAACCCCAGGAAGTCAAAACCATCATCGAGGTGCGCGATGCGCGTCTTGTCCTCGTTGAAGACCAGACCCCCGGGCATCAGCCACGCGGCAAGCCGGGCCTTGACCTGCTCGGCCTCGTCACGACTGTGACAGAGAGCCACCAGGTCGTCGGCGTACCTGATCAAGATCGGCGAGCCCGCCTCGGTCTCCCCGGCGTGAGCACCGGTTCGCCGATAGCGGACCCCGGCCGCCCCCTCCAACCCATGAAGAGCCACGTTCATCAACAGCGGTGAAACGATCCCGCCTTGCGGGGTCCCCTCCACCGTCGGGGCGAATCTTCCCTGGTCAACCACTCCGGCCTTGAGCCACTGCTCGACCAGTCCCCGCGCGGGGAACCCTCCGAGCAGACCCAGAAGCCGATCATGGTCGATCCGGTCGAATGCCGCCGTCAGGTCGGCGTCCAGCACCCACTGCCGCTTGGGGAACTTGCCTTTCGCGGTCTGGAAGATGGCTTGGATCGCGTCCTGACAGCCACGGCCGGGCCGAAATCCATAGGATCGCGGCTCGAACCGTGCCTCCCACTCGGGTTCAAGTGCACCGAGGACCGCAGCCTGAAGACAGCGGTCCAAGATCACGGGAATCCCGAGCGGCCTTTGCCGTCCGTTCGCCTTCGGAATGAACACCCGCCTGACGGGTCGGGCCTTCCACGGAGCGGCCCTGTGCTGCATCCAGTCGGCCAATTCGGCCTTGCCCTGGGGCAGTAACACGACCATCCCGTCGATGCCCGCCGTCTTGTGGCCAGCATTGACCTCCGTGACCCGCCGCACGCTCATGAACGTGTTGGAGCGGGAACGGAGCATCAACTTCTGCAGATTGCGGACCCGTTTCAGGTCCCCTGCCTGCGATGCCGTGAAGATCCTCTGCCTCAGCCGCCGTACTTCCCCTTCTGCCGCCTGCCAGTCGATCGACAGCCAGTCGGTGGGGTCGTCCTCTGGTCCGTTCACCGCAGCCCGGTGGACCACGGCGGAATCCGCCGTGGATATCGGTGTCGCCATGGTGTCCAACTTGTCCGTCGGTTCGAGCGTTGAAGTCATCGGGTCCTCACAGGCCCACCTGATCCACGTCAGCACCCTTTCGGGTCCGGGCAGAGCCCGTATCCGGCCAGTTGTTCGGGACGGCCAGCGGAGGCGCTGGCCACCAGTCCCGGTTTCCTGCCGCCTTTCGGCCGCCGGCCTTGGCTTTTTTGGATCATCCTGTTCCCGCTGGGGAGTTGGGCCTTCCTTGCGGTCGGCTTACCGGAGACGGTGTCTCCGGACCCCATCGGGGTTACCACGTTCCACGCGAGCGAGATACGACCGGGGTGGGTGCCCCCTTGACTCCGGGACGGCGATGCTCTCCCGGCTGGCAAGGAATCCCCAACCGGCGCCTGCCGCTTCTCAACGGCCAGTCCTGCACCCCGCTGGAACATCCCACCTGCGGAGCCGAAAATCACGAAGCATCATCAGGGGTTCACTCGCGTTCACCCGTCCGGTCTTCCCCTTGCCTGTGGCCCGCGGATGGAACGCAGGCCCTTGGGCTTCTCCCCCGAGCTCCGCACCGAGCCGTTACCGGCAACGCACGTCGGGGTGGGGACTGGCCTTGAGCACTGGCCAGGAACTACGCCGCCGACATCAGTCGTCGGGCCTCTGACCAGCGCATCCACTCATCTCGTGCAGCATCGTGTCGCACCACCTTCTTGTTCGCGTCCAGCCCCGTCGTGGTCTTCGGGACACCGGCGGCCGCGCGCACGGACTGGGTGTCGATGATCACGAGGGACGGGTCCTCTAATCGCCGGGCTCTCTCCCGTACCTGGCAGCGCAGGAGTTCCTGGATCCGCTGGTCGAGCCCGTCCTGGCGCCACAGGCCGAAGTAGTAGAACACCGCCGACCAGGACGGCAGGTCATGGGGCAGGTAGCGCCACTGACAACCCGTCCGGTTCTGGTAGAAGACCGCGTTCACGATCTCCCGCAGATCGCAGGAGCCCGGGGCCCCGGTCGCCGATCGCGTCACCCGTTCCTGCTTCCAGGCCGTGATCATCGGCTCGATCAACGCCCATTGCTCGTCCCATAAGTCGCTCGGATACGCCCGTCTGTCCATGTGCCGCAGAACATCACCCGAACCCGAGCTGGCACGCCAGTACGGCCGACGTTCACACGTACGAGCGATCACGAACCGAGAGAAAAGGGACTTAACGTCCACTCAGAGGGCGATAAGAGCCGTTTCCTCGAACTTGGTCCTGATCTGCTCCTCGTGGTGACGGACCATCTCCTGCGGAATTCGCGTGGACGGCCTCATCGGCAGGCTTCGAACGGTGACTCCCGCCTCACTGGAGGGAGCTCTGTCCGGTAAATCCCCTATAACCCTCCGGGGCGATCACATAAACCAGGGCGAGTTGGCTCTTATCGCCCTCTCAGAGGGCGTTCGGTAGGGGATTCCCCCCAACTGTCCGGCTTTCTGCATCGCGGCACGGACTCGATTCCATGATCCCGTGGTGGTCGGGTCCGTGTCAGCGGTATTGATCAGGTGTGACAGAACGACGGCGGTACCCCTCGGACCTGAAAGACGACCAGTGGGAGCTCATCGAGCCCATGCTGACCGAGTGGCGCCGGACCCGCGCCGAGGGGCGGATGCCCACGACAGAACTGCGCGAGGTGGTCGACGCGATCCTCTACGTCACCCGGACCGGCGTCGCCTGGCGGTACCTGCCGCACGACTTCCCGCCGCACACCACCGTCTACGGCTACTTCAAGGAGTGGGAGCGGGACGGCACCGCCGAACAGATCCACGACACGCTCCGTGACCAGCTCCGGGCGAAGAAGGGCCGCCGGATCCTGCCGAGTGCCGCGATCATCGACGCCCAGTCGGTCAAGGCGTCGGCGAACGCCCCGGCCGAGAGCCAGGGCTACGACGGCGGGAAACGGGTCAAGGGCCGCAAGCGCCACATCGCCACCGACACCCTCGGCCTGATCCTCGTGCTGATCGTCACCGCCGCCGGCGTCCAGGACTCCGCCGGCGGCAGGCAGATCCTGGACACCCTCGCCGCCCAGTGGCCCAGTGTCACCAAGACCTGGGCCGACGCCGGATACAACAACGGCGTCGTCAGGCACGGCACCGCGCTGGGCATCGACGTCGAGGTCGTCTCCCGCGACAAGGAGCAGAAGGGCTTCGTCGTCCAGCCGATCCGCTGGCGCGTGGAACAGACCTTCGGGATCATGTCCCGGTACCGGCGGCTCCACCGCGACTACGAGGAGCTGCCGGACCGGTCACGCTCGATGATCCACTGGGCCATGGTCAACTCCATGGCCACCCGCCTGACCGCCAGCCCTGACAAAGTCGGGCAATACCTCCGACCGAGACCCCTCGCGGCAGCCTAAATCGGTATCGAACGCCCTCTCAGAAGTCATATCGACAAGCCTAGTTGTCAATGACAGTCTGTGTTGCAGGTTCAGTTGGATTGTCGAGTGCCGATCTCTTCAATCGAGGTGTCCTGCCCTCAGCGAAGTTTGACCATGGTTCCCCCACCAACGGGCCGGGCCCGGAGTGCGCAGTGTCAGAACGGGGGTTCGACGGAGAAGGCGCCATCCCAAGTTGGTGTGGCCGGTTTGATCCTCGGCTGTTGGAGAACTCGTACGGCGTCCTTGATGCGGCCGAGGTCGACAAGGCGCTGGGCGAGGACGGAGCTGTTAGAGGGCGCGTGCTGTTCGAGGACGGCGATGGCTTCGTCGGTGCGGCCGGCCTGGGCGAGCAGGTCGGAAATGCTCCAGGCCGCGTACCAGGTGCCGCCCTCGGGGTGCGCCCGCGCCTGCTCGATCGCTTCGTCGAGCAGACCGCAGTGGGCCATGAGCGGAAGTCGCATCCTGGAGTAGTCCCACTCCTCCTCACCGCCGCGGCGCGCCTTGAGGGCGTCGAGGTAGGCCAGGCCGTCCTGGGAGCGGCCGTGGTCGGCGTACAGGGTGCACAGTGTGTCGACAATCCAGTCGTCCGCGCCGCCGGGAGAGTCCGCGAGCGTGCGCATCACCTCGATCGCCTCGTCGCCCCGGCCGTGCCGGGCCAGAAGTTGGGACAGTTGCACCGCGCCGTGGCACCGGCGGGCCAACGATTCGCCCGGCTGCCTGTACACGTCGATCGCGCCTTCCACGTCACCGTGCTCTTCCAACATCTCGGCGAGGCGCCGCGCGGCGTGCCCGTGGTACTCGGACGCCGCGTACGCGCGCAGTTCCTCGATCCGGTCGTGCCTCGCCAGCAGGTCGGCCAGCTGGTCACGGCCGTTGACGGAGGTCGCGTCCCGGGTGCGCAGCAGGGCGATCGCGTCCTCAATGCGGCCCTGACGTTCCCGGATCGCTGCGAGTAGTCCGACGGCGTTGGACGGTTCGGTGCGGCGGCTGTCGCAGCCGGGGTTGTTTTTACCGGGGTCACCGCAAGGGTGGCCCGCGTCGTTCCGGCCTGTCAGCAGCGCCGCGGCCTCCTCGTCCAGGCCGGTGCCTTCGGCGACGTCGACCAGGGCTGCGGCGAGGAACCAGTCCTCGATTCCGGTACGCAGCAGCGCGAACGCCTCGTCGCTGTGGTCGTGGCGGGCCAGCAGGCGTGCGAAGAACTCCAGCGCCGACCGGTCTCCCGCCTGCGCGTACGGGCGGGACAGCGCGATCGCCTCCTCCACCCGCCCCCAGCCCTCCAGCAGCTCCGCCTGGGCTCGGGCGGCCGGCCACCAACCCGTCGCGACGTACGGAGCGAGCACCTCCAGCGCCTGCCCCTGCTGGCCCTGGTCGCCGCGCAGCCGGGCCCACTCCCGCGCGCAGAACCACTCCCCACGGCCGGCCTGGAACTCCACCTCCTCCGTGTGGCCCAGCTCAAGCAGTCGGGTGACCAGGAGCGGAGGAATGCAGCCGGACAACGTCCGGGCCTGGTAGTCAAGATCAGCAGCGTCCACGGCAGCGCATCCTAGTCCCCACCTCTGACAACGACCTGCAGCCCCTACGGGCGCGCACCAACGCCTGCTGCGGGGGTACTTCACCGGTAAGCAGCCCCGTCGGTCTTAAGCGGCCGTGCCGGCCAGCGGGAGAGCGGGGCCACGTCCCGGACGGTGGCTCAGGAGGCCGCCGGGCGGGCGCCGTCCGGGTAGTGGAATCCGGTCTCCGGACCCCCGGTGAACTCCACGGCGCCTGGGCCCACACCGAGGGCGCGCAGCAGGACCTCCAGCGCGGCGTCGGCATCCTCGTGGGAGCGGTGCAGCCACACCCAGGTCTGCGGCTGGCCGTAGGTCATCTGGCTCAGCGCGAAGTTCAGGCCCTCGATGCGGAAGACGGCGGTGTCGACCTCGCCCAGGTCCTCCCAGCTGCGTTCCAGCGTCAACCGCAACCTGGCGGCGAGCACATCCAGTGGCGGCTTCAGCCCGGCCACCATCCGCAACGAGCCGGCCGCCGCCACCCACAGGCTGAACTGCGCGGCCGGGTTCCTCCCGACGTTGTACGACGGACTGGTGGCCGGCTGCCAGTCCGGCTCCGGCCCCGGCACCACGATCTGCGCCACCCGCTCACTCCCCCACCCGAACCCGCTTGATCGCCATGCACACCGTAGCCCGCTCCGGCACCTTGCCAGCCGCCGAGCGCCAGCAGCGAAAGCCGCCACCGACTGCCTGTGTCTTCGTCCAGCCGCGAGGGGCGGCCCGTGTGCTCAACGCCGACGGCCCCCAGCCGCGAGGTAGTCCCGCACCAGGAGCACCCGGCCGGGTGATCACCGGCGTCGACGGACTGGAGCAGGAGGTCGATCTGGCAGAAGCAGCCGCGGAGCAGCGCTGGGCGCGGCCGGGCCCAGTCCGCACCGGGGCAGTAGCCCTCGCGGGGAAGACGCGGCCGGGCCCGGTGCGCCTTGGCGCACCGGGCCCGGATTGGTAGCGGGGACAGGATTTGAACCTGCGACCTCTGGGTTATGAGCCCAGCGAGCTACCGAGCTGCTCCACCCCGCGTCGGTGACCTTGACTGTACGGCACGTCAGCTGCCGGGTGCGAACCGGTTTGCGGCCCGTCGCGGTCACAACGGTTGGCTGGCGGGCCTGGGCGGGCAGGCTTGGGAACGGCGGGCGAAGGTTGGATGGCGATCGCTGCGGTGCACGCGGAGCGGGGCCAGCTGGATGCCAGCCGGGACGACCTCGGGTGCGGCTGAGCCTGGACGGCCGTCCACCAGGTACGCCCGCGCGTGCCGCTGGACTGCCCGGAGTGCGGGCA
This sequence comes from Kitasatospora kazusensis, assembly GCF_039529945.1. Taxonomy (NCBI): domain Bacteria; kingdom Bacillati; phylum Actinomycetota; class Actinomycetes; order Kitasatosporales; family Streptomycetaceae; genus Kitasatospora; species Kitasatospora kazusensis. The sequence continues at coordinate 37,132 of NZ_BAAANT010000047.1, read as the reverse complement.
CGGCGTGCACGCCAAGCACCGCACCTTTCAGGAACGACTCGAAAACGCCCGCTCCAACCTCCGCTTCGCAGAACGGCGGATCGCCACGCTCGAAGCCGAACTCCTGGAACGGGATGCCGCAGTCCAATAGATCAAGGTCGGAAAGTCCGGACGGCGGCCGGTGAGCATCACTACCCTGCGAAAGTGATCCTTCTTGACGCCAACCAGCTGCATCGAGTTCTTCCCGGCAACCCGACGCTGACCCTGTTGTCCGCAGCTGCCAGCCGCTGCGGACACACTCTCGCCATCACCGACATCGTTCTGCGCGAGACGGTACGGCAGCATCGCGAGGCCCTCACCCAGGCCCGCAAGGCGCTTGAAGCAGCCCAGCGTGAAGTGAACAAGTACGTCCGGCCGGCTTCCCGCATAGTCTCAACAGCCTGGTCAGATCGCCCTACGGAACTGGAGACCGACTTCTTCGAAGCCAAACTGCGGGAGGCCTTCAACGTCCTGCCAACCGCGCCGGAGGACGCTCTTGAGGCGCTGGACCGGGAGGCTGACCGTCGGCCTCCCTGCAAGGCCAACGGCGAGGGCGGACGAGACACCACGATCTACCTGACCGCGCTTCGCGCAGCCCGACGGGACAACGACCTGGAGTCGGTGCAGGCGAAGATCGCTGGCAAGTCCAGCGCGGCCGGCAGGCCACTCCCGGTCATCTTCGTGACCGAAGACAAGGGCTTCTCGGACCCGCAGGACCGCGGAGCCTTCGCCCCGGCACTTCGCGACGAGATTGGCGAGGCGCCGCTGGTTCTCCGCCTCGACATCGTCGCGGCGCTCGCCGAGATCGGCTATCCGAGTGCATGGGTCGACGCGAAGGAGATCACCGAGCGGGAGGACTTCCGCAGCATCCTTCGAGACGCCATCACACGCGAGACCTTGGGCATGCTCTCACCCGCCCCACGCGCTGCCTTCCCAGAGTGGGCTCGGGTTCGGCCCCCGCGCCTTCGAGGCAAGATCGGCAAGGCGCGCCAGTGCAGGGGAGACGGGCTGACCCTCTCGACTCTGACCGGAACATGGTCGTCTGGCATCTTCACCCGCAACAGGCCAGATGGCCTGGCTCCGAGTTCGATAAAGGGCGAATACCGCCTTCATGTCACTGCGGCCGGCACTGCGTTGGTTGTGCAGGACGAGAGCGGAGCCGTGGTCGAAGCAGAGTTCTCCTCCATGTCCGTGACCATCACGGACTGACCGCTGGCGAGCCTGGCGAAGGGGACTCAGAGGGATCACCGTCAGCCTCAACGAGCCGACGCGGACACCGAAGCGATGCATCGCACCAGGTCAAGGCTGATCCGGTCAGCGAAGTGGTCGGAAAACTGGAACTGGCTACCGACACCAGGGTCGTCGAGCGGGGGCGCGCCGAAGAACACCAACGCGTCCGCCGGGTCCGCCAGCAGCTCGTCCCTGCGCCCCACCCACCACGTACTCACACGGTGATCATGCCCCATCACGTGGCGTGCCAGGCTGTGAACGGGCCGACCGGTAGGCCACCGTGAGTGAACCGGGGACGCGTGGCGCGGCCGTAACGGAGCGGGGATGTGGTGTCAGGCTGCGGTGCTCCGGGGGGATCGGGCGCGGGCGAGCTCGTCACGCAGCACGCAGTTCTCGCGGTACAGGTGCGCGAGCAGGCGCTTGTCCCCGGTAGATCTGTCGGCATTCAGGTGCAGGTCGGGCAGCTTCCTGAGGAGGCGGCGGTCTGCGCCGGCGCTAAAGAGGACGGCAAGGAGGTCCTCCAGGTTCCAGAGCGTGGGCAGGCGGGATCCGCGCAGGTAGCGCGAGAGGGTACCCGGGCTGCAGTTGCTCTGGGAGGCGAGTTGGCGCTGGGAGAGTTCGGTGCCGGCCAGGGCCTGCTGCAGCGCCGTGACGAAGGCGGCCCGCTCCGGCGGGATGCCGTCCATCATCGGCCAGCTCCGGGTAGCGCGCGTGCCGGGCGGCACCTCGGCGGCCGGGGCGGGCGCGTCGGGTGCGGTCGTGCCGGGTCCGCGGTCGTCCTGTGGGCGGGGTCGTGGGTGGCGGTCTTCCTCCTGTGCCCGCAGGCGGTGGTACGTGGCGAGCCACGCCTTCGCCTCGGTGTTGTCCGGTGCGCGGTTGGGCAGGCACGCGGCGACGAATGAGCGGACGGCGTAGGCGGTGGGCAGCGCGGTACGCGCGGGGCTGGTGGCGTCGCACAGGGTGGATGGGGATACCTGGATGCGGCGTGCCATGGCGTGGAAGGAGGGGTTGCCCGCCCAGATCCTGAGCTCGCGCAGGGCCTGCAGGAAGGCGGGGACGGTGCGGATGCCGCGCGTGGACGCAGCTGTCCGCGGGCGTCCACCAGGAAGTTCTGCAGGATGATCTGTCGCAGCGCCTGCGCCGCCGGGCCCTGTGGCGGACGGTGGGTGCGGATGCGGCCGAGGAGTTCGACGGCGTCGTGGCCGGCCTGTTCCAGGCGGGCGGCCGGATGGCTGGGCTGGCTGACCAGGCGGACCTGCCGCCCGTAACGCAAGGCCCAGTCCTCGTCCACCAAGCCCTCCAGAAGATCGGGGCAGTCGCGGGCGGCCTCCTCCAGGGCGGCGCGGACCGCTTCCAGGACCAGCTCCAGACGGGTCAGTTCCCGCACGGCGGCCAGCACATAGGTCGAGTCGGTCCGCTGCCGGCCACGCGCCTTGACCAGGCCGGCCTCCTTCAGCCGGGCCAGCACGAGATCGAGGAGGGTGTCGGCCCGGCCGTCCTCGGCGAGACGCTCGCGGAAGTCGGACAGCACACTGTGGTGGAAGCCGGGATCGTCCAGCTCCAGGCCGAGGGCGTACTTGACGTCGATGCGGCAGCGCACCGCCTCGGCCGCCTGACGGTCGGACAGGTTCATTAGGACTGCAGCACGCTGACGGTGGCCAGCAGGGCGGGCGAGAGGCCCGGCCGCCCGTCGCGCGGATACCAGGCGTCGAAGTCCTCGTCTCTCCACAGTCCGTCCAGCCGGTCACGCACCCACATCGCCGTCGTACCACGGGGATTACTCGCCCGCGCCACCTGCGCGGTCAACGGCGGAACCTGCACGCCAGAACGGGGACGGAGAGACATCGGCCCACCTCGCCTACGACACTCGACCTTCAGAACCAAGCCGAGCATGGCCGATGATCACGCCGCCGCGCCTGAGAATCCGAAGATCACCGACAGAGTCACTCACTGTACAGGGCCGCCTCGCCTGGCTCTCCACCCTCAACGCCCTGGGCAAGCACCTGCGCCAGGCCGGCCGGGCCGAGGAAGCCCTGGACATCCACCGGCGCAACGCGGCGATCAGTCGGACCGGCATACCCGGGCAGCAGACCGATCTGCTCACGCTCTACCTCGCGGCGACCCGTCGGCACATCGGCAACGACCTGGTAGCGCTGGGCCGTTGGGCCGAGGCTGAGCAGCCCCTCAGGCAGGCGCTGGCCACCTTCGACACCGCCAAGCTGGCCGCCTGGGCCGCGCTCACCGGCTGGACCTCGGACTCGTACTACGCCGCCTGGCCCGCAACGACGAGGCCCGCGCCACCCTCCTCGCCGCCCGCGAAGCCTTGCGCGACCTCAACAGCCCCCGCCAACTCGAAGCCGCCGAACTACGCGAACTGGACAGCCGAACCGGCTCCCCACGCCGCAGCGCCCGCTTCTGACCCCATGTCGGGTTCGAACCGACGACTCCCGCTGAAGTTCCCCCCGGGATCGACTCGAACACAGACCGGTGGCCGGAGACACCATCCGGGGAAGCCCAGGCGGATGGCGTCCGGCCTGGGCTTCCCCGGATCTGTTGTGGGGTCAGGCCCAGGCTTGGGACCAGATCCTGCCGTCGCCGCCGATGCCGAACCAGTTGATCTGGTCGGGACCCGGGGTGATCGCGGCGGCGTTGGAGATGTAGCTGCCGCCGCGGGCGCCCCAGCCGCCCCAGCCGGAGCCGTCGTAGAGGTTGTAGGACATGGAGTTGTCCTTACCGCGGATGAAGAGTTCCAGGTTGCCGGGGGCGCCGTTCCAGGTCACGACCGTGGGGGAGGCGCCCGCGGCGATGCCGGCGGGCGGGGTGGCCACGTCCTGGGTCCAGCCGTTCCAGTCGGCGCCGCCGGTCCAGGAGTCGTGCCAGATCTTGCCGTCGGTGCCGAGGGCGAAGACGTCGTAGTGGCTGGGGTCCTGGGCCACTGCGGTCGGGTCGGAGCTGAGCCCGCCGCCCAGGGACTGCCAGCCGCTCCAGCCGCCGCTGTAGTAGACGTGCCAGGCCGCGTCGTCGGCGCCGCGCACGAAGAGGTCCAGGCGGCCGTTACCGGAGGAGGTCACGACGGGGGAGGCACCGGAGGCTATGCCGGGCGGCGGGGTGCCGAAGTTCTGCCAGCCGGTCCACCCGCCGGTGGAGGTCCAGGTCATGTCCCAGATGTTGCCGTCGCCACCGATGGCGAACAGGTCGAGGCGGGAGCTACTCCAGGAGACTGCGGTCGGGTTGGAGACCACGTTGCCGCCGAGCGATTCCCAGGCGCTCCAGCCGCCCTTGGCGCCGGAGTAGTCGTTCACGTCCCACCACTGGTGCCAGATCGCACCGTCGGCGCCCCGGACGAAGACGTCCAGGCGGCCCTGCTGGAAGGAGGAGACGGTCGGCGAGGCCCCGGAGGCTATGCCGGGCGGCGGGGCACCGTTGTTGTTCATCAGGCCGGTCCAGGCGCCGGACGCGAGTGTGCAGCTGTTCGAGGCGTTGCTCCACAGCGACTGCACGTAGAAAGCCGCGCTGTTGACGTTCTGCTTGCTGATGTCCTGCCAGTTGCAGAGGTCGCCGATCTCGCCGTCCAGGCTATCCGTGTACCAGGCGTTGAGATACGGGTCGGTCATCGTCTCGGCCAGCTCGTGGCCACCGACCTTGCTGTAGGCACCCGCCACCGAGTACTGCTTCTCACCGCACTGGCGGGTGGTGTCGTCCCCGAAGTAGGGCATCGCGGTATAGGGGAGGCTCCCGTTGGCGACGGCGTGCCAGCCGCAGTCGCTCTTGAATGCGGTGGAGTAGTTGTGGCCGGTGGGCAGCAGGACGATGACCTGGGCGTTGACGCTCGCGGTGACGCCCATGGCGGAGGCGGCGTGGATGGCCTCGTCGCCGATGTCGGACATGGTCGGCTGGGCCATCGTCGGTCCGGTCGGGTCGGACCAGACCCCCGCGAGCAGACCGGGCTGGAAGCCCGCGCCGTACTGGCTCACGGTGGCGAGCCACGGGGAGCCGCCGACGTGGCTGTAGAACCTGATGATCTGGCTCTTCACGCCCGCCGGATCGGAGTTCCAGCCCCAGAAGTCGAGGTAGACCTTCGGTGCGGTCTGCACCGGGCCGCCGTGGAAGGTCATCGGCCCGCTCGGCACCGCGTTGACCGTGCCGGTCGCGTTGCGGGTCGCAAGCGTGGCGGCGGCTGCGCGCATCGCGGCGATCGGCGGCTTCGACGTGGACTGCGGGTTCGGCTTCGGAGAGGATCCGGCCGCCGAAGCGGGCCCGGCGAGCCCCAGGATCGGGACCGCCGCGGCCAACACGACGACCAGGGTCTTTCTGAACTTCACTGGCTGCGCTCCAAGGGGAGGAGGGAGAGGGGACGTGGGTTAGTCGATCACCGACCGGCCGACTTGACCAGGCATTTGGCCCGGTAGAACTGCCGACGGTGATACTTCTGCCGGATTCCGGAACGGTGCGCGGGCGGGCGGAGGGCAGCCGGAGCCTGACCGGGCGACCGTACTCACTTCCAGTCAGCCCGCCTGCGGCAGACGGAGGATCGTCCGGCCGTCGTGAGTCCGGACCTGCGGGCCCGCGTCGTCCTGGAGCGCGTCGAGTAGCCGGCCGGCATAGACCTCGCCCATCCGGTCGGCCACCTCCGCCGGGGTCAGCCACGCGACCGCCGCCGACTCCTACCAGCTCATCCGCACCACCGGCCCGTACGCGGTGACCGGCACCACCACCGCACAGTGGGCCGCCGCGCTCCCCACCTTTCACTGACTCGAAAGACGGTGCGGCGCCCCAGGACCTGGACGAAATCTTCGGTGCGACCCGACGGCACACCGACGAGACCGGGTCTGTCCAGCCGGCGGGGCCGCGTAGCCACGGCCCCGCAGCTCGTGCGGCGTGTGAGGCAGCCTGCCCGTCAGGCTTCCTGGTACCGCAGAACACCCTCAGCCGAACGCACGCGCATCAACGTGACAGCACCCACTCCAGGCATTCGACATCGCCTTCGGCGGCCGACTCTCCGTCGGCCGCCGAAGGCTCACACAACCCGGGTTACACCGCCGGCTGTTACAGACCCGTCACCGACAGGTCGGCGAATGGATCAGCACGACGAGTTGAAGTCCGGCTCAGGACAGGGAAGGTGCCAGGGCCCCCAGTACCCGTTCGCGGATCGCTGACGGTACCAGGTGTTGCCGTCGGTGCCCGTAGCGCTGATGAAGAACGACCAGCCGCCGTCAGCCTTCCCGCCGACGGTGATCCCGCTCTCGACACCGCCGCCCATGGACTGCCATCCGGACCAACTTCCGTTGGTATAGCTCCAGTTCGTCCACACCGCGTGGTCGGTCCCGACGACGAACAGCTCCTTCGTCCCGTCCGGAAGCGTCACCGAGGTCACGGTGTAACTGCAGTCGTACGGCGCGCCCTTGAGCTGGCAGGTGCTGTCCGCCTGGGCCGGCCCGGCCGCGAAGGCCAGCCCGCCGAAGGCGATGGTGGCCGCGACAACGGCAGCCCTTATCTTGACGGCCGGGCCGGACGGACGGGCGGGCCTGCTGGTTGTGGTCATGGAAGGTCCTCTCTGCCGCACGGTTCGCGTTCCGGCATCTGGCCGGAGCGGTCCCCGCGCGAGTGTTGTCGGGGTGAGCGACGTGGCCTGAGCAGGCCGCGCCGGGTTTCGGGTGGGCGGATATGCGGTCGACGAAAGTCGGCGAACGCCCGCTCAGAACAGGCCGTGCCACAGCTGTTCGGTGATGACGGACCACCAGGTGCTGTCCGTACGGAAGGCAGCGGGGTCGGTCTCGGCGAGGGCGGTCTGGAGAGCGGCGAGGGCGCCACCGGCTTCGACGGGGTCGAGTCCGGCCAGGGCTGCGCGTGTGCCGGTGAGCAGGACGAGGCTCCGCAGGAAGGCGGAGACTGAGGTGTTGACGAAGCGTCCGCTGCCGGTGCGCGGGTGGACCGCCCAGACGGAGCCGGTCTCGTCGCCGGTGCAGCGGACGGCGACGACGCAGAGTCCGTCCGTGCCGATGCGGGTCCAGCCGGCGAGGATGTCCAGGGTCGCGGGCTCGACGGCGGTGCCCGCAGTGCGCAGGTGGGTGCGCAGGTCGGCGAAGAGCCCGCCGGACGGGGGCTCTTCGAGCCGGTCGGCGGTGAAGAACAGCGGCACCTCGGCGGGCTGGCCGGCCCAGACGAGCGTGGAGCAGGCGTCGTCGGGCAGCGCACTGGCTGACAGGTCGTCGGCGTCGTAGCGGACCACCTGGGGGAAAGCGGCGGCGAGCCGGCGGCCCAGCTCCACGTCCCTCACTGGTTCCGCCGCAGTGACGCTGCCGGGCTCCGGCACCGGGACCCGCCTGGGGCGCGGCGGCGCGGGGCGGACCTCGCGCTGCACCCGCTCCGTCAGGGCGGCTGCTCCTTCGGCGCGCTCCTGGGCGCTGATGCCGTACGAGTGGTCGAAGGTGACCGTGGCGGCGGGGAAGTGCTGTTCCATCAGGGCGGCGGGGTATCCACCGGGAAGGGTGGCGGGCCGCAGCGCGGTGTGGATCGTGTGGACGGCGGTGGGCGCGACGCCGAGCCGGGCCAGTTCGGCCGCCAACTGGTGCTCCACCGGCGGCCGGCCGGGGGCGGCGGTCAGGTCGATCCGCGCGTCCTGGCCGGTGCCGGGGTCGGCATAGGTCGCGGCGAGGGTGTTGCCCGGCCCGGTGGCAGGACGGGCCTGCAGTCGGTACGCCTCGATGACCTCGTCCACGGGGATCGAGGACCAGACACTGAGCTCCCCGCTCTGACGGTCCACCACCCCACAGGCCTGCCCCAGATCAGCAGGCGGCCGCCGCTCACCGGTCACCGGGTCCCGCTCCAACGGCGCGGGCGCCGCCCACACCGCCCACCCGAGATCGAACTCCCGGTGGCGCACCTCACGCGCGGTACCGTCACTGCTGCCGGCGTTCAGCCAGGCGTCGGCCGTGCTGAGTGCTTGCTCCCGGCTGATCACGAAAACTCCTCCATCAGATTCTTAAATTTGCGGGCGCATATCTGTTTTCATGCGAGTCCGCCCATTGGGGAGCTCTACCTGATGCGTAGAACATCCTCCACCGTCCCCCGTGCGCGCGAGGGAGCCGGAAAATCCCCGACCGCTCAGGGATTCCTGATCCAGTCCATTACGTCATCCCGGTACTGCGCGATAATTGCCTTCTTGACCGGATCGAGCGTTTCGCCGTTCTTGGTCTTCCACCCGTTCTTCCTCATGTCATCCTCGATCTTCGCGATCTTCACAGAATCTTCAGGAGTCCTGGGGCCCCGAGGAACAAGTGACTCCTTGATCTCGCCAAAGGAATGCTCGTCGAGTTGAATACCGGTATCGTCATGGTCCCTCACCATGGCTTCAAGGGCGGCCGGGACGGCACGAGCATTGTTGTGAAGTGTCATCTGGACGGCATAGGTCATGACCTCGACAACCCCGCCCTTTTTATTATCCCCGGCCATATAGAGAACGTCAGCCTCCCGGTCCTTGGGTGCTTTGATCTTGGCAGCACTCGTCAAGCGTTGGGCGAGAAAATCGACGGACTGCTTCATCTTGGTGCGAGAATCCGCCTCCAGTCCCAGCCTGTCAAGGGAGGTGTCCGTGAACTTCATGAATTCAGCGAGCGTTACACCACTTTCATTCCTCGCCGGATAGAAGTGCAAGTTGTCAATTCTGCTGAAACCGTGCGACTGGCTCTGTTTCCCAAAAGTCGCCTTGTTCCAGAGGTCTTCCTCGGCCTTCGCCTTGCCGGACTTCCCGACCACAGCCTTTCCCTTGCCGGGTTTCTCATTTTCGGCATCCCGCTTATCCTGAGCATCAACATGATCTGCGCGCGTCGTTATGAACTCACCCAACGGGAGGACACCCTCACGGCCCTGTCCGGCTATCGTTGAACCCAACGTTGCCAGTGCATTGTCAATTGTCAGGTGATGGTCATTCTTCGCGATTGTCCTCATCGAATAATGCGCAAATCCGTAGGGGTTCTCCTTATGGAATTCCATGGTGAGATCGAGTTTCTTGTTTGACTTGGTCTTCACCGTTGGTTTTGCCACCGAGGGCCCCGCCGTCGAACTACCGGCGGCGGGGTCACTAGTAGCGGCACCTTCGCCAGCATCGTCGCCACCGGCCCTGATTGGGAATTCATAGGATGGCAGGCCCGAGTTTTCCCACTCCTGTTCACTATTCTTTCGTTCGAGAATGGCCCCCTCACCCATAGCTGCCGTCACCGATTCTTCAGATGTGACACGCACCGGCCTGGCGACGTTCGGCAGCTTCTTAAAATGAATGCCTTTGCTAAACATAAACTGCGTTCCGTCAGGAATCCTGACCCGGGAGCCTCCGTTCTCCAGGAACCTCTGGAACCGAGCTGCATCGCTGCGCTCGGCCCGGCCTGAGGCGGCTGCGTCTTCGGCATCGACCCCCTCCGTCTCCAGGCCACCCGCGTCCATGCCGGGGCGTTCGGGGGCGCGGCGGTCGTCGGCGGGGTTGTGGTTCGGGTCGGTGTGGGGGACGGGGGTGGTGGGGTGGCGGTTGGGGTCGAGGGGGATGGCGAAGACGCCGTTGTTGCCTTCGTGGAAGGGTTGGTCGCTGTGTTTGCCGGTCTGGCCGTCGACGTAGGTGATCTTGCCGTTGTGGTTGAGGGCGTTCCAGGAGTGGGAGCGGCCGTCGGCGTCGATGGTGGTGATGGCGGCCGAGGAGCCGTGGCCGTTCTTGTGGAGGGTTTCCTCCAGGCGGTGGAAGGCGGCGGGGCCGTTGCCGAGGTCGGAGAATTTGGCGCCGAGGTTCTTCTCCACACGGTCGCGGCCGGCGCGCTCGCCGAGGTCCGAGGGGTGGCCGTTGGCGTCGTGGTCCGGGGTGCGGGCGGCGGCCGGGGTGGGGTCGCCGTGGAAGGTATCGAGGACGGCCAGGGTCGCGTCGACGCAGTTGTTGTTGCGGCCGGGGCCGTGCGGGGGTTCCCCGTTGATGGCGGCGAGCCAGTTGCCCTCGTTGGGGTCGGGGTGGCGCTGGGGCGTGCCGTCCTCATTGTGCGGGACCGCGCCATTGATGCGGGCGACGTCGAGTTCGCTGGGCTCCTCCAGGCCGCCCTCGCCGCCTATCGGGCGGTCGCCGGTGGCCGGGCGGTGCGGCTGCGGTTGCGCCGTCGGGTTGTGCTCGGTGTCCTCGTGGTGCGGTGCGGCGGTGCCGTCCTTGGGCGCAGTATCACCGTGGGGGGTTTCGCCGGGCGAGGTCTTCCCGTTGTGCGGCTGGTCGTTTCGCGGCGAGCCGCTGTGCGGGGTCTGGGAAGACGGCTCCGGCGAGGGCGCATGCGTTTCCGGACGGGGGCGGATCGGGCCGAGCTTCAGCCCGCCGGTGCCGGGGGCGGTCACGAACGATGATCCGCGGGCGGGCTTGGGAGCGGCCTGCGGCGGTGCGGCGGTGCTGTGCGAAGTGGGCGCGGCGTGCGGCGCCGATCCCCCGGGCATGTGCGGCATCGCGCCCATCTGCGGCGGAACGGCTCCGCTGTTCGCACCGTTCGCGCTGTTCGTGGCGCTCGCCGGGGCGTCGGTGCCGGACGGGGGAGCCTGGACGTCGTCCGGCGAGCCGGGCACGCGGTCACCCGGCGCAGGGCGCGTCGGGGCCGGGCCGCTCGCGACACGGGTGCCGTCGAGGTGGGTGGTGTTCCCGAGACCGGCCAGGTGGGTGTCGGGCATCGGGGTGTTGCCGGTGGAGTGGCCACCGCCCGCGAGGTCCGGCGAGCTGTGGGACGCCGCCGGAGCGGACCCGCCGCCCCCGCCGCCCCCGCCGCCCCCGGCGAAGGCTGGTTCGGACGGCGCGGGACGGTTCTCCGAGGCGACCGGCTGCGGCGCGGCCTCGTGGGGCGGGGCAGCGGTGACCGACTGCTGATCGTGGACGGGAGCGGCCTCGCTCTGGTGCGACGGGACCGTGTCGCCACCGGGGTTCAGCGTCTCGCCCTGGTGGGTCGGCGCCGGCTCGGGAGGGGGTGCGGAACTGTCGTGGCTCGAAAGGCCGGTCGTGCCGTCCGGGTAGACCGTCTTGTCCCCGGTGTCCAGGTACCGCAGCCTCTCCTCTCCGTTGCCGTGACCCTCACCCCCGGTCCCGGTCGAGCCCTCGCCCGGCATATGGCCCGACGCCGGCTCGGGAGCAGGCGCGGAGTCCTCATGGACCGAACCACCGGACGAAGCGCCCTCCGGCGCATGCTCCGACGGCGCGGGCTCGTGGGTCGGTTCGGGAGCTGGCTCGTGGGTCGAGAGGCCGGTGGTGCCGTCCGGGTAGACCGTCCCGTCCCCGGTGTCCAGGTAACTCAACTTCTCGTCGCCGCTGCCGTGACCAGTGCCCGCCGACACGGGATCAGGCGCGGGCGCCGAGCTGTCGTGGCCCGAGCCGCCGGCCGACTCACCCGCGCTGGGACGGTTGGAGCCGAACGGGGTCAGGCCGGTGACGCCGGTCGACGTAGGTGTGTCGGAGGAGCCGCCGGTGTGGTCGGGCGCTGGCGTATCGGCGCTCGGGCCGTGGTAGCTGTCACCCGAGCCGCCGGACGCGTGGTCAGTGGAGGTGGAGGGGGTGAAGGTCGGCGGAGCAGCGTGGTCGCCACCCGCACCACCACCGCCGAGGGCGCCCTCGGGCGGCGGCGCGGTCGGCTCCCTGAAGTGGTCACGCGCCGCTGCCGCGCCCGCGTGCAGCCCAGCGCCCGCGCCGCCGCTGAGGCCCGAGCCGAGCAGGCTGCCGGTGTCCACGTGACCGGTGGTGATCTCCTGCGTGAGCGCGTCCGTACCGACGCCGACCGCCGCGCCGGTGAGCATCTTGCCGCCGGTCGTGCCCATCAGCCCGCCCAGGCCCAGCTTCTCGCCCGCCGCACCGATGCCCTTGCCCAGCAGATGACCGGTCGCCCCCGCCACCGCGCCGCCCAGCGCGTTCTGCCCGACCTCCTTCATGTCGATGCTCTTGCGGTGCCCCTCCGCCAACTCGATGGACTGCGCCAGCAGGTTGATCGCCGCCATCTGCACGGCCTGCTTCAGCGCGTGCTGCAGCGCCTCCTTCAACAGCGTCTTAAGGAAGTCCATCACCACCTGACGCGTGGTCTGCACCATCACCGGGACCTCCACCAACGAGGCACCCGCCGTGACCGGGGCCTCCGCCTCGGCGGTGGCCAACTCGAAGGCAAGGATGCCGAGTTGCGCGATGATCGAGATCTTCGCGGTCTCGGCGGAGTTCGCCATGCCCTCCAGCATGTCGCCCATGCCGTTGCAGGCGGCGATCGTGCTGGGCAGGTAGCCGGGGTCCTGGTCGGTCCCCTTGCCCACCGTGTAGTCGGCCCAGTGCTTGGTCAACGCGTCTGCCGCAGCGCCCTGTTGGCCCTCCAGGGCCTGCTTCACGGCGGCGTCCGCCGCGTGCGAGGCGTCCTGGAGAGCGGTGGCGGCCTTGCGCCAGTGATCGGCCATGTCCCGCAGCTGGTCCTCGTCCTGCTCCGGCCAACGCGTACCGGCGAGAAGCAACAGGACCCACTGCAGTGGCTCGGGGAGTTCGGTAGCCATCGGGTCAGTGCCTTCCGCTCTGGTTCACGTGCTCGTAGGTGTTCATCGGAGTGATCGGGGTATGGACGCTCGGCGACCAGGCCGGCGGCGTCACCGCGCTCAACTGGCCGTCCTGGCCGGTGAGATCGGACGTGACGCCGCTGTCGGCGCCCTCGTAGCCCTGGGCCATCACTTTCAGACCGTCAGCGATGTACTTCAGCCTGTCGGGCAGGCCCTTCAGCGCCTTGAGGGTGTCCGCGCTGTACTTCAGGTAGCCCTTCTCACCCTCGGCGAACTTCTTCCCCGACTCGTCCTTGCCCCACGGCGCCTGCGACTCCATGCTCGGCAGGTACGAGTTCAGGGCCGTGAACAACGTCATGACCTGCTCGGACGCGGCCAGCATCGGCGAGACCGCCGCCTGGTACTGCTCCGGGCTGACCTGGAAGCCCTGCCCGGCGCCGCTGCCACTGCCACTGCCACTGCCGGAGGACTGGCTCGTGCCCTGCAGTGCAGGCGTTTTCATCGCGACCGGCACACCCGGCTGCGCCCCCTCGACGGAGGCCGGAGCGCCCCCCAACTGCACCGCAGGAGTCGTACCCGGCAACCCCGACCCCGACAGCGCCACCTGCGCCGGGACGCCCTGGTCCGCCGGCGTCTGCGGTATCACCGTCCCGATACGCGGCGTGACGGCCTCCTCCGGATCACGCATCACTTGCGCCGGCGTCTCGCCCGGCGCCAACCCCTGCACCCCAACCCGCTCCCCCACCGGGTCACGCATCACCTGCGCCGACGACTCACCCGGCGCCAACCCCTGCACCCCAACCCGCTCCCCCACCGGATCACGCATCACCTGCGCCGACGACTCACCCGGCGCCAACCCCTGCACCCCAACCCGCTCCCCCACCGGATCACGCATCACCTGCGCCGACGACTCACCCGGCGCCAACCCCTGCACCGCAACCCGCTCCCCCACCGGATCACGCATCACCTGCGCCGACGACTCACCCGGCTGCGTGCCCTCGCGCATCTGCATCGGCTGGGCGGTGATCAGCTGCTCATGAGCGGGGGTGTACTCGGGCTCGGTCCGTTCGGCCGCGCGAAATTCCGGGGCTTGCTGGTCATCCATGACGCTTCCTCATCACCAGGGTGGGCCGACCGGTCCGGGGACCGTCCGTTCGGGCAAGGGATATGGGACGGCGGTTCACCGTCAGGCCGCCGGTGCGGCGGCGAGCTTGGCGAGCGCGGCGCGCATGAACGGGCTGGGCACCTGGTACCCGCCCTCCTCCAGCAGTCGCGGGGGGCTCGCCGGTGCGGCGGCGGGCATGGCTGGCGCGCTCTCGGCGCGTTCCGTACACGGCGCCTCGGCCGGCTCCGAGTCCGGCCGACCGCGACGGGACGCCACCGAGCGGGCCCGGTCGAGGTACGCGTCGTTCTCGCCGCCGCCACCGGCCGCCTGGTCCGTCGACGTACCGGAGCTCTCCGCAGCCTTCTCGGCACCGCCCTCCTCACCGGACGATCCGTCAGCAGTCGCCGCAGCAGCCGCATCCGGCCCGAGGATCGCACCCGCCAGCTGCGCGAGCAGGGCGTTCTCACTGGCCGCCGGCGCCTCCGCCGCCACGGCCTCCTCGGGCGCGCCCTGAGCCTGGCCGTGACCCTCCGTACGGGCCTCGTCCATCCAGCGCTGCCGCATCTTCTGCCACTGCTTGTCGCGGGGCTGGAGCTCCGTCGCCTGGCCGACCACGCCACGGTCGCCGCGCAGTGCCTCCGGCTCCTCCTCGCCCTCCTGCAGACCGAACCGGGTCGGCCGGGCGAACCTGCTGGCCTTCTTGCCCTCCTTACCCCCCTTGCCTCCCATGCCACTGGGCAGGTGCGGCATGCTCCCGCCCGGACGACTACCCGCCGCCCCCGCACCACCAGCCGCCCGACCGACAGCACCACCCGCAAGCGCACTCCCAGCAGCCGACCGCACGCCGGCCGCACCGACCGCAGCACCACCCAGCGCGCTGCCGGCTCCGCCGAGCGCACTGCCCAGCCCCCCGAGAGCGCCACCGAGACCACCACCGCCGCCGCCGAAGCCGCCACCCGCACCGCCACCGCCGCCGAGGCCCAGCGCGGCCCCGCCCCCGCCGAAGGGGGTCAGCCCGGCGCCACCGCCGAGACCCCCGCTGGGGTCGAAGCCCGGCAGGCCAGCCAGGGCGAGGCCCGGGGGCTTGCCGATGGAGCTGGGGTTGAAGACCGGCATACCGTTGCTGCTGCCGGGCCCGCCGAAGGACGGCATCGTCGGCATCTTCGGTACGAACGGCTGCAAGGCGGGCCCGTGCCCGCCCGCACCACCAGCGGGCATCTTCGGCAGGTGGCCGCCGTGCCCGCCCGCACCGCCCCCGGCGCCACCCCCACCGTCGCCGCCGGCCCCACCACCACCGTCACCGCCACCCGCCCCACCTGGAGCGGGCGGCGGCGTCAGGCCGTCGAGTCCCGTCCCGGGGCCGCCTGGCGGCGTGGACCCCGGACCCGTCCCACCCGGTCCGCTGCCGCCGGGACCGCTGGGGCCCGTCCCGGTCAGGGAGGCGGTCTTCCCAGCACCCGTCATCGCCTCGATGTGCCCGGCACTCTGCCGCAGCATCGAGTCGATGTTCGTCCCCACCTGGCCGACGTACGTGTGATACGTCTGCGCCGCCTGCTTCACACCCTCCGACTGCGCGACGTCATCGTGCTTCCCAGCCGGGTGACTGGCGATGTACTCCTTCGCGTACTGGAGCTCACCGATCATCTCGGTCTTGGTGTGCGTCACCGCCTGCGTCGCACCGCGCAACGACTGCGCCACCGCCGACGTCGCCTGCAACGTCGTCTGCGCATGCGAGTCCGGACGACCCGCGTACTTGTCCAGGTACTGCTGGAACGTGTCGGCGGCGGGCCCGGACATGCTGGCCACCGCCCGCCGCGCATTCGCCACGATCCCCTGGACATGGGTGTCCGCGACGGAATTCCACTTGTCCCAGGCCTGGGCGAGGTCCGCCAACAGGTCCTCGTTACCCGTGGGGAAGGCGATGTCCGTACCGTTCGGATTGCTCTGAACGGTCTTCAGCACGTCGGCGAGGTCGGACGGCAGCTCGATCATGACGAGTCACTTTCTTGGACGGACTGCCCGGCTGCGCGGGAAACGGCGGCAGTCGACGGCCGGTCGAGGCCGTCCTGGATGACGATTCGATGCCCCACCGGACTCGGACGATCCGGCGGGCGGGGGAACCCGTTCCACGGAACGGGTTCTGACGATCAGATGAGCTGACGCCCACCGGCGCCCGTACGCGGACCGGGCTCCAGCCGGGTGGGCGGCGGCTTGTTGTAGTCCAGGTTCGGCTTCGTCGGGTCCTGGTACCCCGAGTCCGTCACCGTCGTCGGAACCGGCCCGGGCGCCGCCACCGGAACAGCCACCGGGGTCGGCGTGCTGGTGGGCGTCCCCGGCGACGACGGCGCGCCGCCGTCCAGGACGCGCTTCATCTCCGAGGCCTGCAGGTCGTCCGTCGCACGGTGCTGCTCCACCATGGTCAGCAGGTTCTGCGCCATCGCCGCCGAGTTCTTCAGGTACTCCTGAATACCCGCCAGCACCTGCTGCTGGTGCTCCGCCAACCCACCCACCGAAGAACCCGCACCCGTCAACGCCTTGCCCAGCGTGTCCGTGCCGTACACCGTGGCCGTGACCTGCTTCACCACGGCCTCCAGGTCGTTGGTGGGCCCCTGGAGGTCGTCGACCATGCCCCGGATCAGCTTCGCGGCAGCCTCCACCTCCCCCAGGTCGATATGGAACGATGCGTCAGCCACGAGCCCTGCCCCCTTCACTCCAGCCCCCGGGGGCCACCAACCTGACCTGCTGCACTACCCGACCGCCCACTCCGGCCGATCGGTATCCATGACGCTTCCTCAGCAAAAAACCCAACACGGGAAAGAACCGACAGCGGGACGGCGGACAGACCGGAGGCAGGCCCGGCAGCCCCCCCGTTCGCGGCACGCCGCCGTTCCCTGCGGTGCGCCACTGCTGCCAGGTTCCGCGCACCGGGACCGGGGCGCCATGCCCCGGCGCCGGTCATCTCCGCCGCACCGGTCCGTACGGCCGGGCGGCCGGGCGGGCGGGCGGGCGGGCGGTCCAGACATGGAGGAGAAGGACGCCCGGACGCGGGGACACCGTCCCGCCGACCCCCTCGTGCCCCTGACACTCCAAGTCCGCCACCGAGGACTTGCGGGACGCGAACGGCGCGCTGGCCTTCGGCGCGGAGACGTCAGCCCGGGCGGATGTCGATGCGCTGGAGCCGATCGTGTGCGGGGTCCAGGACCGCAGGAAGTTCCGCCGGTGCGACACCGTCCTGGTGACGCTCGCCGTGAAGTCCGCGATCAACTCGGCGATCGTGCGGCTTACCCACCCCCACCGCGCCTGAGCCTGGCTGAGTGCGCCCGCGAGGTCACGACGCCGGCCGAGCTCGTCACCAGGCGGGAACCGTGACCGGCCGGAGCACACACCCCAGCAATCGGCGCCTCCTGCTGGCCCTGCTCTGGCACGTGGCGGTGCCGACCGCGCTCTTCCACGGGTGTGAGCACATTCGCCGCGCTGCTCGCGGGCGCGGGAGCGTCGCCTGGACGGGCTGGGGCCCTTCGTGGCGGTGGTGATGCTGCCGGGGGTCGCGGCCTCGTTGGTCAGCGGGAGCACCCGGTTCATGCCGGCGAAGGACCGGTTGGGTGACGGCTTTCGCCGGCCTGTGGTTCCTGGCGTCGGCGTGGGTAGCACGTCCGACGGCACTTCCTGGGACACCCTGTGGGAACGCGAACCGGCCTTCCGCCCGGATCTGGTGGGTGTACACCGTGATCTGGGGGGCCGCCATGCTCGTGGGCGCCGCCCGTTTCACGATGGCCTACACGCTGACGTCGGGCGGGGTACGTCCGTCCGGCAGGGGCAGGCCCGGCTGCGGCAGTGCTGCCGCAGCCGACGCCCCGTCAGGCTCTACTCGTGCCAGGCGGTCCAGTTGCCGCCGCCGTCACGGTCCCGGTACCACATGGTGTGGCCGTCGCCACCGATGGCGCCGATGGTGAAGGACCCCCCGTCCGCGTTGGAGATGGAGACCTTGCTCGTGAGGTACCCGCCCAGGGACATCCAACTGCTCATGCCGCCGTCGAGGTAGGTCCAGCGGCTCCACACGGCATGGTCCATGCCGATCACGAAGATCTGCGTGGTGCCGTCCTCGAAGGTGTAGAAGTTCTGCCCGCTGCCGTAGGCATCCCCGCAGTAGAACCCGCCGCCGAACTGCGGGCTGGTGCAGCTGCCGACGGTGTGCGGAGCCAGGGTGGTGGCCTGGGCCGGCGCGATGCCGATCCCGACGCCCACCAGCACGGCGGCCGCGACCACGGCAGTCCTGATCCTCTTCAACGGTGTTCCTTCCATCCGCACGACAGCCATGACCGTTCCTCCGATGTGACGGTGATGCCGACTCCCGCGCGGACTGCGCGGAAGCGCCTTCGAGCAACCCCAGGCCCGGGGCCGACGGCTGAGCCGCCGACAGCGGACAGGGGATGTCCGGCAGGCATTTCCCGCTCCACCCGCCGGCGATATCCGGTCCGCGTGAATGACAGTAGGGCGATCACCCTGAATGAAGTTTGAGGAGAGCTGAGGATTTCTTCAGACCTGGTGATCCGTCCACGAGGCAGTCTCCCTACCCCCACGGACCGGATCTTCCCGGCAATTCAGGCAACATCACTATGGACATGGCGAGTTGACTATGCTGACGCAATGCGATTGCTGATAGTCGAGGACGAGGTACGGGTGGCCGAACTGCTCGGCCAGGGCATGCGGGCCGACGGCTATGCCGTCGACGTGGCCTTCGACGGGCTCCGGGGGCTGGAGCTCGCGCAGTCCGGGGAGTACGCGGCGATCGTGCTCGATCTCATGCTTCCCGGCCTCAGCGGCTACCGGGTCTGCGAGGAACTGCGCCGCGCCGAGAATCCGGTGTCGATCCTCATGCTCACCGCGAAGAACGGCGAGTACGACGAGGTCGACGCTCTCGACTGCGGCGCCGACGACTTCCTCAGCAAGCCTTTCTCCTACCCGGTACTGACGGCCCGCCTGCGCGCACTCGTACGCCGTGGCGCCAGGGGGCGTCCCGCGGTGTTGTCGGCGGGCGACCTGCGGATCGACCCGGCGGCTCGCCGATGCACCGTCGGCGAACAGCAAATCCGGCTCACGGGAAAGGAGTTCGGAGTTCTTGAGTGTCTGGCCCGGCGCGTTCAGCAGGCCGTGGCGAAGGGCGAGATCCTCGACGCCGTCTGGGACTCGAACTTCCGCGGGGACGTGAACATCGTCGAGGTCTACATCGCGGCCCTGCGCCGAAAACTCACGGCCGCCGGGGCGGGTTGCGCCATCGAGACCGTCTGGGGCATCGGCTACCGGCTGGTTCCCCTTGCGCGCTGACCGCCTACGTCCCCTCTCCCGGCTACGGCTCTGGCGCCGACTCGCGGTCCGAACCCGGGCCGCGCTGGCATCGGCGGCCGCCGCCGCTCTGGTCTGCTCCCAGGCCAGCCACGCGGCGAGCCTCTATGTGCACGACAAGGTCCTGGCGATGTCGGTCAACCAGGCCCACCAAGAAGGGCGCAGCATCGCCCTCGCCTTGACGTTGCACCTGCCCGCGCCGCCGACCACCACTATCTCGTACGTGATGGTCGACCAGCGAGGAGAGTGGTTCAACGCCCGCAACCTCTTCGGCCTGTACGAGCTGGACACACACAGCGACCGGTTCACGGAACTGCCACCGGCCCCGGCCGACGCCACCGGCGCGTGGACGGACCCGACGTACATCGCCCGCTTCCCCGGCGATCCGGTCCCCGACGGTCCAACCCCCGAGGGTCCGAACCTCCACGGCTACCGCTCGCTGGCTGGTCACACCATCACCTTCTGCCGGTGGGCCGTCGGGCCGTTCACCACCGCGCAGCTGAAGATGTACACCGGGCGCGACGGTCTGCCGCCTCAGACGCTGGCGGTCTATATGCTGATCGATCCGACAGACGCCGACGTGGCCTCGACCGGGGTCAACCTAGTGCTTGACGGGTACTTCACCCCCCTTGCCACGCTGTTCGTCGCCCTGGTCGCCTGGTCGGTGACCGGGCTCGCGCTGCGGCCGGTGGAGGCGATCCGACGACGGATGGTCCGGATCGGTGACGGTGCCACCGACGAACGAGTTCCCGTCCCACCCGCCCGGGACGGCATCAGACGGCTGGCCGAGACGACCAACACCACGCTGGACAAGCTCGAACGGGCCCTGCTGGAGCAGCGCCGCCTGGTCGCCGACGCCTCGCACGAGCTCCGCAGCCCGCTCGCGGCCCTGCGCAGCTCGCTGGAAGTCCCACTGGCGCACCCCCACCGGGTCACCTCCTGGCCGGACGTCGTGACGGACGCGCTGAGCAGCACCAGACGGCTCCAGTCCCTCGCCGAGGACCTGTTGCTGCTCGCCCGCGCGGAGGAAGGGGAGCACGGCACCACGCAGACCGACACCGTCGACCTGAGCGACCTCGTCGCCGAGCAGATCGCCGAACGGACCCACGGCGGCGGCGTCCCACGGTTCCGGGCACCGCAGCTGGAGCCGGCCGTCGTCCACGGCCGGGAGGTGCTGGTCGGCCGGATCATCCGCAACCTGCTGGACAACGCGGCCCGCTACGCGGCCGACGAGGTCCTCGTCCGAGTGCGGATCGAAGCCGGCTGGGCCGTCCTGACCGTGGACGACGACGGCCCCGGCATAGCCCCGGCCGACCGGGAGCGGGTCTTCGACCGCTTCGTCCGCCTCGACCCCGCCCGCACCCGCTCCGAGGGCGGCGCCGGCCTCGGACTCGCACTGGTCCGCACCATCTCCCGCTCCCTCGGCGGCACCGCCGCCGCCATCGAACCAGGCCCCGGCGGCGGAGCCCGTCTGCTGGTCCGGCTCCCGACAGCACGTCACCCCGACCGTTCCGGGCCCGGCGCCACCACGCGCTAGCTAGCCCGACCCCGGCGCAGCGCCACGCCGCGGGGCCGGGGGCGGCCTGCCGCAGGCGCAGGACCACCGCCGTCCATCCCGTCCACCGCAGGCCGAACCAGCCGGCTCCGCCTGCGGTGGCAAGCGCCGTGAGCTGGTCAGTCTCCCTCGGCGAGGTGCCAGGGGACGCCTGCCTCGGCCTGCCCGATCAGATAGCGGATACCTTGGTTGTCATCGGGGTTGGTCCACAGACTGTTGCCGAAGACCGCCGCCGCCTTCGCCGTCTCCCCCAGGCGCCACCAGGTCAGGCCGAGGCCGTGCAGCGCCCGATGGAAGGGGCGGTTGTCCAGCTCCGACCAGGCGAGGACACCGGTGAACGCCTGTGGCAGTGACAGCTCGGCGACGGCGACGGCCGTCTGGTAGAAGCCCAGCGCCTCGGACAGGGCCCGCCCGTCGGCGGCGGCACGTGCGAGAGCGTCACCGCCCAGGTGCGCCCAGCAGTCGATCTGACGCGGGTCCTCGCGCACCGCGGCCGTCAGCGCCGCCCGGTAGGCCGCACCGCGCCCGGTACTCTCCCGCAGATCGAGTGCGCGGTCGACCGGCGGCCCCTCCTCCCCGACGTACGGGTCGGGCATCCGGTGGAACGGCCGCGGGCCCGCCTGGCGCACCGCGCGCCACCAGTCCCAGTTCGGTTTGCCGTCGCCGTCGCCGTCGGCTGCGGCGGACGGGCGGGCGCCCCATCCCTGCTCCGAGCGCGGATCGTAGTCCTCGCCGCCGAAGGCTGGGCTGGCCGGAGTGGCCCCGGCGCGTTGGATGCGTTCGAGGATGCGGCGGGTGTCGCACCGCTGGTAGCGGTCGGTGATCTCGGACAGGTACACGTAGCGCCGCCCGGGGCCGTCTTGTCCGTCCGTCGAAGGCGTCGGCAGCACGCGGCGCAGCCCGTCGAGGAGGTCGGACAGTACGTCCTCGGCCTGCTCGGCGGTCAGCGGCCACGACACCTTGAAGGCGCGCGGTACGTCGTGGGCGGGGTACCAGAGCGAGTCCTCCCTCAGGCCGCTGCGCTGCGCCAGCATCGTGCGCAGTTCGTTCTCGCCCACCGAGACGGCGGTTGTCATGGTCTCCTCGGTCCCTCCCGTGCGCCCGAAGCGCGGCCCTGCCAGGAGGCTATCCACCCGCTACCCCCGGTGTCGGTCCCTCGAACGGGTGATTGCGCCCGACACGGCACCGGTCCGGCAAGCCGTGGCTGCTACCGAGGGACAGCTGGCGCGGTGTCATGCGGCTCCGGGCGGGAACGGAAGGGCGCGGTGGGCCGGAGGTTCGCGGGTGCTGGGCCCGGCACCGGGGCGGACGGCGGCGCTGTGCCGGTTCGTTGGCCGGCGGGGAGTCCGGTGTGTGGGCACGCTGGCTGTCGGGTGACTGGCGCAGCGCGGTACGGGGGAAGGGGGTGGTGGGCGAGGACGGAGTCGAACCGGCACAGCCGAAGCGGGGGTGTTACAGACCCTTGGGCTCTCCAGTGCCCAGCTCGCCCTTGGCGGAGGAAGTGGAGGTCGAACCCACACGGGTGCTCGCGCACCCAGGCGGTTTTCAAGACCGAGGCCGGCGCCGCCTGCCGGCTGACTCCTCCAGTGAACTTCTCTGTTGCGCGGAGAGTACGCGGATCGAACGCGCGCGGGCTTGCACCCGACTACGGCTTAGCAAGCCGCTGCCTTACCACTCGGCCAACTCTCCCGGTGCCTGCGCTGCCGGACGAGGATTCGAACCCCGAGTCCCCTGATCCAGAGTCAGGCATGCTGCCAGTTGCACCATCCGGCACTGCGGCTGGGCGGCACACGAGAAAGGGCCGCCCGTACGGGGACCCATCCCCGGGGCGGCCCGGCGGTGAGGCCGGTGAAGCGCGCTACGAGGACGTCCCGCTGGTCCGGGAACTCGATGGGGAGCGCTGATACGAGAAGCAGGTGAAACCGTTCATCGTCGCGCTCCTTCCAGGTCGTCGTGCGCGATGGGCCCACTGTGACGCACGACTGCCAGCGGGGACAACGCATTTTCGGGCGGTCGGCCCAGCGGCGGAGAGGCAGGTGGCCTTGCGGCCCGTGGCCGGTGTGC
Source organism: Kitasatospora kazusensis (assembly GCF_039529945.1). Classification (NCBI taxonomy): domain Bacteria; kingdom Bacillati; phylum Actinomycetota; class Actinomycetes; order Kitasatosporales; family Streptomycetaceae; genus Kitasatospora; species Kitasatospora kazusensis. Next base: position 14,294 of record NZ_BAAANT010000047.1, on the reverse strand, counting down.
CGTCTCGCCCCGGCGGGCGTCAGGCACGGCTGCTCGAGGACGGCGCGAAGGCGGGCGGCCTGGCGGCGACCATGGCGATGGTCCGGCACCAGAAGGCCCCGCTCGGACAGCGCCGCGACAAGCCGGCCCGCACCGCGGTTGCCGCCATGGAACTGCTGCCCACCGAGGCCATGGACACCGGTCCACGCGCTGTCGAGGAGCCCCGGGCACAGACCGCGAAGGCCGCTCGGGGCCGGGACTGTCTCCCGGTGACGCCCGGGTGACCCTGGGAATGCTGGGTGGGCGACCGCGGTGGTGATGGTGGTGCTCAGACGCAGCTGGGCGGTGGGGCATCCGACGGCGGCTTGGGACCGGCGTCCCGGCGGGTACGCCACGTCTGCTTGGATACCCCGATCGGCCGCCCTGCGACGCGGGTGGACGTCCGTGCCAGCTGCGGCCGGTGGTGGTGGGGTTCCGGTCTAACGAGTTACGGACGGTGCGGGGCGCCGTCCGGGCCTGACCTGCGTAGGTTCGCCGGCCTCAGCAGTCGTGGCGTGTCGCTTCGTGGGTTGGTGACCCGCCGCCCGGTAGGGCAGGCCTGTCGGGGCGGGCGGCCCTCGTCCCGGGCCCGGTGGCCAGGTGGTGGGAGTGCTGGCTCTGACGCCGCAGTTGCTGGTGGCGCCAGCGGGCGCGCCACCAGGCCAGCCGGTGCGCGGATTCCTGCGGGAAGACGGACTGGAGGGCGACGACGAGCAGGCTGAGGGCGAAGCAGCCGAAGGCGAGGGCGGTCAGCCACCACGGTGCTCCCGTCAGGGCCAGTGCGGGGGTGGACATGCCGCCGGCGACGGCAGTGATCAGTGGACGGTTTGCGTTCATGCGAGGTCTCCCCTGTCGGGCGGGCGCACCGGGGTGGTGCGCGGGACGTCGGGGATCCGAGGGCTGTGGTGCTCGGATCTGGGTCCACTTTTCAGCAGGGTGAGGAGCTTGATGTATCGGTGGGTGTCACATGCGGCGGCTGTAGCGGCCGAACGCGAGCTGCCAGGCTTCGTGCTGCGCGTACTCGATGAGCAGACCGGATCGCCGATGGGCCTGAGTGGCGAGGCACTCCACCACGCCGGCTGCGGCGCCGTCGAGGAGGGTGTCGGCCACCGAGGGACCTGGCCAGCGCCACGTGGTCCGGGTCTGGGTGACTTCGCTGCGATGCGTTTGTCGAACTGCCTGGCGAAGGCGCGGAACTCGCGGATGCTGCTCCGGGCTTCCCGGAGCAGTTGCAGGCGCTCCTCGCCGAGCCCGTGGTCCTTGAACTCGCTGATGACGTCGTCCATGTGCCGCTGGGTCGCGCGGCGGGCTGCGGCCATGGCTTCGAGCTTCTCGGGGCCGGTGATGAAGCCGAAGGCCTGCGCCTTGTCCGCGGGGAGGTCAAGCCAGATGGGGAGGGAGGAGTCGCTCTCGAACTCGTGGTTCCAGTCGACGAGGACGGCCTCGATGAAGCCGGTGACGGTGTCGGGCTGCAGGGCGGCGGCTGCCCGGGTCAGTGGCTCGATGCCTGGACCGGCTCCCAGCCGGTGCCAGGGCAGCGCAGCAGGGGCCACACTGCCTGCCTGCTGCTGTGGGGGAAGGCCAGCGCCCGGCCCTCGGCCACCCAGGTCGCGTACGGCTCGGGTAGTGGTCCTCGGCTCGCGGGGGCGTGGGCGTGCCAGGTGGCGGGGGTGCGCAGCAGCCAGCCGGGCCGGGGCATCGTGCGCTTGGTGTTGGTGTCCTCGCGGCTGATCAGCCAGTCCTCGAAGTCCTGCAGGTCGACGCGGCGGTGGGCCCGCCACACGGCGGTGCCGCCGCGTCCGGTCCAGTCGTAGCCGGTGGTTTCTTCCGAGGTGGCGGCCGGGTCCTGGGCGTGGAGTGCGTCCTGGTACTGCTCGTGCCACTCCTCGCCCTGGGTGTGGAGCAGTTGTTCGCCGGTTTTGGCGTCGGGGCCGGTGAGGAGGTGTCGGGCGAGGCGGGCGGCTGCCCGGAAGCGTTCTGGGGAGTGCCAGGCCTCCTCCTCCTCCAGGGCCTCGGCTGTCAGGAGCAGGTGCCGCTGTTCGGCGGTGCGGCTGTCGTGCGGTGGTGCCTCGTCCAGCCACGCCATGTTGATGCGGAGGTGTTCGGCCTCGGTCAGGAGGATCCTCTCCGGTGTGGTGCTGGTGACTGCGGTGGTCAGCCGCCACAGGCCGAGCGCTGCGCGGTGGCGCAGCAGCGGGAGCAGGCCGGTCAGGAAGTCGTCGGTGAAGGGCTCGGTGCGCGCGATGGCGGTCATGACCGCGTCGGTGAGCCTTCGGCTCTGGTAGTCGCTGTGGGCGCGCTCGTGCTGGCCGGGCAGTGTCAGCGAGACGGAGCGGGCCCGTTCCAGCAGGGCGGCGGGGGCGCGCAGCCGCACGGGTGTGTCGTGTCTGGGGTCGTTGCGCCAGCGTGGTGGTGGCGGGTAGCGCAGCACGGTCGAGATGTGGGTCAGACGGTCGTCGGGGTCGAGCTTTTGCTGTGCTTCGACGTGCTCGGCGAGCAGTTGGCGGAGCGTCTCGTCTCGTGAAGTGCCGCGATGCGATGCGACGGCGGCCAGGGCGTCGAGTGCGCAGTGCGGTAGCCGGACGTTGGTCTCGGTGTGGGCGGGCACTCGGCCAGTATCGGGCCGGGGACGGGGCGCTGGCGTCGGGAGAGCGGACATGGGTGCTCTCGTGTGGAAGGGGCTGCGGTGGCGGGGGCGTGGCGGGTAGATTCGCCGAGGTGTCTGGTGTCCGTAGCCGGTGCGGGCTCTGGGTGTGCTGCTTGTTGGGGCTCGGTCAGGCCGTGTTGTCGCTGGGGGAGGGCTACGTTGGGTGTCGACCGTGGGGTATTGGGCCCGTACGTCGGGTTCGACGGGCTGCCGCCGCTGCACGCCCGGGAGGTGGGTCTGCCGCTGGCCCACCCGTACGGGCAGGTCGTGCAGGGGCGGTCCGTCACGCCGGGTGGTGGCCGTCTGACCGTCGAGGAGGGGTCCGAGCACCACCGCATCACGCTGGATCACCTGGGCTGCGACGCGCAGGCGACGCCGGAGAAGCACGAGGCGTTCAAGCAGCTCGCGCTCGCGGCGGAGGCGCACTGCCTGCTCGCCGGTTGTCGGCATCCTGCCCGGTTCGCATCCGGCAACGTCCACCGGTGCTTCGAGTTCCCCCAGGGCGCCATCGAGCTGCGGGTGTTCGTGCGGGCCTTGCTCTGCGTCGAGTTGGGCGATCACACGCTGCTCGACCGGCTCGTGGCGGCCGCCGCCGAGGCCGCAGGCCCTGTCCGCCCCGCACAGGCCCGGGGCTGAGCCGAGGACCTGCTTCTGGGGCGCCCTGCAGCAGCCGGTGAGCCCCAGGGACGAGGTCCCCGGCGCGGCCCTGCGGGGCGGTCTGGTGCGGCCCGAGGATGTCGAGAGCGGGAGAAGCTCAGGTCTCCATCTGCTGCACCTGCCCCGCGAGGGCGTGCAGCGCCTGCGCGGCGGAGGGCAGCCGCATCCTGGCCCACGGAGTCAGCGGCCATTGCCGGTCCAGCTCCCAACCGTCGGTGGCGGCCCGATGGACCTCTGCGGTGAACGACACCTCTCTGCCCAGGAAAACGGCGCAGAGGATGGTTCGCCGGCCGCCGGGGTGGACGATGATGAAGTTCAGCTCACCGTCGGTCTCGAAGCCGTCGGGGTCGACCTGGGGCAACTCGTAGGACCCGAGCAGGATGGGACCATCCGGGTCTCCGAGGCGGTATTCGCGGGCGCCGTCCGGTGAACCAACGCTCGCCGCGAGGGACCCGGCGGCCCGGATCATGATGCGTCGGGTCTCGGCCCGGTCACGGTCGCCTTCGTCTTGGGGGCCCCAGCCTCTGCGGAGCCCTTCGTTGCGGGTGATCGGGGTCGGGCTGCCGGCCAGCCAGACATCGAGTTCCCGGGCGAAGTCGCCGATCGTGATCCGGTCGCTGGTCTCGTACCGGGTGGCGGCCTCCAGCAGGTGCTCCAGGGAGTGGACGGCGTCGGGGTCGCCGAGCCAGTGGTCGTAGAGGTGGCACTCCTCCGTCCCGGCGCGGAACGTGCCGGGCAGCGGCATGTCCCGTCCCGGATGCAGGAACACGGCGAAGGTCTGGGCAAGCGAGTAGACGTCGGCGTGCCGGCCCGTCTCCTCCTGGGCCATGGCGCGCATCTCGGGGGCCATGAACCACATCGGCCCCAGCTTCTCTCCTTCAGCGGTCTGGCCCGGCTCGGCCCAGTAGGCGATGCCAAAGTCGGCCAGGACCGGGCCGCCGCCATACCAGAACAGGTTGTCCGGTTTGATGTCACGGTGATAGATACCGCGCGCAGCCAGGCCGGCCAAAGTCTGCGCCACGACCAGGATGTGGCCGGCTATCTGCTGCAGGGTCACCGCCTCGGCGACGACGTCCGCAAGCATGCCGGCCCGGGGCATCACGTACCAGGCCGGTTCGGCCCCGGTGTCGATGTCGAGGACGGGCAGGACGCCCGCGGTGCCCTGCAGGGTCAGCTCGCGCATCTGCTGCGCCTCGCTGTGGAAGCGATGGCCGCGCTTGTGGTCCGACTTGTAGGCGCGGAACTTCAGGACCGCCTCGGCGCCGCTCTCCCCCGCCTGCCGTGCCTCGCGGACGAATTGCTTCTGGGGATCGGCGGACAGCGGCCCGAGGTTGGTCCACCCCGGCACGTGTGTGGTGTAGTTGGGCACGGGAGCAGGCTAGCTACGCCGTGCACCGGCCGGGACCGTTTCCGGCCATGTGACGAGCTGGCAACCAGTCAACCGTGCGGGTAGCCGGAGCCTGCTGCCCGCACGGGCCGGCGCGTCGTGCGCGGGGCCTTCGCCGACACACCGGATGCCGGCCCGGGACCGCACGGGCCCTCGCCGGTAACCGAGGCCTGCAAGGCGGGGTGGGCGCCGGTCTTGGGCGGACGGTGCCGAACGCGGACGGTGCGCGAGTGAACGCCGGCGTGCCGAGCCCTCTACGGGGCTCAGGGGCGGTGGTGCGTGGACGTACAGCCGTCAGGGGTTCGAGCGGGTCTGGGCGGGACTCACGCTGCCTCTACCGGTCCGCCCTCAGCCCGGGGGTGCTCCCTGCCGGCTGGCCCGGCCAGCGTCTGCAGGCAGGCCCGGGCCTGCGCCAGGATGGAAGTGGCGCAGCGCAGGTGGCGGTTGACGACGGGCAGGAGTGTGCCGCGGAAGCGGTCCGCGGTCCGCAGCTCGGTGGCGGCCCGTTCCAGCAGGTCCCCGACTCGGTGGATGCCGTGGCCCCGGTGACTGGTGCGGTACTCCCCGCGAGAGCCGCGGTGGTGTGCGCGAGCTCGCCGATACCGGGGTCTTCGACCGGTTCCGCGCCGAAGAGCACCAGCGCGTCCGCCAGTTCCGCCAGCAGATCGTCCCTGCGTCCCACCCACCAGATGCTCACGCTGTGATCATGCCCCAGCGTGGGGCGCGCCAGGCCGCGAATGAGTCAGTTCGTCCTCCCTGACGGGCCGTAAGGGGGTCCCTGCCGCCGGGCAGATGTGGACCAGGAACAGCTGCGCGCCGTGGTGAGGGCCTCGGGGTGCCAACCTGTAGGCCCGCATTCGGAATGCCCCGTTCCACGGTGATGACCTGCACGTCGTCCAACCGTCTCATTCAAGAGCCATGCCAACCTGTCTAAGGATCTTGTCCCTTCGGCTCTGGCTGGGAGCTGCCGTGGGAGCTTCGGCTGCCCGGCCATTTGTGGCCGGTTGTTTGACCTGGACCCTGGGAACACTTGTCGCCAGCATGAGCGGCGGGCACCGAGTCGCGGTGCCCCCCGCGTAGGCCCCGGGAAGCTTGGCAGCCCGGTAGTTCGGGTACCAAGTCGCCGACGTGGCCCCACACGGGCGCCGTGACACAGAGGAGGACTGGCATGTCCGACGGCTTACCGAATACAGGTCGGAGCGACGCCGCAGGCGTGGCGACGGGCGGCACGCCTGGAGCACCAGGTGCTGCCGTGTCCCACGAGAGCTCGACAGGTGTGGATGCCGAGCAGCGTCCGTCCCGCGGGTCGGCCAGGGTGCGCTGGCGGTGGCTGACTGCTGGCGCGGCGACGGTCTGCCTGGTGCTGGCGGCAGTTGGCTGGCGGGTATGGCCGGGCCATCAGGGGAAGAGCCCCGCGCGCCTGGTGGTGGGAACGGTGCAAGCGGAATTGCTGTCTCCGCAGCAGGCCAGCGTGCTGGCCGGTGTCTCCTTGGGGCCGGGCGCCACGTCGCACGAACCGCCCCCGGCGATTGCTGCCGTACCGTCGTCGTGTGCCGTGGCGGTTGGGCCGGTGACGCGGACGGTCTACGGGAACGGGTGGAGCGCCTTCCTGTCCGCGACGTACCAGGACGCCGAGGGCACGGGCAGCTATACAGTGAGCCAGGCCATCGGGGTGTTCCCGGACAACGGCAAGGCCGCCGGGGCGCTCAAAGTACTGACTGATGGGCTCGGCCGGTGCCCGTCCTCCTCCCGCACTGACGGCGCGGGGCGCACGTCGAAGTGGGCCTACAAGACCTACGAACCTACGCCGGTCGCGGTCGCCTGGACCGCGACGCAGGACGGCGGAGGGGGGTGGGCCTGCTACCGCCAGGCTCGGCTGAAGGGCCCGGCGTTGCTCCAGGTCGCCGTGTGCGAAGCGGGCGACGGCCAGGCGGTGGCATCGAAGATCGCAGACGGCTTCGCGGGCAAGGTCAGCGGATGAGCGGCGGCGCACGGGGCAGGACAGCCACTCGTGAACCGGTGGCCCGCCGGCGTACTGCTTGCCTGCTCTCTCTGACGCTCATCGCGGTGCTCTGGTCAGCCGTGAACCCGACGGCACAAGCCGTTGCCGACACGGTGGCCCCACCGGCAGCAATTCAGCGCGGAAGTGCCGACCTCGTCGGGCAGATGCCGCAGATCAGCTCGTTCATGACTACGCTGCCTTCCGAAATCTCGTCGTACAACCAGCGGGTCACGGCCAACCGGCAGCAGGAGAAGGACCTGGAGGCTGAGAACCAGTCGCTCACCCAGCAGGCCAGCGCGACCAACGCGGAGGAATCGGCCGTCCTCAGTGAGGAAACCGCCCTTGGGCAGAAGGCCAACGACCTGACTGCCAAACAGGCCACCCTGAACGCCAGGATCGACGCGCACAATGCCAACCCGGTCGGGTCCCAGGCGTACAACAGCGAAGCGGACGAGCTGAATGGCGAGGTGAGCCAGCTGGACGCCTTGGCAGGCTCCATCGGAGCCGAGCAGACCCAGCTTGATGCCAGGGCCTCCTCCCTCGCCGCGCAGGAGAGCAACCTCAACACGGCCATGGCCGCACACCGGCAGAAGGACAGCGCGCGGCAGAGCGAGGAGCTGCAGCTGGAAGCCATGGGCCAGCAGCTCCTCCAAGAGATCGCGGAAGCCCTCCAGGGCCTCGCCGTCGATGGGAGTCCGCAGGCGGCGGTGGCCTCCATGGCCCAGGGCGGAGACGCCGCCCGCCCGCAGCCGCAGGCCGACCCAGTCGCCGGAACCCATGGGGTTGACAGCCAGGGTGGCGACACCCCGACCAGCCGGCCGCAGCGGGCAGCCATCCAGGAGTACGCGAAGCGCACCGGCGCCACCGTCGAAACCGGACCCGGAACGGCCTACCTCACACCGGCGGCGATCGCAGCGCTGCCCCCTGCTCAGGCGTCGCAACTCGGCACCCCCACCGACACCTACGACGCGCTGGTCCGCGAGACTGACGGCACCTACACGGCCTTGAAGGTCCTGGACCCTGGTGCGGTCGCGTCGCCCCGTCAGACCATCTTCAGCGCCGCCGCCAGGCGGACGGGAACGGAGAAGAAGAACGGCGGCATGGCGACAGTGATCGTCGCGGGCAAGCGCATGACCGTCAAGCAGTTCGTTGCCTTCCCCGGGGCATCCCCCCTTCCGGCCGGCGGAACCGCGTCCGCGCCGCCGTCCCCGAACTCCAAGGCCGACTGTCTGAAGAACATGCCGACCGGAGCGCGCCTCAACGGCGCTGGCGGCGGCTGGATCCTCAACACCGGCGACCCGGTCCCGGCGCGCAACAAACTGACCCCTCCGCCCACGGCAGCGGCAGTGGCGACACGGCCCGGCACCCGGGCTGGTCCGGCCACGGCATGCCTCGCTGCCCCACTCGGCAAAGGCAGCGCCGCCACAAAGTCGAAGAGCGTCACCGGCTACTGGGACGCCCAGGCCCAGGCCCCCGGTGTCGACCTCGCCCGCTGCCACCTGATCGCAGACCTCCTGGGCGGGCAAGGGTGGTACGAGGCTGACTGGACGAACCTCTTCCTCTGCTACCAAGTGGGGCTCAACACCAGCGCGGGAAGCATGCGCAGCTACGAAGACGAAGTCGACCTCAAGGTGAAGGACCTTGCCCGGACGAGCCCGGGAGCGGCAGTCCTCTACAAAGTGGCGCCAAAGTACGATCATCCGCCAACCAGCACGATTCCCAGTGGCGTCACCATCAGCGCCGAGATCCAGTACCCGGACGGGACGATCTACCCCCTGTTCTACGGGGTCAGTCTGCTCAACCTGAAGGAGACCAGGGGCCCGAACCTGGGCAACTGACGCTGCAGGAGGCTCCCTGCGCCGAGGTGGGTTATCAGGGCGGCAGCGTGGTGCTGATGGCCTACCCGGCCGGCGAACTGGCATGCCGGTGGCTGTGGTCGTCGTCGTGGGCACTGAGCCGGTCCGCATACGGCCGGGCGGCGGCATGAACCTCCTCGCGGAGGTCGGTCAGCCGCATCCGGTGTCCGCACCGGCCTCGGATGGCCAGCACCGCGGCCAGCAGCTGCGCATCGGTGCTGGGCAGGGGCAGCGACACCGCGTAGCTCAACAGCGTGCGGGCCGCCTGGCCTTGGGCGGCGGTCAGCAGGTACGGCAGTTGCTGTGGGCTTCCCGGTGGGGCGGGGCTGGCGTGGCTGGGGCTGGATGCGGGATTGGGCATGCTACGTCCAACGCCCGCCCCGGGCAGAGCGTCACTGCCTGCCTCCGTCTGGAGTAGTCCCCCGGCGGCGGCGGTCGGCTCGGGTTCGCGATCTCTTCGGGTGGCCGCCGGATGGGGCTCGGGCGTGCGCCTGCCGGTCGTGAACGAGGGAGACCCACTGTGGGGCCGGTTACGGGCCGGTCCTCTCCTGGGCCACGATCCCCGTCACGGCCAGGCCCGCCAGCTCGCGGTTCAACCGGACCACCAGCACAGACTCCAGTGCCTGTACTTGTCGGCGCCACGCCTGGCTGTGGCAGGCGACCCGCAGCCTGCCCTGGTCGTCGATGCCGAGCGGTACCACGGCAGCCGCGACGTCCGGCCCGACCGCCGACCGCCATCGCCCGGACAGCTCCGCGAAGTCCATGCTCCGGTCCTCCTTCCTGTTCGCGGGGGTGGTTCACACCGGCCGGCCGGCGGCCTTCAGGATCCGCACGCACGGGCTGTCGTCGGTCCCTTCCCCGTCCCCGCGCTGGTCCTGCAGGTACCACTGCTGGTACGGGCCGCGCGCGTAGGTGGGCGCCTTCGGGATCCCCGAGGTGCCGTGCTCGACCGGACTGTTGTGCTTCACCGTCGCCGTGTCCGGCGGCTCCTGGGCGATCTTCGAGTTCGTGCTGGCGGGGTGGCGCTCGATGCACAGCCATTCCGCCCGGCGGTGCAGGGGGGGCGTGCGTCGGCACGACGCTGCCGGTCTGGATCGCCTCTTGCCGCGCGGCCCGGAACTCGTGGTCGAACAGGGCCCGGGCGGTGCGTGCAGGCGGTTCACTGCGGCGCGCAGCGCCGCCTCGGTGGTGGCCGGCTGTACGAAGAGCGGCTCGTTGCTGGCGTGCTCCGTCTGAGCGGACACCGTCTTGTCTCTTCAACCGTCGCCGGCACCTGCCCGCAGCCTACCGCCGGCAACGGGGGCGGCCAGTGCTGTCGGCAGTACCTCCCGCTGGGCGGCTCTGCGAGCGGGGTTCAGGTGCTGGTGGTGCTCGGCAACTGGACGTCAGTGAGAAGCGATCCGGCCCGCGCGGGTAACCGGGGTGGTGCCGTCGGACTTCATCCGCGGCGAGTCCTCGCTTACGCCGAACGGACCGTCCAGCGGGTGGCTTCGTATGTGAGGTCGGGCTCCACTTATCAGTCAGTTCTGACTCCGCCTCCTACCCCTGGGCCCCTCGTTGTGTAAGCGAGATTTGACTCCACCTGCCGGCGTCGGACGCTCGGCCGGGGTGCCCCGGGATGGGCACCGAATGTGGATGATCGGGCCCCGTTCGAGGAAGTGTGCGCTGTGCTGGCGGGGCCGGGTTCGAGCCTGCGTCGGTCGGCCGGCGAGAAACGCGGTATCGGTGCAGGTAGCCAAGCATTTAGCCTGTGGCGCATGCATCAGCCCCGAAGACGCGACAGGCGCCTGGGCCGCCGTGTGCCGGCGGAGACGGCCCAGCGCCAGGCGTTCCGGCTCACGACAGTGGACGCTGATGTAGTCCTGGTTGGCTACTTCTCCGCTAAGCAGAAGGACTTCGAAACGCTCATGTCGTCGGCCGCCACAGAACTGGCAGCGCGCGGCGCTCGGGTCGCCGTGCAGATTGTGCAACGACGAGGCGTCTCGGATGGCGGGGCCCAGAAGATGGCTCTGCCCTACTCCTCGCGGACCTTGCTGAGTTATGGAAAAGTCCGCGAGGTAGCTCAGGCCTGCGACCAGGCCAAGGCTGACGCAGTGGTCTTCGTTACCTCCTTGACCGAGCGCCAGCAGCGCACGCTGACCGCCATGCTTGGCCGTCCCGCCATGAGCCTTTCCGACATCCTCGTTGCCGATTGACCGCTCACTCGAAGCAGCTTTTGAAGCAGGCCCCGTCGCGGCGCCAGGTGCCGGTCTCCATTGCGGTCGCCGGTGTGCCGCCGCGCGGACCGGGGCGGGCGTTTGCCGCAGTATGCGGACCTGGACACGCTGTTCGCCCTGCGCGACGCGCTCACCTTGGACCTGGAGACGGCGCGGCTGGGTCAGCCGCCGGCCCCGCAGCCAGATCACCACGGGGCCATGGATCCGGGTCGTCGCCTTCGGTGGGCCGGAAGCAGCGGTCACCGCTGTCGTTGCCTCCCCGGTGGACTCCAGCCTTCTACGCGGCCCCGGTAGCGTGGGCGCATGGTGAATCTCGCACAGCCGCAGTTGTCCGGATTGGGCCGGAACCCGGCCGCCCCGGTCGGGATCCTGGTGCGCCTGGCCGCGCACCAGGCCGGCCGGCACGGGCTGACGATGCGCGAGGGCCGGCTGCCGGATGCGGTGGCCGAGGCGCTGCTCGCCCACGGCGGCAGCGACTCGGCGGTGCTGCTGCACAGAAGGCGGGTCTCCCCGGCGATACGCCGCACGATCGCCGGACATCCCGACCCGGCGGTCCGCAACGCCTTTGCGGACTTCGTCCAGTTGATGGTGAAGCGCGGCGTCGCGTTGGGCATCGGGGACCTGGTCGAGGTCTACGGACAGGAGCCGGAGCAGCTGGCCGCCGCCCCGGATGTGAAACTGCGTGCGGCCGTCGCGCAGGCCTGGAGGGATCGGCCGATGGCCGTGCAGCGGGCGCTGCTCACCGACCCGGACCCCAGGGTGCGGGCTGCGGCCACGCGAGGCCGGCATCCGGGTGTCCCGCCCGAGTACTACGAGCGCTGCCTGGCCGACCCTGCCGTCCGGGCCAACATCGCGCGTCGGCTTCCCTTGTCCCCCGACCAGTTCGAGCGGCTGCTCGCCACCGGGGAGAAGGACGTGCTGGACTCCGTGGCCGGCAACCCGCACCTGAGCGCCGACATGGTGGAGCGGCTGCGGGACAGCGCGAGCCCGTTCGTGCGGGTCGCGGTCGCCTACAGCCGCCACACCGCACCCACGGACCGCGACCGGCTGCTGGCCATGGTCCGGGCCGAGGAAGCCGCCGGCAGTATCGACGCCGAGATCGCCCTCCACTGGTCCCGTGAGCCCGACTGGCTGCGGGCCGCGCCACTGACCGAGCGCCTGAAGCATCTGCAGAGCCCGCATACGGCGTTCCGGCGAATCGTGGCAACCGGCCGCGACCTGCCAGATCGTTCCTGGCGACTGCTGGACGAGGACCCGGACGTCACTGTCCGGCGCACCGCCGCCCGCCGCCCCGACACCCCGCCCCAGACCCTGCTGCGGCTGCTCCGCGACCACGGGGAGAACCCCAAGGTGCGCCCCCTGCTCGTCGAGCACCCCAACTTCCCACGCCAGGAGCTGCGCGGCCTCGCGCACGACCCGAACCCCCAAACCCGCGCACACGCCCTGGAAGACCCCGGACTCCCCCTGCCCCAGCTGCGGGCCCTCGCCGCCTGCGAGGAGTCCTTCCTGCGAGCCGGGGCCGCCCGCCACCCCGGTGCCACCGAAGACCTCCTGGAGCAGTTGCTGGCCGACCCCGACCCCGGGGTCGCCGACGACGCGGCAGCCAACCCCGCGCTGCCACCGTCCCGCATGGATCGCATCATCACCGAGGCCGGCCTCTGACCACAGCTCAGGAGCCGGCGAGCTCCGCGGGTCTCCACGGTATCGGTGACGGACGGCTCTCCGCCGCCCGCCGCTGAACCCCATCAAAGAAGTTCCCACCGCTCACTGGGCTCTGTCCCGTAATCGGTGGTAACGAAGGGTGACGGCCGTCGTTGGCATGATGTGCGCGATGTCAATGAGCTTGTGAATGTGGTGTTTTCGGGACTCTCAGCCCTCGTCATCGAGGGTGTGACAGACGAGGGCGAGGTCATCAGGGTATCGGCGCGGACCCGGGACGATCCGGTGCCGTGCCCGGTGTGCGGGGAGCCGACCGGGCGGGTGCACAGCTTCCACGGGCGGGTGGTCGCGGACGTGCCGGTGGACGGACGGCGGGTCGTGGCGTCGGTGCGGGTCCGGCGCCTGGCCTGTCCGGTGCTCGGCTGCCCGAGGCAGACGTTCCGCGAGCAGGTTCCGGGCGTCGTGGAACGCTACCAGCGTCGCACCAACCGTCTGGCCGACCAACTCGGCTTCATCGTCAAGGAGTTAGCGGGCCGGGCGGGCGCCCGACTCTCCCGCTCGCTGGCCTGCGCGATCTCCCGCTCGACCGCCCTGCGCACGCTCATGCGCAGGGCGGCACCGCCGCTGCGCGTCCCGCGCGTGCTCGGCATCGACGACTTCGCCCTCAAGCGCCGGCACCGCTACGCAACAGTGATCATCGACGCCGAGACCGGCGAGCGGATCGACGTCCTGCCCGACCGCACCGCCCAGACCCTGGCCGCGTGGCTGCGCGAGCACCCCGGGGCCGAATACGTCTGCCGCGACGGCTCCGCCTCCTACGGCGAGGCGATCCGCCAGGCTCCCCGAAGCCGTGCAGGTCAGCGACAGATGGCACCTGTGGAGCAACCTGTGCGGCAAGGTCCTGGCCGAGGTCCGCTCCCACGCCGCCTGCTGGGCCACCGCTGTGAACCCCGCCCGGCCCGGGAGCGTACGCGAGCAGACCACCCGCGAACGCTGGCAGCGGGTCCACCACCTGCTCGACCAGGGCGTCGGCCTGCTCGAATGCGCCCGCCGCCTCGATGTCGCCCTGAACACCGTCAAGCGCTACGCCCGCATGAAGGAGCCCACCACAGAGCGCCGCGCACCCCGCTACAAGCCCACGCTCGTCGACCCCTACCGCGACCACCTGCGTCGGCGCCGGGCCGAGGACCCTGCGGTACCCGTCACCCACCTCCTGCGCGAGATCAAGGAGCTGGGCTACACCGGCAGCGCGAACCTCCTGGTCCGCTACATCACCCAGGGTCGCGCCGAGGGCGATAAACCGGTCACCACCCCGCAGCGTTTCGCCCGTCTCCTGCTCACCCGCCCTGAGAACCTGCGCGACAAGGACACCGCACTACTGCACGAACTCACCAAAGCCTGCCCCGAGATGACCGAACTCGCCCGCCTCACCAGCGAGTTCGCCCAGCTACTGACCCCAGCGGAGGGCAACGACGTCAAGCTCACCGACTGGATCACCACGGTTCGTGCCGCCGACCTGCCCCACCTGCACTCCTTCGCGAACGGCCTCGAACTCGACCGCGCCGCCGTCAACGCCGGACTCACCCTCCCGTACCACAACGGCCGCACCGAGGGCGTCAACACACGGACCAAGCGGATCATGAGGCAGATGCACGGCCGAGCCGGGTTCCCCCTGCTCCGCCACCGCATCCTCCTCCGCTGATCACTACACAGCGCTACCACCGATTACGGGACAGAGCCCGGTGACCGGTGTATCTCCCGATCAAGGAAGAGCACCTGATGAGCGACGTGATCGCCTCGGTTGAGGCGGTTGAAGAGGTCCGGCCGGGGCCGGTCGCGCCGGTGGTGAAGC
>NZ_BAAANT010000046.1:0-44336 GCF_039529945.1 Kitasatospora kazusensis | reverse complement strand
CCGCGCCGCCCGCCGCAGCGGCCGCGGCTCGGCTGCCGGCCGGCCCGGTCAGCCTTCGGCCCGCTCAGCCCTCGGTCAGCTCGCGGGCCCGCTTGACGTCGTCGGCCATCCGGTCGAGCAGCGCCTCGATGGACTCGAACTTCTCCATCCCGCGCAGGTAGGCCAGGAAGTCGACCGCCACGTGCAGGCCGTACAGGTCCAGCCCGACCCGGTCGATCGCGTAGGCCTCCACCGTCCGGGCGGTGCCGTCGAAGGTCGGGTTGGTGCCGACCGAGATCGCGGCGGGCATCCGCTCACCGTCGGCCGTGAGCCAGCCCGCGTACACCCCGTCCGCCGGGACGGCGCTGTGCGGCACGGTGTCCACGTTCGCCGTCGGAAAGCCCAACTCCCGTCCGCGCTGGGCGCCCTGGACCACCACGCCCTCCACCCGGTGCGGGTGGCCGAGCACCTCGGCGGCGGCCGAGACCTCGCCCTCGGCGACCAGTCTGCGGACCAGGGTCGAGGAGAACGGCTCACCGGCCGCGCAGCGCAGCCGCAGGTCGACCACCTCGACGTCGAAGTCCGCCGTCCGCCCGAGCTCCGTGAGCAGCGCCACGTTCCCGGACGCCTTGTGGCCGAAGCGGAAGTTCGGGCCCTCGATGACCTGCCGGGCGTGCAGCGCGTCCACCAGCACCTGCTGGACGAAGGCCTCCGGCGACTCGCGGGAGAACTCCGGCGTGAACGGCAGCACCAGGACAGCGTCCACCCCGAGCTCCGCCATCAGCTCGGCGCGGCGCGGCTGGGGGGCGAGCAGCGCCGGGTGGCTGCCGGGGCGGACCACCTCGCTGGGGTGCGGGTCGAAGGTGACCACGACGGCCTTCACGCCCAGCTCGCGGGCCCGCTCCACCACCCGGCTGATGATCAGTTGGTGGCCGCGGTGCACACCGTCGAACGATCCGATGGTGACGACGCTGCGCCCCCAGTCCCCGGGGATCTCCTCCAGGCCACGCCAGCGTTGCACCCTGACCGCTCCTTGTTCCGTACGCGCGTACGCTCGGTACGCTCAAACGCTCCAACCCGAACCCCTATAGCGTGCCATGCGCCCGTCCCTGCTTCGGCACCGGAAGGCCCCCTGCGCGCGGCGCCCCGCCCCCGGCGTCCCGCTCGGCCTCGGCGGCGGCGTACTGCGGGTCGCGCCCGGCCGTCACCAGGGCCCGCATCCGCGCCAGCAGCGGGCCCCCGCGCAGGGCGGGCCCGGCGGACGGCCACTCGGCCAGCAGCCGGGCGAAGGCGGCGGAGCGGCCCGCGCAGCGGACCAGCGCGGCGTCCGCCGGTCCGGCCCCGGCACCGGCCAGCTCGACCAACTCCCTGGCCCGGGCGGGCTCGTGCTCCGAGCAGGTCTCGGCGATCCGCTCCAGCACGGCCGTCAGCACCAGCGGATCCCGCTCACCGGCCAGCAGCACGTCCAGCGCGGGGCCCCGGGCGGGCGGTCCGGGTTCGGCCAGCAGCACGGCGAAGACCCGCCGGGCGGCTACGGGCAGGCCCGGGACGACCGCCAGCAACGGCGTGGCGTCCGCTCCGCGGGCGAGCACCCGGTCGAGGTACTCGGCGAGCTGGGCGGCCCGCTCGGGGCGTTCGCGCAGCAGCTCGGCGGCCAGCTCCAGGCCGCGCCGGACGGTGGCCGGGTCGGCCGCACCCGCCAGTACCCGCAGCCCCTCCGCCGGCGCCCCGCCCGGCGCGGCCAACCGCCGCCGCAGGGCCGCCAGCACCGGCCCCGGATCGCTCGCCAGCGCGGGGGCGAGCACCTCGGCGGTGACGAACGGGTCGTCGGCGGCGTACGCGGCGAGCGCCGCCGCCAGGTGCCGCACCCGGGTCTTCGGATCGAGCACCAGCAGCGCCAACGCGGCACCGTGCAGGCCGGGTTCGCCGTCCCGGGCGAGCAGGGTGAGCGCGGTGAAGCGGAGCAGGCCGGGGCCGGAGCCGGTGGCGTGGGGGGCGGTGCGCAGCGCGTGCACGGCCGCCGCGACATGCCGCTCGGGCCTCGGGTCGTGGCTCCAGCGGTCCACCGCGCGGCAGAGCGCGGAGGGCTCCTCGGCTGCCAGCAGCGAGAGCAGGGCGTCGGCCCGGGGATGGGCCGCGGCGACCAGGCACTCCGTCAGGTCGTCCAGCGCCAGCCTGCGGTGCGCGTACAGCAGGTCGTGGGCGAGGTCGGCGACGGTGGAGCCCGGCCGGGCGGGCAGCCGTCCGCCGTCCGCGAGCCAGCGGCAGAGCAGCGGGAGCACGGTGTGCGGGTCCGCCGTGAGCAGGTCGGCGGTGACGGCCCGGAAGGTCTGCGCGGGGCCGTCGGTGCGGACCAGGCGGCGCAGCAGCTCCAGCCGGGTGCCGGGGGCCAGCGGCAGCGCGGCCCAGAAGGCGGGCCCGAACTCGCCGCCCTGCTCGCCGCGCTCGGCGAGCCGCTCCAGCAGCGGCCGGTGGGCGGTGAGGTCCGGGCTGGCGGCGAGGGCGGCGGCCAGCAGCCGCCCGGCCCACCAGGCGGGTTCGCTGCCGGGGGCGGCGGCCTCCAGGGCACGCTGGAGGCGGTGCAGCCACTGGTCCAGCGCCTCGGCGCCCCACGTCCGGGCGAGCCGCCGCAGCGCGGCCAGCACCGGCCCCACCCGGTGCCGGGGCACCCCGGGGCCGTCCGGGCCGGCGCCGTCCTCGGCCAGGAGTAACCGCAGCGCCCGGTCCAGGTCCAGGTGCTGCCCTTGCAGCCACTCGGCGAACTCCTCGTGACCGGCCCGGTAGCCGTCGCCCGCCGGTACGAACAGGCCCTCGGCCAGCACCGCCCGGGCCCAGCCGTCCTCCACCGGGAAGAGGGCGTCGAAGGCCTCCCGGCCGAGCCCGCCGTGCCCGACCGCCAGCATCTGCCGGGCCGCCTCGTGCATCCGCCCGGCCACCACGGCGGCCTGCCGCCGCAGCCGGCCCGCGCCGTCACCGGAGTCGGGCCCGGCGGCCGGGCGCGGCGCGCCCCGGCGGTGCGCGCCCGGGCGGCGGACCTCCGTACCGGCCACCAGACGGCGGCCGACCCGCAGGCAGCACAGGTCGAGGTAGGCCGCGAACAGTTCGGGCCGCCCGGGGGCCGGACCGCACACCCCGGCGACGGACAGCTCACCGGCCAGCCGCACCGCGAGCGGGTGGGCGGCGTCCGCCGGGTCGGCGAGCCAGTCCGGCGGCAGGCCGTAGCGCCGGGCCGCCCGGTCGGCGGCCTCGGCGGGCAGCGGGCCCAGCGCGTGCGGCAGGGCGGCGGCGGCCCCGTGCCGCTCCCACTCCTCGGGCCGGCAGGCCGTCAGCAGCCGGGCCCCGGCGGCGCTCAGCCACTCGGCACTCGCCCGGTGCCAGCTCTCGGACACCGCGGCGGCGGCCTCCTCGGGTGCGTCCAGCACCACCAGCAGGGGGCGCCCGGCCGCCGCGCAGAGCAGCCCGGCGGCCGTCGGGTCGGGGGGCGGTACGGACAGCAGCTCGGCGGCGCGGGCCAGTTCACGGCCGACGGCGGCGGCGAGCGAGGTGTCGGCGGCGGCCAGGCCGGCGCCGCGCAGCCACAGGGTCGGCAGCGGGTCCGGCCCGCCGGTCCGCCGGACGGTGAGCGCGGCCAGTTCGGTGCTCCGGCCGCTGCCGGCCGCGCCGACCAGCACGGTGACGGTCTCCTGCGGCTGCTCCCCCAGCAGGCCGTCCGGGCGGTCCACCCGGTCGGCGGCGAGATCGGCGATCCGCCCGGGGCCCGCGGTGGCCGTGCCGAGCTGTACGGAGGCCAGTTGCAGCACGCCGCCGAGGTTGAGCGCCCGCCCGTACGCGGGCACGGTGGCGGCGTTGCGGGCCAGCACCCCGGCCGGGGCGGCGCCGGCCACCGCGGCGGCCGGGACGCCGTCCCGGTGCCCGCCGCGCAGCCCCGGGGCGACCACCCCGAGCACGGCCCCGGTCTCGGCGTCGAGCACCGGGGCTCCCGGGGTCGCCCGGCCCCCCGGCTGCGCCAGGTCGAGCAGCAGCGCGCCCTCGACCAGGTGGAAGGTGTCGGCCCACGGGTACATCGCGGTACCGGTCGAGAACACCGCGCCCTGGGCGAGCAGCGGCTCCTCCCGGCCCTCCCGCAGGTACGGCACGGCGACCGGCCGTCCGGCCTCGGCCGCCGCGACCGGCAGCGGCGGTACGGGCACGCCGCCCACCGCGTCCGTCCGCAGCAGCGCGAGACCGCACTCCGGGAGCGGCTCGACGCTCTCCGGCCCGAGCACCCGGGTCTGGCCGCCGGGGGTGTGCAGCACCAGCCTGCCCGGCCCGGCCACCACCTCGTGCGCGGTCAGCACCGTCCCGAGCAGGTCGACGACGAATCCGAGGCCCCGCACCCGCCCGTCCGGGCCGCAGATCCGCAGCAGCGCGAGCTCCGCACCGGCCATCCGCCCCCGCCCTCCCCCGCCGGGCCGGTCGGTCCGCCCCTGCGGGGGAGGCTGCCCCTGGGCACGGGGGTCCCACTCCTCCCACGCCGTTCACCACGCACGTTCACCTCGCGCGCTCGCCCGTACGAGTGAGCCCGCGCCCGGCGTGGGTACCTCCTGCCCCCGCAGGGGTCAGCCCACGAACACCGCGACCGGCTTCGCCCGCCCGCCCGTCTCCTCGACCAGCGCGAGGAACCTGCCCTCCGGGTCGAAGACCGCGATCGGGCCGTCCACCCCCATCCCGGGGGCGGCCAGCTTCATGCCGTTCGAGAGCAGCTTGGCCTGCTCCTCGTCGATGTCCCAGCGCGGGAACGCGGCCGCGGCGGCCTCCGCGATCGGCAGGACTTCGAGCTTCTCCTCCAGCTGTTCGAGTGTCCGCGCCGACTCGACGCCGTACGGCCCGACCTTGGTGCGCCGCAGCGCGGTGAGGTGCCCGCCGACGCCGAGGTCCGCGCCGAGGTCCCGGGCCAGCGCCCGGATGTAGGTGCCGGAGGAGCACTCGACGGTGACGTCCAGGTCGACCACCGCAGTGCCGTCCTCGGCGACCGCACGGCGCATCCCGTGCACCGTGAACGAGTGGACGGTGGTCGCCCGGGCCGGGATCTCGAAGTCCTCGCCCTCGCGCACCCGGTGGTACGACCGCTTGCCGTCGATCTTGATGGCGCTGACCTTCGACGGCACCTGCATGATCTCGCCGGTCAGCTTGGCGATCCCGGCGTCGACCGCCTCCCGGGTGACGCCGGAGGCGTCGGCGGCGGAGGTGACGTCCCCCTCGCGGTCGTCCGTGACGGTGTCCTGGCCGAGCCGGACGGTCGCCTCGTACGTCTTCGCGGTGAGCATCAGGTGGCCGAGCAGCCGGGTGGCCCGCTCGACGCCGATGACCAGCACGCCGGTCGCCATCGGGTCCAGCGTGCCCGCGTGCCCGACCTTCCGCGTCCCGGCGAGCCACCGCAGCTTGGCGACCACCCCGTGCGAGGTGATGCCCTCCGGCTTGTCGACAATGACCAGGCCGTCGGGGCCGGTTCCCTTGCGCTTCATCAGTTCTTTCCGTACGGAGGAAAAGTCGGGGGGAATCAGGGGGAGAGCGTCAGCCGGCCGGCAGCGCCGCCCGGAACCGGGCGATCACCGCCGGCACGTCCTCGCGGGCGGAGAAGCCCGCCGCGAACCTGTGCCCGCCGCCGTCCAGCTCGGCGCAGACGGCGGCCACGTCGACGGCGCCCTTGGCCCGGCAGGAGCCGCGCAGGGTGCCGTCCGGGTCCTGCTTCAGGACGAGCGCCACCTCGGCCTCGGCCGGGCGCCGCAGGACGTCGATCAGGCCCTCGATCTCCTCGACGGTGACGCCGAACAGCGCGAGGTCCTGGTACGGCACCCAGGTCCACACCAGCCCGAGGCCGCCGGCCGCCGCCGGCTCGTACACGGCGCGGTCCAGCGCGGCGGCGAGCACCTTGAGGTAGCCGAACGAGGAGGTGTCCCAGAGCGTGCGGGAGATCAGGTCGTGCCGGATGCCGGTGGCCAGCAGCCGGGCGGCCAGCTCGTGGGTGGCGGGGGTGGTGGCCGCGTACCGGAAGGAGCCGGTGTCGGTGGCCACGCCGGTGTAGAGGCAGGTGGCGAGGGCCTGGTCGAGCGGGACGCGCAGGCGCCGCAGCAGCTCGTCCACGAGGACGGCGGTGGCGGGCGCGCCCGGGTCGATCAGCCGGTGGGTACCGAAGCCGGGGTTGGAGGCGTGGTGGTCGATCACCACCATGACGGGGGCCGCGAACGCCTTGGCGTGCAGCAGCCCGAGGCGGCTCTCGGAGGCCACGTCGAAGCAGAGCACCAGTTCCGGGCGGTCGGGCACCTCCGCGGCCGGCACGATCAGCTCCTGGCCGGGCAGGAAGGCCAGCGACTCGGGGATCACCTGCGGGTCCTCGCCGAAGGAGACCCGCACCTCGTGCCCGAGCGAGCGCAGCGCGATCCCGGCCGCCAGCGCGGAGCCGAGCGCGTCGCCGTCCGGGTTGATGTGGCAGATCAGGTCGATGGACGCGGCCTGCCCGATCGCCGCGACCACCCGCTGCCACTCCCGCTCGAAGCCGAGCGGTGACTCGGTGCGAGGCCCCGGAAGCACCGCGAGGGCACCCTCCACCGTGTCGGTGGAAGATGCCCCCTGGCCGGACCGGTCCGGCTCCGCGGTCATGACTACTCGTCCTCGTCGTCGGCCTCGCCCGGCACGCGGTACGGGTCCGCGTCCCCGGCGAAGGTCGCCCCGGCGGCGGCCGTGCGGACGGCGGCGTCGGAGAGCCGAGCCCGGTCCAGCAGCTCGTCGATGTTCTTGGCGTTCTCCGGCAGGGCGTCCGCGACGAAGGTCAGCGACGGGGTGAAACGCACCCCGGTCTGCTTGCCGACCTCGGAGCGGAGCACGCCCTTGGCGCTCTCCAGCGCCTGGGCGGTGGCCTGGCGCTCCAGGTCGTCGCCGTAGACGGTGTAGAAGACGGTGGCTTCCCGGAGGTCCCCGGTGACCCGGGTGTCGGTGATGGTCACGTACCCCAGCCGGGGGTCCTTGATCCGCCGTTGCAGGGTCTCTGCCACGACCACCTGGATCCGGTCGGCGAGCTTGCGCGCCCTTGCTTTGTCGGTCACGTTGTCTCCTCGTGCGGTGAGCGCGATACCCGGGTCATGGACTCACCCGGTGGGGCCCAGACCCCAACGTACCCGCCCGCGCCCAGCCTTGTGGGCGCTGTCGGTCCTCGTCGGTGTGACGGTGGTGACTTCTCCCCACCGCACCCCGATCTCAGTCATCGTCGTCGCCGTGATAACGCCTCCTCGCGGAGAGCAGCTGTACTTCGGGGCGGCCGGCGACGAGCCGCTCACAGCTGTCCAGGATCTCGGTGACGAACCCGGCTTCGCCGGACACCACCGCGACGCCGATCTCGGCCCTGCGGTGCAGATCCTGGTTCCCTACTTCCGCCGCGCACACGCTGTACTTGCGCTGCAGCTCGGCCACGATGGGCCGCACGATCGAACGCTTCTCCTTCAGCGAATGTACGTCGCCGAGCAGCAGGTCGAAGGTGAGTGTTCCTACGAACATGTGTGACAGGTCTCGCCGACCTGAAGGCCTCGTAGCAGCCCCCGGACTGGGGGTCCGCCCCTGACCGGGACTACGCCGACCCTACACAGCGAGACCGGGGCCGGTCGACGGGAATTACCCCGCCGACCGGCCCCGGCAGACCGCACTTACGCGCGCGGCTTCTCGCGCATCTCGAAGGTCTCGATGACGTCGTCGACCTTGATGTCGTTGAACGACCCCAGGGTCACACCGGCCTCGAAGCCCTCGCGGACCTCGGTCGCGTCGTCCTTGAAACGACGCAGACCCTCGATGGTGAGGTTCTCCGTGATGAGCTTGCCATCGCGGATGAGGCGGGCCTTGGCGTTGCGGCGCAGCAGGCCCTCGCGGACGATGACACCCGCGATGTTGCCGAACTTGGAGGAGCGGAACACCTCGCGGATCTCCGCGGAACCGAGGCGCACCTCCTCGTACTCCGGCTTGAGCAGACCCTTGAGGGCCGCCTCGATCTCCTCGATCGCCTGGTAGATGACCGAGTAGTACCGGACGTCCACGCCTTCCTTGTCGGCCGCCGTACGGGCGCGGCCTTCGGCGCGCACGTTGAAGCCGATGATGATGGCGTCCGAGCCCATCGCCAGGTCCACGTCGGACTCGGTGATGGCACCCACACCGCGGTGCAGGATCCGGAGCTCGACCTCGTTGCCCACGTCGAGCTTGACGAGTGCGTCCTCCAGGGCCTCCACGGAACCGGAGACATCGCCCTTGACGATGAGGTTGAGCTGCTGGATGTCGCCCGCCGCGATCGCCTGGTCCAGGTTCTCCAGGGAGACCCGCATCGGACGCTTGGCGAACATGGCGTTGCGGTCACGCGCCGAACGCTTCTCGGCGATCTGACGCGCGGTGCGGTCGTCGTCGACGACGATGAAGCTGTCGCCGGCGCGGGGCACCGAGGTGAGACCGAGCAGCAGGACCGGACGGGACGGGCCCGCCTCGGTGACGTTGTTGCCGTTCTCGTCCAGCATGGCGCGGACGCGGCCGTGGGCGTCACCGACGGCGATCGAGTCGCCGACGCGGAGCGTTCCGCGCTGGACGAGGACGGTCGCCATGGCGCCGCGGCCCTTGTCCAGGTGCGCCTCGATGGCGATACCCTGCGCGTCCTGCTCGGGGT
Organism: Kitasatospora kazusensis; assembly: GCF_039529945.1. Classification (NCBI taxonomy): domain Bacteria; kingdom Bacillati; phylum Actinomycetota; class Actinomycetes; order Kitasatosporales; family Streptomycetaceae; genus Kitasatospora; species Kitasatospora kazusensis. Next base: position 35,683 of record NZ_BAAANT010000046.1, on the reverse strand, counting down.
TGGCGACCAGGTTGAGCGAGGCGTCGGCGGTGAGGACGACGGCTTCGAGCAGCTGGTCGATGTGCAGACCCTGGCGCGCGGAGATGTCGACGAACATGGTGTCGCCGCCGTACTCCTCGGCCACCAGACCGAACTCGGTCAGCTGGCCACGCACCTTGACCGGGTCGGCGCCCTCGGTGTCGATCTTGTTGACCGCGACCACGATCGGCACACCGGCGGCCTTGGCGTGGTTGAGCGCCTCGACCGTCTGCGGCATGACACCGTCGTTGGCCGCGACCACCAGGATCGCGATGTCGGTCGACTTCGCACCACGGGCACGCATGGCGGAGAACGCCTCGTGACCCGGGGTGTCGAGGAAGGTGATCGGACGCTCTTCGCCGTTCACCGTCGCCGTGACCTGGTAGGCACCGATGTGCTGGGTGATGCCACCCGCCTCACCGGCCACCACGTTGGACTTGCGGATGGCGTCGAGCAGGCGGGTCTTACCGTGGTCGACGTGACCCATGACGGTGACGACCGGCGGGCGAGGCATGAGCTCGTCCTCGTCGCCCTCGTCGGCACCGAAGTCGATGTCGAACGACTCCAGCAGCTCGCGGTCCTCGTCGTCGCGGCTGACGATCTCCAGGACGAAGCCCATCTCGCCGGCCAGCAGCTCGAGGGTCGCGTCGGAGACCGACTGGGTCGCGGTGACCATCTCACCGAGGTTGAACATCACCGAGACGAGCGCGGCCGGGTTGGCGTTGATCTTCTCCGCGAAGTCCATCAGCGAGGCACCACGCGACAGACGCACGGTCGCGCCGTTGCCGCGGGGCAGCATCACACCGCCGACGGACGGAGCCTGCATCGACTCGTATTCCTGACGACGCTGGCGCTTCGACTTGCGGCCACGGGCCGGGCGACCGCCCGGGCCACGACCGAAGGCACCCTGCGTGCCGCCACGGGCACCCGGGCCGCCGGGACGGCCGCCGAAGCCACCGGGACGCGGGCCGAAGCCACCGCCGCCACCGGCGCCGCCACCCGGACGGGGGCCGCCGAAGCCGCCACCACCGGCCGGGCGCGAGCCCGGACCGGCCGCACGGCCCGCGAAGCCGGGACGGGCGCCGCCGGCACCTGCACCGGGACCACCCGGACGGCCGCCGGGGCCACCGGGGCCACGGCCGCCGGGGCCGGGACGCGGGCCGGCGCCCGGAGCGGGACGCTGCGGCATCATGCCCGGGTTCGGGCGGGGCATACCGGACGGGCTCGGGCCACCGGGGCGCGGGCCGGCCGGACGGGGCATGCCGTCGGGACGCGGACCGGCACCGGCCGGACGCGGGCCACGGTCGGCACCCGGAGCACCGGCGGGACGCGCCGGACGGTCGCCACCGGGACGCGGAGCGCCACGGTCGGCACCCGGAGCACCGGCGGGACGCGCCGGACGGTCGCCACCGGGACGCGGAGCGCCACGGTCGGCACCCGGAGCACCGGCCGGACGCGCCGGACGGTCGCCACCGGCGGCAGCCGGACGGCGCTCGCCGGGGCGGCCCATGCCGGTCGCACTGCCCGAGGTGAAGGGGTTGTTGCCCGGACGCGGACCGGCCGGACGCGGGCCCGGACGGGCACCCGAGGACGGCGCGGCGGCAGCCGGACGCGCGGCCGGAGCGGCCGGCGGGGTCGCCGCGGCCGGACGGGCCGGAGCGGCGGCGTCACCGGCGGGAGCCGGCGAGGAGAACTCGGCGGCCGGAGCGGCCGGAGCCGGCGCGGCGGGACGCGCGGCCGGGCGCGGGCCCGGGGTCGCAGCGGCCGGGCGCGGTGCGGCGGGGGCGGCCGGAGCCGCCGGGGCCGCAGCGGCGGCCGGAGCCGCTGCCGGGGTCGGACGGGGACCCGGGGTCGCGGCAGGGCGCGGACCCGGGGTGGGGGCACCCGGCTTGGGTGCGGCCGCACCGGCGGCTGCGCCACCGGTGGGCTGGGGCGCCGCGGGCTTCCGCGGGCCAGGCTTTGCAGCGGAACCACCCGTAGGTGCCACTCCAAGAGCGTCAGTCAACTTGCGCACGACCGGCGCCTCGATCGTCGAGGACGCCGAACGGACGAACTCACCCAGCTCGGTCAGCTTGGCCATGACGGCCTTGCTCTCCAAGCCAAGTTCCTTGGCGAGCTCGTATACCCGGACCTTAGCCACTTCACTCCAGTCTATGAGTCCGGGGCAATCGTCCGCCGGACTGTCGCTACTTCATGGGCGAACCCATCGCGTACTCATCGCGTACTCATCGAGTGCTCATCGCAATCTCGACCTACTTCCAACTCGCGAGGTATTTGATGTGGCGCACAGCGCGCGACGATGCGCACGCTGTGCTGTTTACGTACGGTGGTGCCGCGCCTGAGAACTCAGGACTCCGGGGTACCGGCCCGCTTCTCGACGTACTCACGCAGGGCGTCCGTGTCGAGCGTGCCCTGGAGCCGGAAGGCCCTGGGGAACGCCCTACGGCGTACCGCGAGGTCGAGACAGGCCGAATCGGGGTGCAGATGTGCGCCCCGGCCCGGCAGTGCGCCGCGCGGATCGGGGACAACCACGCCCTCGACCGCCACGGCACGCAACAGCTGGTGCTTGGCCGCTCGCTTGCGGCAGCCCACGCAGGTGCGTTCAGGGCATGCGCGGACATGCGTCCGGCCAGACAACCTCAAGTCTACCCCTCCGAAGGGACATGGCGCCGCCCTGCCGGTCACGGCAGGACGGGGTCAAGGCTTCTACTCGTCGCGGGAGCGGTCGTCCCGCTCGCCCTCGGGGGCCTCGGTGTCCGGGCGGATGTCGATCCGCCAGCCCGTCAGGCGGGCGGCCAGGCGGGCGTTCTGGCCCTCCTTGCCGATCGCCAGCGACAGCTGGTAGTCCGGCACGATCACCCGTGCGGAGCGCTGGGCGTAGTCCACGATCTCGACCTTCGTCACCCGGGCGGGGGACAGCGCCGCGGCGACCATCTCGGCCGGGTCCTCGGACCAGTCGACGATGTCGATCTTCTCGCCGTGCAGCTCGGCCATCACGTTGCGCACCCGGCCGCCCATCGGGCCGATGCAGGCACCCTTGGCGTTCAGGCCCTGGCGGCGCGACCAGACGGCGATCTTGGTGCGGTGGCCGGCCTCACGGGCGATCGAGGCGATCTCGACGCTGCCGTCGGCGATCTCCGGGACCTCCAGCGCGAACAGCTTCTTCACCAGGCTGGGGTGGGTCCGCGACAGCGTCACGGACGCACCGCGGACACCACGGCGGACGGCCACCACGTAGCAGCGCAGGCGGGTGCCGTGCCGGTAGTCCTCGCCCGGGACCTGCTCCTGCGGCGGGAGGATGGCCTCCAGCTTGCCGATGTCGACCAGGATGTTCTTCGGGTCGTTGCCCTGCTGGACGACACCGGTGACGATGTCGCCCTCCTTGCCGGCGTACTCACCGAAGGTCTGGTCGTCGGCGGCGTCGCGCAGGCGCTGCAGGATGACCTGCTTGGCGGTGCTGGCGGCGATCCGGCCGAAGCCGCCCGGGGTGTCGTCGAACTCCTTGGGCTCGACGCCCTCCTCCAGCTCGGAGGCGTCCTCCAGCGCCCAGACCGTCACGTGCCCGGTCTTGCGGTCCAGCTCCACCCGCGCCCGGCGGCGCGAGCCCTCGGTGCGGTGGTACGCGATGAGGAGGGCCGACTCGATCGACTCGACCAGCAGCTCGAACGGGATGTTCTTCTCGGTTACCAGCCCACGCAGGGCGCTCATGTCGATGTCCACGACTACGCCTCCTCTTCTGTCTTCACGTTCATGGTGCGGAAACGGACGGCTCGGCGCTCACTCATCCTCGTCCGCGCCCTCGCCGTCCGGAATGTCGTCGTCCGAGATGTCGTCGTCCAGGATGTTCTCGTCGTCCGGAATGTCCTCGGCCGCGTCCAGCAGCTCTTCGTCCTTGCGGTTGAACTCGACCTGGACCCGGGCCCGGTCGATCTCGGCGAAGGTGAGGCGGCGCTCCTTGGGCTTGCCACGTCCCTTGACCGGCTGCACCTCGACCAGCACGTCGTCCTCGCCGACCTCCAGCAGCCGCGCGACGATCTCGCCGCCGTCCACCAGGTGCGCCTTGACCAGCCGGCCCTCGGCCCGGCGCCAGTGGCGGGGCAGCGTGAGCGACCGCTCGGCACCGGGGGAACCGACCTCCAGCACGTACGGGTCCGCGCCCATCACGTCGGAGTCGTCCAGCGCCTGGCCCACCTCACGGCTGAACTCGGCGATCGCGTCCAGGTCGACCCCGCCGTCGGCGTCCACGTCGATCTGCAGCTGGCGGCGGCTGCCGGCCCGGGTGACCTTGATCTCCTCCAGGTCGAACCCGAACTCCGAGGCCAGCGGCTCCAGCAGTTCACGCAGCCGGTCAGTGGGGTTGGTGCTCATCCGGGTGACTCCTCGGCCGCGTGTGCTGTTGTCGGAAGGTCGGGCTGCGAGTCCCCCAACGCGACCGCCGCGTGCCCTGGACCACCCCTGGGGAGTGGTTCGGATACGCGGACCGGTTGGAGCTCAATCGCAGCGGCTCGGTCCGAAGCCTATCCGGTCAACCCCCGAACCGCCGACTCCGTCCGGCCGGACGGGGCCCGTCCCGGCGGGCCGGGCCGACGGGTCCGCGGCGGCCGGGCGGGCGTTCCGGCACCCGCCCGGACCTGGGGCCCGCCCCGCCCGCCCACCCGTGCGAGCAAGGTCACAGGTCCCGGGCCGCGCCACCCCGTGGAGCTTCGGACCGTGAGCGTTCTGTAATGATGCACGGGCAGCGGGGGCTGGACGGCCCCCCACGACCTCTGCGGGAGCGTTCGATGCTGTCCCCCACTCGGCGGACCTTCCTGGCCACGGCCGCACGGTTGGCCGGTGCGGCGGCCGCCGCGCAGCTGCTCTCCGGCTGCTCGGACGACAGCGGGCAGCAGGGCCACGGCGCCGACGGCCGGCGCCCCGACGCGGACCAGCCGCTGCGGATCCGCGCGGTGGCCGCCACCGACACGCTGCTCGCCGCCTACGACGCCGCACTCGCCGGGCCGGGCTCCGCCCAGGCCGACCGGCTGCGGCCGCTGCGCGCCGATCTGGTCGCCCACCGGGCCGCGCTCGCCGAGGGGCTGCCCCCGGCCACCCCGAGCGGCAGCCCGTCCGCCTCCGTTTCCGCCTCCCGGCCGCCGTCCGCGTCCCGGTCCGCCTCCCGGCCGCCGTCCGCGTCCCGGTCCGCGTCCCCGGCGGCGTCCACGCCCGCCGCCACGTCCGCGCCCGTGTCGGTGGCGGCGCTGGCCGCCGCCGAGCGGCAGGCCGCCGGCGACCGGCTCGGCGATCTGCTCGCCGCCTCCCCCGAGCTGGCCAGGCTGCTGGCCGCCGTCTCGGCCTCGGACGCCCTGCACGCGGCGGTCCTCGGCGACCCCGGCCCGATCACGGCCCCGAAGCCCACCGCTGCCACCGCCTCGCCCGCGGCCCCGCCCGCACCGTCCGTCTCCGGCTCCGCCGCACCGACCGCCACGCCCTCCGCCTCCGCCACGAGGACCCCGCTGCCCGGCGCGGCCGTCACCGCCCTGCAGGCCGCGCTCGCCGCCGAGCACGCCGCCGTCTACGGGTACGGAGTGATCGGCGGACACCTGCCCGCCGGGCCGCAGCGCGACGACTGCCGCGCCTCGTACACCGCCCACCAGGCCCGCCGGGACGCCTGGCAGCGGATGCTCACCACCGAGGGCGCCACACCGGCCGCCGCCGCGCCGGGCTACCAGCTGCCGTTCGCGGTGACCACCCCGGGCTCCGCCGGTGACCTCGCGGTACGCATCGAGGCCCAGCTCACCGGCGTGTACGCCGAACTGGTGGCCGCCGCCACCGGCCCGCTCCGGCTGACCGCCGCCGCGGCCCTGCGGGAGGCGGCCCTGAACGCCAGGCACTGGGGCGGCACCCTGCCGGCCCTCCCCGGGCTGCCCCCCGCCGACCCCACCCCGAGCGCCTCCGCGAGCACCTCCCCGAGCGCCTCCCCCAGCACATCGTCGAGCGCATCGTCCGGTGCCTCGGCGAGAACCCGGGCCGGCGCCACGGCGGGCAGCTCGCGGAGCGCCTCGCCGAGCGCCTGACCAGCGGCTTCGCCCTCATGGCCGACAATGGGCGAGCGGTATCCCGGGGCAGGCTGCCCGGGACGGCTCCCACCGAAAGGCCAGCATGTCGGCAGTACCAGCGCAGTTCTCCGTCCCCGAGCGGCTGGCGGAGACCGTCCGCGCCTCGGGCGGCGAGCGGGGCGCCGCCTGGCTGGCCGCGCTCCCCGGCACCGTCGCGGGGCACCTCACCGACTGGGGTCTCACCCTGGAGCGGATCGGCCGGCCCGGCGGCGGGCCCAGCCTGATCGGCTACGTCCGACGCGCCGATCTGACCCCCGCCGTCCTCAAGGCCGGGCTGACCACCCCCGCGACCGCGCCGGCCCACGCCGCGCTCGCGCACTGGGACGGACGCGGCGCCGTCCTGCTGCTGGAGGCCGACCCGGCGGCGGGGGTGCTGCTGCTGGAGCGGCTGTCGGGCGACATCCCGCTGCGCTCGCTCGCCGAGGCCAAGGCGATGCTGGAGGCGACCAGTCTGCTCAGCCGCCTCTGGGTCCCGCCGGACGAGGGACACCCCTTCCCGCTGGTCGCCGACCACGTCGCACGGCTCTCGGACGGCCTGCGCCGCCGCCGCGACCTGCCGGGCGCCGCCGACGCCGGGCCGCTGGTCGACGAGGCGCTGGCGGCGGCCGCCGGGCTGCTCGCCGACGAACCCGAACGACTGCTGCTGCACGGCGACTTCCACCACGGGAACGTACTGGCCGCCGACCGCGCGCCCTGGCTGGCGATCTCCCCCCGGCCGCTGGTCGGCGAGCGCGCCTACGACCTGGCCTGGCTCGCCCGGGACCGGCTGGACACCCTGGCCGGCTCACCCGGCCCGCGCGGAGCGGCCCGCCGCCGGCTGCACCAGCTGGCCGACGCCGTCGAGGTGGACCACGACCGGCTGCGCGGGTGGACGCTCTTCCGCGCCGTCGAGGCCGGCCTGCGCAGTCTGGAGGCGGGCGACCCCGGCACCGCCGAGCTCTACCTGGAGTTCGCCGACTGGCTCTGACCGACGCCCGGCCGCAGCAACGGGAGCGGCGCGCCCATCACGGCGTACGGGCGCAGCGTGTTCGGGAAGCGCACCGCCCGGGCCAGGTCGCGGTAGCCGAGCGCGCGGTACAGCCGCCGGGCCGGGGTCTCGGCGTCGATCGCCGACAGGATGCTGCGCGGGCGCCCGGAGCGCTCGCAGAGCGTGGTGATCAGCGAACTGCCCAGACCCAGCCCCTGGTACTGCGGCAGCACGTGCAGTTCGGTGACGGCGAAGACGTCGTCCAGCCAGTCCCCGTGCCCCCGGGCCTCCAGGTGCGGCTCGATCACCGTGCTCCACCAGTGCTCCCGGTGGTTGGGCATGCCGTAGCCGAAGCCCACCAGCCGCCCGGCACTCATCGCCCCCAGCGCGATCACCCCGGGCTGCAGCGCGTGCCGCCCGACGATCTGCAGCCGGACGGCCACCTCCTCCGGCGTCAGCCCGAAGGCGACCGCCTGGACGTCCAGGGCGTACGGCGCCCAGGCCGCGAGGTCGATGGCCTCGATCGTCACCTCGGTGAGCTGCTCCATGCCCCCGGACGTTACTACTCCGCAGCTCTCCGCCGCCCGATTGTCGGAACTTGTCAGAACAGGACACTCATGAACGCGCCGACCTCGCGGAATCCCACCCGGCGGTAGGCCGCCCGGGCCCGGACGTTGTAGTCGTTCACGTAGAGCGAGACGACCGGGGCGACGTCGCGCAGCGCGAAGCCGAGCACCGCCGCCATGCCAGACTCGGAGAGCCGCCGGCCCCGGTGCTCCGGTGCCACCCAGACGCCCTGGATCTGGCACGCGCCCGAGGTGACGGCGCCGACCTCGGCCTTGAAGACCACCTGCCCGTGCTCGTCGAAGCGGGCGAACGAGCGTCCGCCGCCGACCAGTTCGGCGATCCGGGCCTGGTAGAGCAGGCCGCCGTCACCGGCCAGCGGGGAGATGCCGACCTCCTCGGTGAACATCGCCACGCAGGCCGGCATCAGGGCGTCGATCTCGCTCCGCAGCACCCGGCGGACGAGCGGGTCGGGCGCCACCTCGGCGGACGGCACGGCGGTGGCCAGCAGCGGCTGGTGCGCCCGCACCTCGCGCGCCGGGCCCCAGCTGCGCTCCAGCAGCGCCCAGAGGCTCGCCGTGGGCCCGGCCGGGCCCACGATGGAGGAGCACCGGCGGCCCTGCCTCCGGGCCCGCTCCGCGAACGCCCTGACGGCCTCCGGGCCGGCGTTCACCAGGACCAGGTTGGCCCCGGCGTAGCAGAGCGACTCCAACCGCCCGTCCGCGTCGAACCAGCCCCACATCTCACCGCCGAGCCGCCACGGGTCCAGCCCGACGGCCTCCACCCGGGTGGCCACGAAGGCGTTGGCCACCGGGTCGCGGTGCAGCACCTCCAGGGTCTCGGCGAGATCCGGGACGTCCAGGACCCGGGTGGTCGCCAGGGCGCGCGCGACCGCGAAAGGACCGGGGAGCATCACACCTCGATCGAGCACAGACACCTCACCTATGGAAACTCCTGTCGGCACCGGGAGCACCCACCGGCTCAGGCACCCTACTCCCGCCCCCGGGCCCGGCAAGGCCTGGAGCGTCCACCGGCAGGGGCCGGGACGCCGCCCCCGGCCGACGGACCCGGTCCGGGGCCGTCCGTGAACGGACGGCCCCGGACCGGGTCGGCGTTGCGGGGCACCGGGCCGCACCGCCGGGTCGTTCCCCGGGCGACGCGGCGGCCTGCCTGCGGCTGCGCGGGCGGCACGACCGCTGCCGTCCGGGCCGGTCCGCCGGCCTGCGGCCGGCTTCGGCCGAACGGCGGAGCCTGCCCCTACTCGGCCGCGACGACCGTCGGCGAGCCGGACTCGACGCCCTCGGCCTGCATCAGCTCGGCCAGCTTGAGGGCCTCCTCGATCAGGGTCTCGACGATCTTCGACTCGGGGACGGTCTTGATGACCTCGCCCTTCACGAAGATCTGCCCCTTGCCGTTGCCGGAGGCGACCCCGAGGTCGGCCTCACGGGCCTCGCCCGGGCCGTTCACGACGCAGCCCATGACGGCGACCCGCAGCGGCACCTCCATGCCCTCCAGGCCGGCGGTGACCTCCTCGGCGAGCTTGTAGACGTCCACCTGGGCGCGGCCGCAGGACGGGCAGGAGACGATCTCCAGGCCGCGCTGGCGCAGGTTCAGCGACTCCAGGATCTGGTTGCCGACCTTGACCTCCTCGGCCGGCGGCGCCGACAGCGAGACCCGGATGGTGTCGCCGATGCCCTCGGACAGCAGCGCGCCGAAGGCGACGGCCGACTTGATGGTGCCCTGGAAGGCCGGGCCCGCCTCGGTCACGCCGAGGTGCAGCGGGTAGTCGCAGGCGGCGGCCAGCTGGCGGTACGCGTTGATCATCACGACCGGGTCGTTGTGCTTGACCGAGATCTTGATGTCGCGGAAGTCGTGCTCCTCGAACAGCGAGCACTCCCAGAGCGCCGACTCCACCAGCGCCTCGGGGGTGGCGCGGCCGTACTTCTCCAGCAGGCGCTTGTCGAGGGACCCGGCGTTGACGCCGATCCGGATCGGGACGCCGGCGTCCTTGGCCGCCTTGGCGATCTCGCCGACCTTGTCGTCGAACTGCTTGATGTTGCCGGGGTTCACCCGGACGGCAGCGCAGCCGGCGTCGATCGCGGCGAAGACGTACTTCGGCTGGAAGTGGATGTCGGCGATCACCGGGATGCCGGACTTCCTGGCGATGATCGGCAGCGCGTCCGCGTCGTCCTGGGTCGGCACCGCGACCCGGACGATCTGGCAGCCGGAAGCCGTCAGCTCCGCGATCTGCTGCAGGGTGGCGTTGACGTCGGCCGTCACCGTCGTCGTCATCGACTGGACGGAGACGGGGGCGTCACCGCCGACCAGGACGTTGCCGACCTTGATCTGCCGGGACACCCGACGGGTGGCCAGCGGCTTCAGCGGCAGGGACGGAATACCGAGCGAGATCGCGGTCATGTGCGCAGGGTTCCCCAGGTGAGGTGTGTGAGCCGGCCATGTGCTCTGGTCCGGGCCGGGCGTGCCGACACAGGCACGCCCGGAAACCAACGGTACGGCACCCGGAACAGACCGGGCGCATTCGGCCGATCACCCTCAATTGATCTTTACGGGGTTCACAATGTCCGCGACCATCACCAGCGCCGTGAAACAGATGAAGATCCCGGCCACCACGTAGGCCACCGGCATCAGCTTCGCGACGTCGAACGGACCCGGGTCGGAACGGCGGAAGACCCGGGCCGCCTTGCGGCGCAGCGACTCCCACAGCGCCCCCGCGATGTGGCCGCCGTCCAGCGGCAGCAGCGGCAGCATGTTGAACAGGAACAGCGACAGGTTGATCCCGGCGAGCAGCTGGACCATGAAGGCGAGCTGCTGGGTGGCCGGGATGTTCATCGAGAAGACGTCGCCGCCGAGCCGCGCGGCGCCGACCATGCCCATCGGGGAGTCGGCCGGACGGGGGTCGTGGCCCACGATCGCGTGCCAGAGGCCGGGGATCTTGCCGGGCAGGGCGACCAGCGAGGAGATCCCGTGCCTGGCCATCGTGGTCATCTGGTCGACGCTGTCGCCGACGCCGAGGTGGACCACCCCGGTGGCCGGCGCGAAGCCGAGGAAGCCGGCCGCGACGGGGGCGCCCTGGACGGGCTGGCCGTCCTTGTCGACCGGGCTCACGGTGTTGCTGGTGATGGCGGCCGTCAGGGTCTGCTGCTGCCCCTTGCGGTCCACCACGATCGAGACCGTCCGGCCGGGTGACTTACGGATGTCGGCCTGGAGCTGCTTGTAGCTGCCGATCGAGTCGCCGTCGAAGGAGACGATCCGGTCCCCCGCCTTGAGGCCCGCCAGGTTGGCCGGCGACTTGGTGGCGTTCGCCGGGCACTTGTCGGTGGTCGCGGCGACGGCGGCGGGCAGCACGCACTCGCTGACGCTGTGCACGGTCTGCACCGGCATCTGCAGGCCGATGCCCATGAACCAGGCCAGGTAGAGCGCGACCGAGAGGATCAGGTTCATGAACGGGCCCGCGAACATCACGATGACGCGCTTCCAGGGCTTCCGGGTGTAGAACAGCCGGTGCTCGTCGCCGGGCTGGAGCTCCTCGTACGAGGCCTCCCGGGCGTCCTCGATCATCGAACGCCACGGCGAACTGCTGCGCTTGGTTATCCGCCCGTCCGCGCCCGGCGGGAACATCCCGATCATCCGGATGTACCCGCCGAGCGGGATCGCCTTGATGCCGTACTCGGTGTCGCCCTTGCGGCGGGACCAGACGGTCTTGCCGAAGCCGACCATGTACTGCGGGACCCGGATGCCGAAGAGCTTGGCCGTGGAGAGGTGCCCCAGTTCGTGCCAGGCGATCGAGAACAGCAGCCCGACCACGAACAGCAGGATGCCGACCACCCACATCACTTGACTCACTGCTCGTCCTCCGTCGTACCGCTCCGCTCGTACCCGCCGGTCAGCCGGTACGTACCGCTCAGCCTGCCGCGAGCTCGCGCGCCCGGGCCCGGGCCCAGTCCTCCGCCTGGAGGACGTCCTCCACGGTCAGGGAAGTTCCCGAGGCAGGGATGCCGTGCTCGGCGACCACCTTCGCCACAGTGTCCACGATCTGCGTGAAAGCCAGGGTGCCCTTGAGGAATGCGTCGACGCACTCCTCGTTGGCCGCGTTGAACACCGCCGGTGCCGTTCCGCCGAGCGTACCCACCTCCCGGGCCAGCGCCACGGCGGGGAACGCCTCGTCGTCCAGCGGGAAGAACTCCCAGGTGGCGGCCTTGGTCCAGTCGCAGCCGGGCGCGGCGTCCGGGACCCGGTCGGGCCAGCCGAGGCCGAGCGCGATCGGCATCCGCATGTCCGGCGGGCTGGCCTGGGCCAGCGTCGAGCCGTCGGTGAACTCCACCATCGAGTGGACGACCGACTGCGGATGGACCACGACCTCGATCCGGTCGAACGGCACGTCGTAGAGCAGGTGCGCCTCGATCACCTCCAGGCCCTTGTTCACCAGGGTGGCGGAGTTGATCGTGACCACCGGGCCCATCGCCCAGGTCGGGTGCGCCAGTGCGTCCTGGACGGTGACCCCGGCCAGCTGCTCCCGGGTCCGGCCCCGGAACGGGCCGCCGCTGGCGGTGACCACCAGCTTGCGCACCTCGGCCCGGGTGCCGCCGGCCAGCGCCTGGAACAGCGCGGCGTGCTCGGAGTCCACCGGGACGATCTGGCCGGGGGCGGCGACCGCCTTCACCAGCGGGCCGCCGACGATCAGCGACTCCTTGTTGGCCAGCACCAGGACGCGTCCGGCCCGCAGCGCGGCCAGCGTCGGGCCGAGGCCGATCGAGCCGGTGATGCCGTTGAGCACCGAGTGGCACTCCGTCCGGGCCAGCTCGGTGGCCGCCTCCGGGCCCGCCAGGATCTCCGGCAGCGGACGCCCCGCGGCCTTCGCCGCCAGCGCCTCGCGCAGCGCGGGCACCGCGCCCGGGTCGGCGACGCCGACGGTGTGCACGCCCAGGCGCAGCGCCTGCTCGGCGAGCAGTTCGACCCGGCCGCCGGCCGCCGACAGGGCGACCACCTTGAACCGGTCCGGGTTGCGCAGGACGATGTCGATGGCCTGGGTGCCGATCGACCCGGTCGAGCCGAGGAGGACCAGCTCCCGGGGGCCGTCCGGGTCCCTGACCACAGGGGTGAAGCGCAGCTGAGGGGCGGCGAGCGAGTTCATGGGGTCCATTGTGGCGTGCCGTGCGGCCGGTACGCACCGATGCCCCGCCACCGGCTCGCGGTGACGGGGCATCGGCGGGGACGACGCCCCGGCCGGTCCTAGAGGTCGATGCCGGTGAGCACCAGGACACGCTCGTAGGTGAAGTCGCCCATGGCGTACTTGACCCCCTCGCGGCCCACGCCGGAGTCCTTGACGCCGCCGTACGGCATCTGGTCGGCGCGGTAGGAGGGGGCGTCGCCGATGATCACGCCGCCCACCTGGAGCTCGCGGTGGGCCCGGAAGGCGGTCTGCAGGTCGTGGGTGAAGACGCCGGCCTGCAGGCCGTACTTGGAGTCGTTGACGGCGGCGAACGCCTCGTCGACGCCGTCCACCTTGTGCAGCGAGAGCACCGGGCCGAAGACCTCGGCGGTGGCCAGGATCGCGTCCGCGGGCAGCTCGGCGAGCACGGTCGGCGCGTACGCCGCACCCTCGCGGGTCCCGCCGGTGAGCACCTTGGCGCCCTTGGCGACGGCGTCCTCCACCCAGGACTCGACGCGCTTGGCGGCGTTCTCGTCCACCAGCGGGCCGACGTCGGTGGCCTCGTCGCTCGGGTTGCCGGTGACCTGCGCCTGGACCTTGGCGACGACCTTCTCGACCAGCGCGTCGTAGACGGACGCGTCGGCGATCACGCGCTGCACGGCGATGCAGGACTGGCCGGCCGAGTAGTTGGAGAAGGTGGCGATCCGCGAGGCGGCCCACTCGATGTCGGCCTCGGAGGACCAGTCCGCGAGGACCACGGCCGCCGCGTTGCCGCCCAGCTCCAGCGTGACGTGCTTGCGCGGCACCGAGTCCATGATCTGGTAGCCGACCTTGTCCGAACCGGTGAAGGAGATCACCGGCAGGCGGTCGTCCTGGACCAGGGCGGGCATCTTCTCGTTCGGCACCGGGAGGATGCTCCAGGAGCCGGCCGGCAGGTCGGTCTCGGCCAGGATCTCGCCGAGGACCAGCGCGGAGATCGGGGTGGCCGGGGCCGGCTTGAGGATGATCGGGGCGCCGACGGCGATCGCCGGGGCGACCTTGTGGGCGACCAGGTTCAGCGGGAAGTTGAACGGCGCGATGCCGAGCACGACGCCCCGGGGGAACTTGCGGACCACCGCGAAGCGGCCCACGCCGCCCGGGTCGGTGTCCAGCCGCATGGTCTCGCCGTTGGTCCGGCGGGCCTCCTCGGCCGCCCAGCGGAACACCGAGATGGCACGGCCGACCTCGCCGCGGGCCCACTTCACGGGCTTGCCGTTCTCGGCGGTGATCAGCCGGGCGACCTCCTCGGAGCGCTCGGTCAGGCGCTTGACCACGTGGTCCAGGGCGGCGGCCCGGATGTGCGCGGGGGTCGCGGCGAAGACCGGGGCGGCAGCGGCGGCAGCGGCCACCGCCTCCTCGACCTGGGCGTCGGTGGGGACGCTGACCTTGCCGACCAGGCTGTCGTCGAACGGGTGGCGGACCTCGAAGTCCGAGTCGCCGTTCGCCCGGCGGCCGGCCAGCCAGAAGTCATGAGTGGTGGTCACGGTCGCACCGGCCCTCTCGTCGTCGTCTGCGGCCCCACGGTCGTGAAGCCTGAGCCCCACGGTAGGGCGCCGCGGACGCCAACCGGATTGGCCACGACGTCACGATCGCCCATTCGATTACTACACAGCGGCCATCCGACCTGACAGACCATCGAGCGGGCCGGCGCCCGTCGGCCGCTCGGCGGGGCTACTCCTCGCCCGCACGCAGGGCCAGCCAGAGCTCCATCCGGACGTCGGTGTCGTCCAGCGAGCGGCCCAGGAGTTCCTCGACCCGCCGCATCCGGTACCGCAGGGTGTGCCGGTGGACACCGAGATCAGCGGCGGCCGCGTCCCACTGGCCGTGTCTGGAGAGCCAGGCCCGGAGCGAGGCGACCAGGTCCCCGCGCGAGGTGCGGTCGTGGTCGCGCAGCGGCCGGAGCAGGCCCTCGGCGAAGGCCGTCACGGCCTCCTCGCCGAGCAGCGGCAGCAGCGAGCCCGCGCCGACCTCCTCGTGGTCGACCGAGCGGCGCCCGCCGCGCAGCGCGACCGCGAGGGCCCGCTCGGCCTGGGCGGCCGCGGCGCCGGCCTCCTCCAGGGTGCACGGCGCCGAGATGCCCAGCGCCAGCCCCTCGTGCTCCTCGACCGCGCCCAGGCAGGACCGGTGCGCCGCGCCGTTGTCTATCGCGAGGACGGTCAGCCGCGGGCCGTGGGCACCCTCCTCGCGGGAGACCAGCAGCCGTTCGCCGACCCGCCCGCCGGCCTGCTCCGCCCGGTCGCCGAGCTCGCCGAGCGCCTCCGCGGCGTCGGCCCCCGGCGGCGCTCCGGCCACCAGCACCCGTACGGTGCCCTCCGGCAGCCCGCCGAACAGCCCGGCCGCGACCTGGCGGGCCGTCGCCACCTCACCGGCCAGCACCATGCCCAGCAGCGCCGCGCCCATCCGCTCCTCGGCCTGCCGCAGCTCGCGCGAGCGCTCCAGGGTGAGGGTCAGCAGGGCGACGGCGGCGTTCAGGACGTAGCGCTCGGTCGGGGTGATCCGGTCCTCGGTGCCGACCGCCAGGAATCCCCGGGCCCGCCGGTCGGCGCCCAGCGACTGGACCACCACGTAGTCCTCGTCCGCCGTGTCGATGCCCGGCGAGCGGCCCTGGAGCGCGGCGCTGGAGGGCGCCGGGCGCCGGCGCAGCCGGTCCACCTCGGCGGCCAGCCGGCCGGCCCGGCGGGCGGCCCAGTCGGGCGCCACCGCCGAGAGCGCGCCCGAGCCGTCGTAGAGCGCGGCCCAGCCGCCGAGGCGGGCCGCGAGCTTGCGGACCACGGCGGTGGTGCCGTCCTTGCCGAGGGCGGCCCGGGTCAGCTCCTCCTGGGCCTCGAAGCTGGTGGTCACGGCCTCGTACTGCTCGGCGGCGAGCGCGGCCGAGACGGACTTGCTGATCGCGATGAAGGGGGTCGCCTCCGGGACGCGGATCAGCGGGAGCCCGCGCTGCGCGGCGGCGTCCACCAGCGGCTGCGGCACCTCGGTGTGCGAGAGGCCGACCCCGAGGCCCAGCCCGATCACCCCCGCGTCGGCCAGCCGGTGCACGTACGCCTGCAGGCGCGCGGCGCTCTTGCCCAGTTTGATCCCGGTGGTGAGCAGCAGCTCGCCACCTTCGAGGAAGGGGGTGGGGTCGTCCAGTTCGCTGGTGTGCACCCAGCGGACCGGCCGCTCCAGGTGGTCCGCGCCGGCGAGCAGGGTCAGGTGGAGCGAACTGTTGCGGACGACGGAGGCGAGAGTGGGGGGCATGGCACCTTCGGTGGTTCGACCTGCTGCGGCATGGGCCACTGGGCGGCGGGCACTGCGCGGCGGGCGCCGCCCAGTCCGGCGAGCGGAGGGCATCTCAACCCATTATGTACGCGCCGGACAACCCGTGCGGTCGAACCGTCCGCGGCGGAGTCAGGCCCGCAGATCCACCAGCAGCGGGGGCACCTGCTCGCCGTCCACGGTGGTCAGCGACACGACCGCGTGGCCGGTGGGCAGCGCGTGCGCCAGGTCGGAGGGCGACCAGCGGTGCCGCTCGACGTCGCGCACGGTGATGCTCTCGGTCTGCGCCGTGGTGCCCGACAGCGCCTTGCGCCCGGCCCGGCCGGCCTTGCGGAGCAGGCCGCCGGAGGTGTCGGGGGCGTGCGTGACCGCGGTCTCGCGGACGAGGTGGGTGCCCCACGCCTCGGAGAACAGCTTGCCGTCCCAGGGCGCGATCCCCGGGAAGGCCATCCGGCAGCCGACCGCGCCGAACAGCGGCGCCCGCAGGGCCTCCGGCAGGTCCACCAGGGTGCGCAGCAGCAGCACCGCGCCGGCGTTGGCACCGCGCATCCGCTGGAGCCCCCGCACGGTGTGCGCGTCCAGCGCCGCCGACGCGTCGTCGACCACCAGCCCGGCGAACAGGGCCCGCTCCTTGCGGACGGCGGTGGCCTGCACGAACTGGCCCAGCACCAGCCGGGAGAGCATCCGGGCGGCCTCGGGGTGGCTGCGCTCGGGGAGCTTGACCCGCACCCGCAGCGGGTGGTCCAGGGCGCGCATCGCGAAGGCGGGCAGGCCCGGCTCCGCGCCGGGGAAGCAGCCGGCGAAGGCCGGCCGGTCCAGCAGGGCGAGGCGGTCGGCGAGCAGCGCGCCGGGGTCGTCGGCCCGGCCGTGCTGGCGCTCGCGGTGCCGCAGGTCCGGCTCGTACGCCGCGAACCGGCCGCTCTCGCGCAGTGCCTTGCCGAGCGCGTCCCAGCCGTCCGGGTCGCCGCCGAGCAGGGCGCGCAGCTCGCGTACCCCGGGGTAGCGGCGGTACGCGGCGTGGAAGGGGCCGACGGTCTGCTGGAGTGCGATCCGGGCGCTCTCGGCGCGGGCCGCGAGCTCGTCGGGGAGCAGTGCGTCGGCGAGCCGGGCGGCCGCCTCGTCCACGTCCTCGGCGGCGCCGAACAGGTCGAGCCCGTACGCCGACCGGGGGTCGCCGGGGGCGATCACCACGTCGTACCAGTCGTCCGGCCCGAGGTCCGCGTCGGCCGCGCCGATCACCACGGCGCAGGCGGTGCCGGCCAGGGCCTGCAGGCAGAGCGCCTCGGCGACCGGGCGGGCGAGGCGGGTGGTCTTGCCGGTGCCCGCCGGGCCGACGGCCAGCAGCGAGGTGCCGAGCAGGGCCGGGTCCAGGGCGAAGCCGGCCGAGCGGTGTCCGGGCGGGTTCTTGATCACGTCCTGGGCGGTGCCGAGCCGGACCTGGCGGGTCAGCAGGTCGTGCCGGGCGCCGCGCCCGGGCAGGTCGCGGGCCTCCGACGGGTGCGCGCAGGCAGCGCCGCCGCGGGCGGTGACCTGCTCGGCGAAGGCGGGCAGCAGTTTGGGGTCGCCCTGGACGGCCTCCCAGGCGCGCTGGATCCGGACGTAGTCCACGTCGCCGACGGGGGCGGCGGCGAGCAGTTGGGCCGCCGGGGCGGCGCCGCCGGTGCGCAGCGCGTGCCAGGGGTCGGCGGGGCCGGGCTGCGGGGCCTGCTCGGGCTCGGCCGGCTCCTCGTGGGTGACGGTGCGGGCGAGCAGCGGGGAGATCCAGCGCCGCCAGACCTCGGGCCAGCGGCCCATCCGGCCGAACAGCTTGATCACACCGGTCAGCACGACGGCGTGCACGAACAGCAGGACCACCAGCGCCAGGGTCTCGGTCTGCGGGACCACGCCGAACAGGCCGGCCACGTAGTAGACGAGCCCGACGGCGTAGATCTCGGCGAACCAGGCGACCAGCAGGTTGAGCCCGGCCCGCAGCAGCAGCGGGCCCGCCGGGACGCCGGCGTCCTTCGTCCGGGCCGGGTCGACCGGCCGGTAGCCGTACCGGAAGACGCCCGGGCCGGCCTCCGGGCGCGGCTCGTTCACCCAGCCGGCCAGATCGAAGGGCAGGCCGCGCTGCGCCGGGACGGCGGTAGCCTGGTAGACCGGTTGTGCGGCCTTCCCCCCGTGTGTGCCGTCCAGTCCCATTGCGGCCCCGCTCCCTACGCCCACCCGGCACGTCGTCAATTCGATGCGGCCATACCCATGCCGCCCGTAGGACGACACGCCCGCGCTCAATGTAGTGGAGCGAAACCGCCAGGTAGCCGATCCGCGTGCGCTGGCCGCGCCGGACAAGTCCGACAGCCCAGTGCTACCGAGTGGCGCATGCCCGGCCCGGCCGTGCCGCCGTAGCCTGCGATTACCGCGCCTTGAGAACTTGGAGAATCACCATGAGCGCTTCAACGCCGCTCCCGCAGGAGCGCCGCCTGGTCACCGCGATCCCCGGCCCGAAGTCGCAGGAGCTGCAGGCTCGCAAGCTCGGCGCGGTGGCCGCCGGTGTGGGCACCACGCTGCCGGTCTACGTCGCCCGCGCCGGCGGCGGCGTGCTGGAGGACGTGGACGGCAACTCGCTGATCGACTTCGGTTCCGGCATCGCCGTGACCAACGTCGGCAACAGCGCCGCCGCGGTGGTCGCCAAGGCCACCGCGCAGCTGGAGGCCTTCACCCACACCTGTTTCATGGTGACCCCGTACGAGGGCTACGTCGCCGTCGCGGAGCAGCTCAACGAGCTGACCCCTGGTGACCACGCCAAGCGCACGGCGCTGTTCAACTCGGGTGCCGAGGCGGTCGAGAACGCGGTGAAGGTCGCCCGCGCCTACACCAAGCGCACCGCCGTCGTGGTGTTCGACCACGGTTACCACGGCCGCACCAACCTCACCATGGGCCTGACGGCGAAGAACGTGCCGTACAAGCAGGGCTTCGGTCCGTTCGCCCCGGAGATCTACCGCGTCCCGGTCGCGTACCCCTACCGCTGGCTGACCGGTGCCGAGAACTGCGCCGCCGAGGCGGCCGCGCAGGCGATCGACATCATCAACAAGCAGATCGGCGCCGACAACGTCGCGGCGATCATCATCGAGCCGATCCAGGGCGAGGGCGGCTTCATCGAGCCGGCCAAGGGCTTCCTCCCGGCGATCGTCGAGTACGCGAAGGCGAACGGCATCGTCTTCGTCGCGGACGAGATCCAGACCGGCTTCTGCCGCACCGGCCAGTGGTTCGCGTGCGAGGACGAGGGCATCGTCCCGGACCTGATCACCACCGCCAAGGGCATCGCCGGCGGTCTGCCGCTGGCCGCCGTGACCGGCCGCGCCGAGATCATGGACGCCGCGCCGATGGGTGGCCTGGGCGGCACCTACGGTGGCAACCCGGTCGCCTGCGCCGCCGCGCTGGGCTCGATCGAGACCATGAAGGAGCTGGACCTCAACAGCAAGGCGCAGCACATCGGCGAGATCATGCTCGGCCGGCTGCGCGCCATGCAGGAGAAGTTCGACGTGATCGGCGAGGTCCGCGGCCGCGGCGCGATGATCGCCGTCGAGCTGGTCAAGCCGGGCACCAAGGAGGCCGACCCGGCGATCACCACCGCCATCGCCAAGGCGTGCCACGCCAAGGGCCTGGTCGTGCTGACCGCCGGCACCTTCGGGAACGTGCTGCGCTTCCTGCCGCCGCTGGTGATCCCCGAGCACCTGCTGGTCGAGGGCATGGACATCATCGAGAGCGCCTTCGCGGCGGTCTGACGGGCCGTCCGACGTTCCGCCGAGCGGGCCCGGTCCGCCTGGACCGGGCCCGCTCGGCGTCTGCCGCCCGCCCCGGCCGGCTGCTCCCGGCCCCTCCCCGCTGCCGCCGGACGCCCCCGCCGCTGCCTCGCCGCCTCCCCGCCGCGCGAGCCGTTCCGAGCCGTTCCCGACTGCTCCACGCGGTGAAGACCGGGGTGAAGATGCTGTGCGGAAGCACGGAAGCTCCTCGGTCCGGCGGGGACCCTGACGTAGGGTCGTCACAGATGGACAGCACACCGCAACCCTCAGCGACACCGTCCACCGCTCCACCCGGGGTGGTGACGTCCGAGGACCGATCGACCGACCGTCCGGCCCACACCCCCCGGGGCGCGCGGAACGGCGATCACCCCAGCCGCCCCGGAGCTCTCCCCCCTGCTCCGGGGCGGCTCTCGCATGTCGTGGTGCCGCTGCTGCTGACGGGGCTGCTGGCCGTGATCTCCTGGCAGGTCGCCGTCGGCGGACCGCTGCTCGGGCTGGACCTGAGCGCCCGGCACGGCGTGCACGAGCTGCGCGGCTGGCTGGACAACCCCTGGGTCGACTACGGAGCGCGTGGTCTGGCCGATCTGGGCGGCGCCTTCCCCGCGATTCCCGTACTGCTCGCCGCCGCCGTGCTGGCCGCCCGGCGGCAGTGGCGGGCGGGCGGGCCGCGCTGGTGGCTGCCGCTGCCGGCGGCCGCGCTGGCCGCGGTGCTGATCCCGTTGCTGGTGGTACCGGCCAAGGCCTGGTTCGCCCGCCCGGGACCACTGGGCGAGACGGTCCGGGCCGGCGGGCTGGGCTGGTACCCGTCCGGACACACGGCCACCTCGGCGATCGCGTACGGGACGGCGGCGCTCCTCGTCGGCCGGACGCTCGCGAGCCCCGCGGCCCGGCGGTGGCTGTACGCGGCGACTGCGGCGGTCTGCTGCGGCGTGGGCGCCGGCCTGGTCTGGAGCGACTACCACTGGCTGCTGGACGTGACGGCCAGCTGGTGCCTGGCCGGGTCGGTGCTGTGGGCGCTGGACCGCCGGCTACCCGGTCCGGTCGGCTGACACACGGGTCACTCGCCGTCGGCGGGCGGCTCCTCGTTGCGGTGGACGAGACCGGGCTCGCCGTTGTCCCGCTGCCACTCGACCACCAGCTCGTCACGGGCTCCGAACCGCACCAGGTGACGGCCCACCACGTCCTCCAGCATCGGGAGGTCCTCGGCCGCCCCCTCCACGGTGAGCAGCAGGGCGCCCGGCTCGGCGACCAGGGTGCCGGTACCGGCCCTGAAGGTCAGCTCACCACGGCCGTCCTCCTCCGACCAGGCGGCCTCGATCTTGCGCCCGAGGTGGGCGGCCAGCTGCTTGCCGTAGCGGGCGGGGCGGTCGGTGGCCACGCGGGCCTGGGAAAGGGACATGCGGACTCCATTGTTGACAAGGGTTGTTGACAGGGGCTGTTTGCAGGGGCTGCCCACGGGGGCGCCGTGCTGACAGCGCCCCATCGACCGACACGGTAACCTGGATACTGAGTTTGGCTCAAGGTGTTATTAGATCCGTACCTCACGGTCCCCACGACTCCCGGTTGCACGGCTCCCGGGCTCGCAGTTCGCCCCGGGCCTGCCGCCGGGACACCGGACGGGGCCGATAACCTGGCCCCACCACCCTCCCCCAGCCTCCGGGCAGGGGCACCCCCTACCGGGAGCCCGCCGATGACCACCCCGCCGACCGAAACCGCCGCGGACCTCACCGACGCGCTGACCCGGGCGATGAAGCGGATCCGGCGGCAGACCATGCGGCAACTGGAGCCGCACGGCATCACCCCGGGCCAGGCCCGTGCGCTGCGCACCCTCGCGCACGCCCCCGGCTGCGAGGGCCGGGAGGCGATCCGGCTCAGCGAACTCGCCGACCGGCTGCACATCGCCCCCCGCTCGGCCACCACCGTGGTGGACGCCCTGGAGGAGGCCGGCCTGGTCGAGCGCACGCCGGACCCGGCGGACCGGCGCGCCGTCCGGGTCGTCCTGACCACGGCCGGGTACTCCGCGCTGGAGCGGATCGGCCAGGTCCGGCACGAGGTCGCCCAGGAGTACTTCGGGCCGGTCAGCCAGACCGACCAGGACGCACTGCTGCAGGCACTGCGGGTCGCCGAGGCCGCGTACGAGACCCGGCAGTGCCCGTCGGCCGCTGCGCGCCCCGGGCCCACCGAGGCCGCCGCAGCGCGGTGAGGCCGATCCCGGCGATCACCAGCACCGCCGCGCCGCCCGCCACCGCGCTGATCCGCTCGCCGAGCAGCAGCCAGGACGAGGACATCCCGAAGACCGGGACGAGCAGCGAGTACGGCGCGACGGCGGAGGCGTCGTAGGTCCGCAGCAGGAAGCTCCAGGCTACGAAGCCGAAGAGGGTGGACAGCAGCCCG
The DNA here is from genome assembly GCF_039529945.1 of Kitasatospora kazusensis. Lineage (NCBI taxonomy): Bacteria > Bacillati > Actinomycetota > Actinomycetes > Kitasatosporales > Streptomycetaceae > Kitasatospora > Kitasatospora kazusensis. Next base: position 13,399 of record NZ_BAAANT010000046.1, on the reverse strand, counting down.
ACGTAAGCGAGTGCGCCGACACCGGTCGCCGTGATGCCGGTCAGCGCGCGCAGATCCGCCGTCGGACCTTCGACCAGCAGCGAGAGAGCGAGCAGCGGCAGCGGCGGGACGACGCTGATCCAGACCATCCAGCGCAGCGCGTCCGGCGGCGCCGCCCGGCGGGTCAGCACGTTGGACAGGCCCCAGAACGCCGCCGCGACGATCACCAGCACGAACGCCCCGGCCGGACCGCTCGGACCGGCGTCCGCGGCCGCCAGGCAGATCCCGGCGAAGGCGATCGCCAGCCCCGCGAGCCGGCGGCCGCTCAGGCGCTCGCGCAGCATCACGGTGGCGAACAGCGCGGTGAAGATCGCCTGGCTCTGCAACACCAGGGAGGAGAGCCCGGCCGGCATCCCGGCGTGCATCCCGAGGAAGAGCAGCCCGAACTTGACGATGCCGAGCGTGCAGCCCACCAGCAGGATCCAGCGCCAGGAGACCTTCGGGCGGCCGACGAAGAAGACGGCGGGCACGGCGACCACGGTGAACCGCAGCGCGCAGAACAGCAGCGGCGGGAAGTTCTCCAGGCCGACGTGGATCACCACGAAGTTCAGGCCCCAGACGGCGGCGACCAGGACCGCCAAGGCGATGTGGCGGGGCGTCATGGCGCCGGTGGCAGCGGCGGTGCCGGTGGCAGCTGTAGCGGTGGCGGCAGGAGCAGGAGCGATGGCGCCGGTGGCGGCGGTGGCAGTACGGGTGGTGGCTGGCATGGGTCGAGCATGGCCGTCCGGGACCGTGTAGCACCAGCGATGAGTTCTGGAGTACACCGTTTAGTATTGCTGCATGATGGATCTGGGACGGTTGCGGGCGCTGCGCGCGGTCGCGGTGCACGGCTCGGTCGGCGGGGCGGCGGCGGCTCTGGGGTTCACGCCCTCGGCGGTCTCCCAGCAGATCGCCAAACTGGAACGGGAGACCCGCACGGTCCTGCTGGAGCGGCAGGGCCGGGGGGTGGTGCTCACCGACGCCGCCCGCGAGCTCTCCGAGACGGCGCAGCGGGTGCTGGCCCTGGTCGAGCAGGCCGAGGTGACCCTGGAGGAGCAGCGCGGCCAGGCCGTCGGCCGCCTGCTGGTCGCCGCCTTCGCGACCGGCGCGCGCGGGCTGCTCCCGGGCGTACTCGCCGACCTGCGCGACCGCTGCCCCGAGCTGGACGTACGGCTGCTGGAGAGCGACCCCTACCCGGCCGCCGAGCTGGTGGCGCGCGGCGAGGTCGACCTGGCCCTCGTCCAGGACTGGCCGAACGTGCCACTGCCGGTCCAGGAGGGCCTGTCCCGGCTGGACCTCGGCAACGACCCGGTCGATGTCCTGCTGCGCGCCGAGGACCCGCTGGCCGAGCCGGCGGTCGTGCCGGTCGCGCGGCTGTGCGGGCAGCGCTGGATCAGCGTGCCGCCGGGCAACATCTGCCACGACTGGCTGGTGCGCACCATGCGGGAGGCCGGCGAGGAGCCCGACGTGCGCTACCAGGTCGGCGAGTTCCAGACCCAGATCGCGCTGATCGCGGCCGGGCTGGGGATCGGGCTGGTCCCCCGGCTGGGACGCGGTCCGCTGCCGCCCGGGGTGGTGGCCCGGCCGCTGTTGCCCGAACCCGCCCGGCGGGTCTTCGCGCTCTGGCGGACCCAGACCTCACGGCGGCCCGCGATCACAGCGGCGCTGACCGCCCTGCGGGAGCGCTGGGACGCGGGCTGAGACCGCCGGTCAGGGGACCCGTCGGTCGGGTGGTGAAGTCGGTCAGGTGGTGAAACCGGTCAGGTGGTGAAACCGATCACCAGCCACATGAACCCCACCCCCACCAGGGTGCAGAGCAGGGTGGCGCGGGACGGATGCGGGCTGTGGGCCTCGGGGAGGATGTCCGAGGTCGCCAGGTAGAGCAGGAACCCGGCGAAGAAGCCCAGGTAGAGGCCGAGCACGTGCTCCGGGATGGAGAACAGCAGCGTGATGCCCGCGCCGGTGACGGGCGCCAGCGCGTCCGCGCCCAGCAGGGCCAGCGCGCGGCGGCGGTCGTTCCCGTACATCCGGGTGATGGTGTAGGTGTTGAACCCGTCCGCGAAGTCGTGCGCGACGACCGCGATCGCCACCGCCGTGCCGACGGTGCCGCCCGCCTGGAACGCGGCGCCGATCGCGAAGCCGTCCATCAGGCTGTGCCCGACCAGCGCCCCCGCCGCCGCGAGGCCGACCCCCGGTCTTCGGTCCTGACCGTGCGCGCCGCCGTGCGCACCGCTGGAAGCGCGGCCGTGGGAATGACCGTGCGAGTGGGCGTGCGAATGGGCGTGGGCGTGGCTGTGCGCGCGGCCGTGGGTGTGGGCCGCATACTCGTCCTCGTGTCCCCGGTGGATCGCCACGGCGCGCTCCACTATGTGGATCGCCAGGAAGCCGGCCGCGAACATCAGCAGCGCCTGCGGTACGCCGTGCAGCTCGCCCGGCGCGGCCCGGATCGCCTCGGGGAGGAGGTCGAAGGCGACCACCCCGAGCATCAGCCCGGCCGCCAGGCCGAGGACCAGGTGCCGCCGGTCCCCCGTGCGCTGAGCGACGAAACCGCCGATCAGGGTCATCAGGAAGGCACCGGCGGCGACGAGTATCGCGGTCATCCCAACCCTCCCGCCAGAGCGCGACCGGGTCGCGTCGTGCTGCCTCGTGCCGCGTACCGCCAGCCTGTCCGGCCGGGCGGTACGCCGCGCGCGGGCTGGGCTGTCGGGGTGACGGCCCGGTGGTGCGCGGCCGGGTGCTGCACCGCCGGGTGCTGCACGGCCGGGCGGTGCGCGGTTGCCTCAATCCCCGACCGAGAAGGGCAGGCCGAGGTGGGTACTGGTCAGTTCCCGCACGCCGTCGCCGTCGACCAGGTGGATCTGCTCGTACGCCTCGCCACCCGCCAGATCGAGGGCCGCCTCGGTGAACCGCCCGCAGGTGAGCCTCAGGCCACGGTCCGCCCCCTCCTCGCGCACCGCGTCCAGCAGGGTGTGCAGCTCCTGCTCCCCCACCGGTGACACTCCTCGGGACGCCCAGACCACCCAGCGGCCCGGCAGCCCGCTGCCCGGACCGCCCGCCCCCGTGGCGACCAGCCCGGCCGGCCCGCGCAGCCGGACGCTCCAGTCGGCCAGACCGCCCCGGGTGAGCAGCTCCCTGACCAGGTGGGCGAACTCGTTCGAGGACAGGTCCGCCGCGCTCGGGACGGCGGGGCCCGCGGTGCCGCTGGGCTCCACGCCGGCCGGCGCGTACGGGTCGGGGGTGACCACGGCGGCGAGCTCGCGCAGCCGGACCAGCGCTTCGTCCTGCTCCGCGTCGGTGTAGACGCCCTCGCCCGGGCCCTGCTCGTGCACGGGCTGGTCGGGCGGGAGCAGCCGGGTGCGGGCGAGCGCGTCGCGGTCGGCGTCCACGCTGAGCAGGCAGACCGGCTCGTCCTCCGGGGTCGGCCGCAGCCAGCCGTTGAGCACGACACCGGTCAGTATCCCGTCGGTGTCGACGGCGTCCGCCGCCTGGAGCGCCCGCAGCGCCAGCCGGGCCGCCAGCCGGAGATAGTCGGACACCCGGTCGGCCGCCGGACGGGGCACGGGGTCGATCTCACCCTCGGGCGTGAGCCGGTACCCGGCGAGCGACGGGACGAGGTCGAGCGGCGGCAGGTCCAGATCGAGGATCGCCGTCCGGGTGAGCGGCCGGAAGAGCGCGCGGCAGGACGCCGGCAGGTCCTGGGTGGAGCCCTCCGCCGCCGCCAGGGCCCGCTCCAGCAGGGACTCCACGGCGGCGGGCTCGGCCAACCGGTACGCCCGCCGGCACTCCTCCAGGCTGTCGTTGTACTCGCGGACGGCCCTGGCCCGGGCCTGCTCCGCCTGCTCGTGTACCTCCCGGGCCGCCGCCAGGCCGGAGTCGGCCGCCTCGGCGTGCTTGCTGCGCCACTCGCGCAGGTCGCGCTGGTGGCGCAGCCGGGCCTGGGCCAGCTCGCGCTGGTATCCGGAGTCCAGCAAGCGCCGGGACGGCGCCTCCGAGGGGTCGGCGCCGGGCGGGCCGGACGGTGCGTAGTCCTGCCAGCGCGGTTCGGCTTCACCGCCGGACTCCCGCTCGCCCGCCGGGTACGGACGCGGCTCGTAACTGCGCAGCTGGCTCTCGAAGTCCATCGCGGAGACCGGCAGCGCGGAGCGCCGGAGCAGGTCGGCCAGCCGCTCGTGCTCCGCCTGCACCGTCAGCGTCCGATGGTGCGTCAGCGCGGCCGCCCGGCCGTGGGCGGCGACGCCGTCGTCGGCCCCCTCGCTCTCGGTCAGGCGCTGCCCGGGGACGACCCGCTGCTCGGGAACGTCCGCCCCGAGGTCGCGGAAGACCGAGGCGAGGAAGCCCGGCTGGAGGGTGGTGGCAGTACCGTCCGGCCGGCCCTCGGGTGAGTACTGCATCGGCGGTCGTTCCCCCATGCTCGTCCGGTGTGCTCGACGGGCCCGCTGGGCAGTGCCCCCTGCGGGAGGCCGTGGCGTGGCGAGCCCTGCCCAGCATTGTCCACCGTAACGGCGCCCGGGGTCAGCCAAGCGCTCCAGTTGACCCCGGCCGCCGGTCGGGCGGGGGTGATGCCGACGACGGCCGCGTGGCCGGACGCCGGGTCAGTTCGTCCGGGTGTTGGTCAGGTGCAGCCCGATGTAGCCGACGTAGATCCGGCCGCTGCCGGAGCAGTCGTCCAGGTAGTGCAGCCGGGGGGCCGTCCGGCCGCCACCGATCCGCAGGTGCGCGCCCATGAACGCGCGGCGTGAGGAGTCGACGCACTCCGGCACCGGGAGCATCCGCTCGCGCTTCCACTTGGCGTGGCTCTCGACCGTCCGGGACTCGCCCCGGACGGCCTTGCGCGGCGGGAAGTGGTGGCAGCCGGCCGGGGTGTGCTCGCACCACTGCTTGAAGTCGCCGTGGGCCTCACCCCGGACGGCGGCGGCCGCGTACTCCTGGAGGGCCGTCAGGCCCTCCCAGGCCAGCCGGGCCCAGCCGGCGCCGGAGCACTGGCCGTCCAGCGCGAGCGCCTCCTTCTGGTCCCCGGTGAACTCCAGCAGTGGGAACTCACGGAACCGGCCGACCAGTTCACCGAAGTTGGCGGGCGCGCCGTCCTCCTCGGCCCGGGCGTCGGCGGCCAGCCTGGCCCGGTCCACCGCGTCCGGACCGGCGACGGTGCAGAGCCGGCCGCTCAGCACCCGGACCTGCGCGCTGACATGCCGCAGCGCGGCGTACTGCTCGTCGTTCTCGGCCAGCAGCCGGTGCTCGCGGCGCCGGGAACGGTAGAGGCTGTGCCGGACCCGCTGGAGCTCGTCCGCCCGGACCTGGTGCTCCGCCAGGTCGGTGGCCTCGGGCGGGCCCGGGCGAGCGGACGGACTTGCGCCGGTGGTGCGCTTGGGCTCGGGCGGCACCCGGAAGACCGGGACGGCGGCGAGCGGCACCGGCACCGGGAGCTCGGCCGCCGCGCGGCGGGGCTCCCGGGCGATCAGGGAGGCCGCGCGGCGGACGTCCTCCTCTATCCGGTGACGGGGCATCACCGGATGCCTGGCGCCGTCGTGCCGGGAGGCCGGGTCGACCTCGGGCAGGTAGGTGCGGACCGCGCCGCCGTACACCTTGTGGTACTCCAGCGCGACGTTGAAGAGCGGCAGCGCGGCGTGGTCCAGCACGTACAGCACGGCCAGACCGCTGAGGTGGCGCATCAGCGGGCGGGCCGTCTCGGCCAGCCAGGCCTCGACCGAGGCGGCGGGCGGCACGCTCGCCACCACCGTCGGCAGGCGGCGCTCGGGGTCGCACAGCTCGTCGATCAGTGTGTCCACCCCGGCCGGGGTGACGAGCCTGGGCAGCGGGCCCACCACGGCGGGGCCGTCGGTGGCGTCGAGCAGGGCGAGCAGCGAGCGGGCCACGTCCGGTACGGGGACCCGGCCGACCGGCCGGACCCCGGCACCGGTCGGCAGGTGCTCGGCCTCCACCCGGATCCAGGTCTGCCGGTCGGCCACGGTGGAGCCTTCCGAGCCGGCGGGCGGCGGGGCGGACGCGGATGCCGCCGTGGCGATGGTGACGGTCAGCTGGTGGGTGCCGTGCGGGACCGGAGTGCGGAGGCGGCGGCGGGTGTAGCGGCCGCCGTGGGCCGGGCTCTGCGGCGGGGGGCCCTCGGCCAGTGGGCCGTTGTCCCGGTCGAGCAGGACGCGGGTGCCGGGGCGGAGCCGCTCCGCGCCGGGGGTCACGGCGGCGGGCGGGGGCTCCTCGCAGCCCTCCTGCTTCAGCCAGGCGGTCAGTAGTTGATCTGCGAGGGCGACCACGTCCTGATGCGGCCCGGTACTGGCGACCGTCATCCGGTAGGGCACCGACTGGCCGAACCTGCCCAGGGCGTCTGGTGGTTGCTCTTTGAACGGGGTGTGCTCCGGAGTCATGCGAGGTACCTCCCGTGGTGCGGTGGTGGGGTCTGGATTCCTCCATCGATGGGTCGGTCGTCCGGCTCCGCCCGGCAGGTGCCGGGTATGGATCCTTGCCGGGAAAACGCAAGAGCCCGGAGCGGAAGTTCCAACTCCGGGCATGGTTAATTCGTTCGAGTGTCATCCAGACTTCGCCCCACCGCGAGAGCGATGGTGTGCCGACGGCGGGGCGGACCGGGCGGGGCTCTGGGCCGGGACAGCAACCAGGACCCGGAACCGGTGCTCAGCGGCTCCACTGCGGGGCCGGCGCGTCCACCGCGAGCGGACTTCCCTCGGGGGCGTCGTACAAGGCCGCCAGCACCACCGGCACGCTTCCGAGGTTGCGCCCGATGTGCACGAACTCCGGGCCGGCCTCCTCGACCAGCCCCTCCCCCGGGCTGCTGACCACGACCGATCCGTCGGCCAGCGTGCGGGTCAGCACGCCGGAGAGGACCATCACCTGGACCCGCCCGGGGTGGTAGTGCCAACCAGTGCTGGCCCCCGGTGCGAGCGTGATGGTCTGGACTACGGGCATCGCTGGTTCCGGCTCCTGGGTCGGCGGCGGCCCAAGGCTATCCAGCCGTCCGAACATACCGGAACCCTCTGTGTGACATTGTCCGAAACAGGCCCAGCCACCGACCAGAGGGGCTAACCTGCCCCGCCGACGCTGCGACTCCGCCGACCCCTGCTGCCTCAGCTGCCCCTGCTGCCTCTGCTGCCTCTGCTGCGCTTGCCGACTCCGCAGCCCCCGCCGCCGTGTCCGCCCGGACTCAGACCGGCACCTCGACGAAGGTCCGCCCGGCCGCCACCGCCACCGCTCCCCCGCCGGTGGCCTCCGCCAGCCAGGTGTGAAACGCCGTCACCTCCGGCTCCGGCACACCGACCTCGATCCGGACTCCGGCCGGCTCGTACGCCAGGCCGCGCACCGCATAGCCCGCCGCCCGCAGGTCGTTCTCCAGCCGTCCCGCCCGGGTGTGGTCGGCGGCGACCGCGAGCAGCGCGACCGGGCGGCGCTCCAGCAGTCCGACGGCGTCCACCGCTTCGGACACCGCGCCGCCGTACGCCCGGACCAGGCCGCCGGCACCCAGTTTGATCCCGCCGAAGTACCGGGTGACCACCGCGACGGTGTCGGTCAGCCCGCGCCGCCGCAGCACCTCCAGCATCGGCACCCCCGCCGTGCCACCGGGTTCACCGTCGTCACTGGAACGCTCGCGCGGGTGCTCGCCGCCGACCACGAAGGCGGTGCAGTTGTGCCGGGCGTCCCAGTACTGCCTCCGGATGCCCGCGACGAAGGCCTGCGCCTCGTCCTCGTCGGCGACCCGGGCGAGATGGCAGATAAACCGGGACTTCTTGACCTCGGTCTCGTGGCTGCCGGAGCCACGAATGGTCAGGTACGGCTTCGCGCTCGGCTCCGACATGGCGCGGTGACTCTCCAAACACGAAAAAGCTGGCGGGGTCGTGGACGACCCCGCCAGCTTAGACCGGTCGGTAGCTTGGACCGGTCGGCCCTCACGGCCTTGTCCGGGCGACGGCCGTCAGCGGCCGGCCAACGCGTCGAGCTGCTTGCGGTCCAGGCCGGTGAGCCCGGTGACCTCGGCCTGGTCGACCGCCCCGCAGTCGAGGCCGCGCAGCAGGTAGCCACTGAGCGCCTTGGCCGTGGCGGGCTCGTCCATCACGTCACCACCGGCCTTGGCGACGTACGCGGCCAGCCGGGCGGCGGCGGCCTGCAGGCCCTCGCGGTAGAAGGTGTAGACGGCGACGTACCGGGTCGGCAGGTGCGCCGGGTGCATGTCCCAGCCCTGGTAGTACGCACGGGCCAGCGAACGGCGGACCAGGTCGTGGTGCAGCTTCCAGGCGGCGTGCACCTGCTCGGTCGAACCGGTCGGGATCACGTTGGTCGAGCCGTCCGAGAGCCGCACGCCCGTACCCGCCGCGGCGACCTGCATGACGGCCTTCGCGTGGTCGGCGACGGGGTGGTCCATGCTCTGGTAGGCGGCGCTGACCCCGCAGGAGGCGCTGTAGTCGAAGGTGCCGTAGTGCAGACCGGTGGCCCGGCCCTCGGCGGCCTCGATCATCCGGGCCACCGTCGCCCGGCCGTCCGCACCGAGGATCGCCTGGGTGGTCTCGATCTGGATCTCGAAGCCGATCCGCTTCGCGGGGAGCCCGGCACGCGCCTCGAAGTCCTCCAGCAGCCGGACCAGTGCGGTGACCTGCTCGACGTACGTCACCTTGGGCAGCGTGAGCACCAGGCCCTCGGGCAGACCGCCCTCGGCGAGCAGCGTCGACAGGAAGAGTTCGAGGGTGCGGATGCCACGGTCGCGGACCGCCGCCTCCATGCACTTGATCCGGATGCCGATGTACGGCGGCGCGGTGCCGTCCGCCACCGCCGCGGAGACCAGCCGGGCCGTACGGACGGCGGCCGCGTCCTCCTCGGCGTCCGGGCGGGGGCCGTAGCCGTCCTCGAAGTCGATCCGCAGGTCCTCGACCGGCTCGCGCTCCAGCTTGGCGCGGACCCGGGCGTGCACGTCGGCGAGCAGTTCGTCCACCGGGACGCCCAGGGCTGCGGCCAGCTCCGCCGGGGTGCCCGCGTGGGCGTCGAACGCCGTCAGGGCCGCCCGGCCCCAGCTCTGCACGGTGTCGGCCTCGAAGGCGTCGGCCGGCACGTAGACGGTGTGGACCGGCTGGCGGGTGCTCGGCTCACCCGGGTACCGGGCCGCCAGCTCGGCGTCGACCGGCGCGAGCAGCGCGTCCACGGCAGCCCGGGCGGCACCGGAGAACGACGCCCCGCTCTCGGACTGACTGCCGTCCACCTCGACCTGCGACATCCGGGCTCCTCCACACTGCAGTCATTCAACAGATTGTTGATGCGAAGGTAACGGCGGCTGCCCGGACACGTCAATGCCCGCTCACCGGCCGGACGGACCTGGCCGGTGAGCGGGCAGAGGTGGAGCCGGACGGGTCAGTCCCGCCCGGAGTCGGCGTAGCGGGCCCGCAGGCGCGGCAGGATCTTCTCCAGCTCGGCCGGGTTCACCGCACCGTCGGGACGCGAACCGACCACCCCGAACTCCATGGTGAGGTGCTCGGCGAGGCTCTGGACGTCGGGCTCGTGGCCGTACTGGTCGATGTAGCCGACCAGCGCCTGGAAGCACACGTCCGGGTCGAGGGGCTCGACGGCCTGACGCCGGTCGCCCTCGGAGCGGCCGCTCTGACGCGGGGCGTTGGCGGCGCCCTCGTCGATCACCTCGATGTCGGCGGGCTCGACCGTGGCCAGAGCCGAGGTGTCCTCGGAGTGCCCGAGCTGTTCGAGCCGGACCGGCCGGTGGCCGATCGACGCCTGTGCCACCGCGACCGCCGCGACCGGTGCCGGCTGCGCTGCGGGTCGCGCTGCGGCGGGGGCCTGCGCCGGGCCCGGAGCGGGCGCGGCGGCCCGCAGCGGGACCGGCGCCGGGGCGCCTTCGTCCGACCCCGGCCGCAGGGGGCGCGGCGGCTTGAACCAGGGCGAGGCCTGACCGGGGACGCGCGCCGTGTGAGCTGCCTGCGCATGCGGGGAGTGGGCCGGGACGGCCCGAGCCATCCACACGTTGAGCTCCGGCTGCGGCGGCAGCGGGGCAGCGTCCTCGGCGTGGGCCGGCTCCTGCGCGTCCCGCAGCCGGACAGCCGCGAGCCTGGCGAGCGTGGGCACTGCCACGGCCGCGTCGACCGCCGTGGCGGTCGGCGCGGCGGCGGGCGCGGCGGCAGGACCAGCGGCGGCCGGGGCCGCGAGAGGCGACTGCGCCGTGGGGCCGACCGCTGCCACCGGCTGGGCGACGGGCTGGGCAAGAGTCTGCGCGGCAGGCTGGGCAACGGGCTGGATCTCCAGCGGGCCGTCGATCCGGTCCAGGATCGTCGGATCCAGCGGCACGCCGTACTTGGCGAGCTTCAGCGGCAGCAGAGCCTGGAACGGAGCCGACCGACGCCACCCCCGGCCGTAGCGGAAGCGCAGCTGAGCCCGGTACACCAGACGGTTCTGTTCGAGTCGCACGGTCTCGTCGTAGGAGCGCAGCTCCCAGAGCTTCATCCGGCGCCAGAGCCGGAAGGTCGGGACGGGCGACAGCAGCCAGCGCATCAACCGGACCGACTCCATGTGCCGGTCCGCGGTGATGTCCGCGATCCTGCCGACCGCGTGCCGAGAGGCCTCGACCACGACGACGAAGAGCACCGGGATCACCGCGTGCATCGCCATCCCGAGCGCGTCGCCCCAGGAGGCCGCCGCGTTGAAGGCGATGGTGGCTGCTGTGAGGAGCCATGCGGTCTGCCGCAGCAGCGGGAACGGTATCCGGAGCCAGGTCAGGACCAGGTCCAGCGCGAGCAGCACCACGATGCCCGCGTCCACCCCGATCGGGAAGGCATAGGCGAACGTGCCGAAGCCCTTGTGCAGGGCCAGCTCACGTACAGCGTTGTAGGAACCCGCGAAGCCGATGCCCGAGATGAGGCAGGCGCCGGCTGCGACCAGACCGAGCAGGACCCGGTGGGCGCGGGTAAGGGATGGACGTGCCATTCGTTGATCAACCCCTGGGATTCGGCTGCTGCCGTACGCGACCGTTGTGCTGCCGGGTCCGCCCTTGCCGAGGGCGGGATCACCGCACCATCGACCGTCTCGGCCCACCGGATATTACTCGCACACCGGTTTGAGTACTGCGTCCGCCCAGGGCTGCCGGACTACACCGGAACGCCGTTGAGGTGCGCCAACACCGCCAGGACACGGCGGTTGGCGTCCTCGGCGGGCACCAGTTCCAACTTGGTGAAGATATTGGCAATGTGTTTGGCGACAGCACCATCACTGATGATCAGTCGGCTGGAGATGGCCGAGTTCGAGCACCCCTCGGCCATCAGTTCCAGCACCTCCCGCTCGCGGGGCGAGAGGCGCTGGAGAGGCTGCGAGTGGGCCCGGCTCTGCATCAACTTGGCGATGACGTCGGGATCCATCGCCGTACCGCCGGCCGCCACCCGCCTGACCGCGTCGATGAACTGCTCCGCATTGAACACCCGGTCCTTCAGCAGATACCCGACCCCGCCGGTGCCGTCCGCCAACAGCTCGCGCGCGTAGAGCTGCTGGACGTGCTGCGACAGCACCAGGACGGGCAGTGCCGGGATCTGACGCCGGGCGGCCAGCGCCGCCTGCAGACCTTCGTCCGTCAGGGTCGGAGGCAGCCGTACATCCACCACAGCGACGTCGGGCCGGTGCTCCAACAAGGCCTCCAGCAGGTCGGGACCGGTCTCGACCGCTGCCGCGATGGTGAATCCATGCGCCTCCAGCAGGCGGATCAGGCCTTCTCGAAGGAGGTAGAGGTCCTCGGCGAGGACAACGCGCACGGCAACTCCATGGTGATGGTCGTCGGGCCGCCCGGCGGGCTGCTGAGCGAGAGGACACCGTCGAAGGCGCCCAGCCTACGTTCGATGCCGCGCAGCCCGCTGCCGCGCTCGGGGCGTGCCCCGCCGTGCCCGTCGTCCGTCACGGTGATCCGCAACTGACCGGCCCGGAAAAGGATGTCGACCCAGGCCTGTCCCGCGCCGGAGTGCTTGGCGACGTTGGCCAGCAACTCGCTGACGCAGAAGTACGCGGCCGACTCCACCGGAGCCTCCGGCCGGGCCGGGAGACTCACCGTCACCTCCGTGCTGAGGGAGCCGTCCAGGGCAAGCTCCCGAACCGCATCACCCAACCCCCGCTCGGCCAGGACGGGCGGGTGGATCCCCCTGACCAGATCACGCAGCTCCTGGAGCGCCTTCGCCGAAGACTGCCTTGCCTCGACCAACAGCTGACGGGCCGCAGGCGCGTCGGTGTCCATCAGGTGCTCGATCGTCCCCAGCGTCATCCCGATCGCCACCAGACGGGCCTGGGCACCGTCGTGCAGGTCCCGCTCGATCCGGCGGAGCTCGGCGGCCTGGCCGCCGACAGCATCGGCGCGGGTCGTGGTGAGGTACTCCACCCGCTTGGCCAGCCGGACCTTCTCCGAAGCCTGGGAACTGAGTGCCCGGTGCATCCACTCGCCGTAGAACCGGAGCGCGTGCGGCGCGACCCACAGGCTCGCGGCCACGAGCCCCAGAGCGAAGACCAGCTGCACGAGCTCCCCGAGGGTCTCACGCGCGTGGAAGTAGTAGACGCCGCCGCTGTAGAGCTCCGCCAGATCGACGGCCGCCATCAGTGCGCCGAAGGCCAACAACCCGACCGTGGGCACTGCCAGGAGCGTCACGGCAACCGCGTTGCCCGCCAGCCACCTGACGTCCCGCCAGGTTTCCGGATCGCCTGTCACCTCCCGCACGAAGAGCGCCGATTCGGCCGTGCGCTTCTGGCGGTAGTACGAGTGACCCGTCCACCAGTGCCCACGCTCGTCCTGCGTCAGCGCGGGCATGGAACGGTACCGCTTCGGGATGACCAGCCCGAACCACTCCTGTGCCCAGCGCCGTGACTGGGCGGAGTGAGTGCGGCTCCACCACAGGAGAGCGACCGGCCACGAGATCAACCCGGCGAGAGCGAACAGCGTCACCCTCGACCCCCTGGCCGAATCCATCACCAGCGACACGGAGGCCAGCGCCCAGATCCCCAGCACAACAGGCCCGATCCCCGCCTGCACACCCACCTGGAGGCAGCGCCACTGAGCCAACAGGCCTGCCACTGCACGGTCTCGGTACTGCCCCGCCCAATGAGCGGCGGTCGGCACGGTCTGACTCGTCATGTGCACCTCTTCAACTTCAACTCACGGTCTCTCTGGCCCGGAGATCAGTCTGTCGGGGCCGGCCGTCCAGAGCAGTAGCCTCTGGACCCGACTTTCAGGTGGACCTAGCACCACCCTCAGCCCTGTACCTGCCGCCGGTGTCGAGCGCGGGACGGTTTTCGACAACAGGTCCGGACATGCAAATGACCCCCCATCCGTTCCCGGATGAGGGGTCATTTGTGAATAATTGTTCGGCGGCGTCCTACTCTCCCACAGGGTCCCCCCTGC
>NZ_BAAANT010000045.1:0-47193 GCF_039529945.1 Kitasatospora kazusensis | reverse complement strand
GAGGCCACGGTCCGTGGCCTCCCGCTTCGCGCAGTTCCCCGCGCCCTTCAGCAGCTGAGCGTCACGCGCTCTTCTCGCGCCGCTCGCGCTTGATCATGTCGCGCGGGACGAGCGTCGGGATGGCGTGTTTGGAGACCACGTCACCGGTGACGACCACGCGGGCGACGTCCTGACGCGAGGGCACCTCGTACATCACGGACATCAGCACCTCCTCCATGATCGCGCGCAGCCCGCGGGCGCCGGTACCGCGCAGGATCGCCTGGTCGGCGATGGCCTCCAGCGCGTCCTTGCTGAACTCCAGGTCCACACCGTCGAGTTCGAAGAGCTTGCGGTACTGCTTGACCAGCGCGTTCTTCGGCTCGGTGAGGATCTGCAGCAGCGCCTCGCGGTCCAGGTTGTGCACGCTGGTGATGACGGGCAGTCGGCCGATGAACTCGGGGATCATGCCGAACTTCACCAGGTCCTCCGGCATGACCTGCCGGAAGTGGTCGCTGGAGTCACTCTCGCGCTTGCTGCGGATCGTCGCACCGAAGCCGATGCCCTTGCCGCCCGCGCGTCCCTCGATGATCCGCTCCAGACCGGCGAAGGCACCGCCCACGATGAACAGCACGTTCGTCGTGTCGATCTGGATGAACTCCTGGTGCGGGTGCTTGCGGCCGCCCTGCGGGGGCACCGACGCGGTGGTGCCCTCCAGGATCTTCAGCAGCGCCTGCTGCACGCCCTCGCCGGAGACATCGCGGGTGATCGACGGGTTCTCGCTCTTGCGGGCGACCTTGTCGATCTCGTCGATGTAGATGATCCCGGTCTCGGCCTTCTTGACGTCGTAGTCGGCCGCCTGGATCAGCTTGAGCAGGATGTTCTCGACGTCCTCGCCGACGTACCCGGCCTCGGTCAGCGCCGTGGCGTCCGCGATGGCGAACGGGACGTTCAGCATCCGGGCCAGGGTCTGGGCCAGCAGCGTCTTGCCGGAGCCGGTGGGGCCCAGCAGCAGGATGTTGGACTTGGCCAGCTCGATCGCGTCCTCGCGGCCGTTGCCGCCGCTGCGGCCCGTCTCACCGGCCTGGACCCGCTTGTAGTGGTTGTACACCGCCACCGACAGCGACTTCTTGGCGAGGTCCTGGCCGACCACGTACTGGTCCAGGAACTCGTAGATCTCGCGGGGCTTCGGGAGCTCTTCGAAACGGACCTCGGAGGTCTCGGCGAGCTCCTCCTCGATGATCTCGTTGCAGAGGTCGATGCACTCGTCGCAGATGTAGACGCCTGGCCCGGCGATCAGCTTCTTCACCTGCTTCTGCGACTTGCCGCAGAACGAGCACTTGAGCAGGTCGCCACCGTCTCCGATGCGTGCCACGAGGTGCTTCCCCTTCGCCAGGGGCCCCGCGGGGGTTCCGGGGCCTGGTGCTGTGGACCGACTCGCCGTCGGCGGTCGGTCTCGCTATCCGACGGTACTCTGCCGAGCCGGTCAATCCGTCGTCTTCGGCAGGTCTGCCGTACGCCCTGGGCGAATTGATACCGAACAGATGCCGTCTCGCAGGGGTCGCGGACGCGCTGGCGCCGTCTTCCCCTACTGGAATTGTGCCCGGTCGAAGGCCCGACCGGAACGGAGCGGGACGGGGCGTGCACCACAGTCCACGGGTGCGTACGCCCCGCCCCGGAGCCGCCGAGGTCAGTCGGTCAGCGAGGTCTTGCGGGTGGAGATGATCTGGTCGATCAGCCCGTACTCCAGGGCCTCCTGGGCCGTCAGGATCTTGTCCCGCTCGATGTCGTCACGGACGGTGGCGACATCCTTGTTGGAGTGCTTGGAGAGCATCTCCTCCAGCTGCTCGCGCATCCGGAAGATCTCCTTGGCCTGGATCTCCAGGTCGGAGACCTGGCCGCGGCCCGTCTCGGTGTACGGCTGGTGGATCAGGATCCGGGCGTTCGGCAGCGCCATCCGCTTGCCGGGGGTGCCGGCCGCGAGCAGCACGGCCGCGGCGGAGGCCGCCTGGCCCATGCAGACCGTGGTGATGTCGGGCTTGACGTACTGCATGGTGTCGTAGATCGCCGTCAGCGCCGTGAAGGAGCCGCCGGGCGAGTTGATGTACATCTGGATCTCGCGGTCCGGGTCCATCGACTCCAGGCAGAGCAGCTGGGCCATGATGTCGTTCGCCGAGACGTCGTCCACCTGCGAGCCGAGGAAGATGATGCGCTCCTCGAACAGCTTGGCGTACGGGTCGTACTCGCGAACGCCCTGGGAGGTGCGCTCGACGAATCGCGGAACGATGTACCGGCCCTCTGCGCGGGCGCCGTAGTACTCGCCGCGGGGCGTCTGGGGGGTGTTCATGGGGTGTTCTGTCCTCCGAAGCGTACGGTCGGGTTCAGTCTGCTGCCGGCTGCGGTCAGGCGCCGGTGCCGCCGCCGCCCGGGACGTCCGCGGCGCTGTGCATGATCGAGTCGATCAGGCCGTACTCCTTGGCCTGCTCCGGGGTGAACCAACGGTCACGGTCGGAGTCCGCGGTGATCCGGTCGAAGGACTGGCCGCTGTGGTGCGCGATCAGTTCCGACATCCGCTTCTTGGTGCGGAGCAGCTGCTCGGCCTGGATCCGGATGTCGGTGGCCGAGCCGCCGAGGCCGGCCGATGGCTGGTGCATCAGGATGTTGGCGTTCGGCAGCGAGAACCGCTTGCCCTTCGCGCCGGCGGTGAGCAGGAACTGGCCCATCGAGGCCGCCATACCCATCGCGATCGTCACCACGTCGTTCTTGATGTACTGCATGGTGTCGTAGATCGCCATGCCGGCGGTGATCGAACCGCCCGGGGAGTTGATGTAGAGGTAGATGTCCTTCTCGGGATCGGCGGCCAGCAGCAGCAGCTGGGCCGTGATCCGGTTGGCGATGTCGTCGTCGACCTGCGTACCGAGGAAGATGATCCGCTCGTTGAGCAGCCGGTTGTAGACCTGGTCCCCCAGGCCGCCGAGCACGTCACCAGCGGCGGCGTGCGGCGCCATCAGGCCAGGCATCTGCATCTGCGGGAACGTCACTTAGCCACCTGCTCAGTCGATTTGAAGGCCGACCTGCGGCCGTCGCTTTGTCGCACAGCTCTGGGATATCACTGCGCCCTGCCCGCGATAACGGTGTCGCGGTGTCGCTGTCTAAGGACCCTAACGCGCAGGCAGGGCCGCAGAATCCCCCACGCAGAACTGTTCGCTGTGAGCGCAGGGTCAGCGGGGGAGCACAGCGGGCCCGGGCACCAGAAGGTGCCCGGGCCCGCCAGTTGGGACTCGACTACGAGGAGGATCAGGCCTCGGTGGTCTCGGCGGCCTCGGCGGCTGCCTCGACCGTCTCGCCCGACTCGTCGGTCTCGTCGTCCTCGAAGGAGACGGCCTCACCGTTGGTGTCGACGACCTTGGCGGCCTCGACGACCAGCGCGAGCGCCTTGCCGCGGGCGACCTCGCCCACGAGCAGCGGCACCTGGCCACCCTCGACGACCTGCTGGGCGAACTGGTCCGGGGTCAGGCCCGAGCCGGCGGCACGGCGGATCAGGTGCTCGGTCAGCTCCTGCTGCTCGACCCCGATCTCCTCCTTGGCGACGATCTCGTCCAGGACGAACTGGGTCTTGATGCCCTTCTTCGCCTGCTCCTCGGTCTCGGCGTCGAACTCCTCGCGGGTCTTGCCCTGGGTCGCGAGGTAGGTGTCGAGGTTCAGGCCCATCGGCTCCAGCTGGTGGTGCTCCAGGTTGTGGCGACGGGTCTCGACCTCGTCCTTGAGGAGCTTCTCCGGGTACTCCATCTCGACCAGCTTCAGCAGCTCGTCGAGGACGCGCTCCTGGGCCTGGGTCGCCTGGTCGAACTCACGCATGCGCTCCAGGCGCTTGTGGGAGTCGGCCTTCAGCTCGTCCAGGGTGTCGAACTCGCTCGCCAGCTGGGCGAACTCGTCGTCCAGAGCCGGCAGCTCCTTCTCCTGGACGGCCGTCACGGTGACGGTGACCTCCGAGGTCTGGCCGGCCTGGGTGCCGCCCTTGAGCTCGGTCTCGAAGGCCTTGGACTCGCCGGCGGCGAGGCCGATGACGGCCTCGTCGATGCCGTCCAGCAGGCGGCCGGAGCCGATCTCGTAGCTCACGCCGGTGGCGGTGCCGTCCTCCGGCACCTCACCGTCGACCTTGGCCTCCAGGTCGACGACCACGACGTCGCCCTCGGCGGCGGCGCGCTCGACGTCCTTCACCGAGGAGAAGCGCTCGCGCAGCTGCTCCAGCGACTTCTCGACGTCGGCGTCCTCGACCACGATCGGGTCGACGGTCACCTCGATGCCGGCGAAGTCGGGGAGGGTGATCTCGGGACGGACGTCGACCTCGGCGACGAAGCTGAGGTCACCGCCGTCGACGAGGTTCTCGACACCCTGGATGTCGGTGATGTCGGGCTGTCCGAGGACCTCGATCTTGCCCTCGTCGACGGCCTGCGTGTAGAAGCGCGGCAGGGCGTCGTTGACGGCCTCTTCCAGCACGGCGGCACGGCCGAAGCGCTGGTCGATGACACGGTTCGGGATCTTGCCCTTGCGGAAGCCCGGGACCGAGACCTGCTGGTTGATCTTCTTGTACGCCGCGTCGAGGCTGGGCTTGAGCTCCTCGAAGGGCACCTCGACGGTGAGTCGAACCCGAGTGGGGTTCAGAGTCTCGACGGCGCTCTTCACGGTTGGGTCTCCTAGGGGCTTGCGGTCAGGTTGTCTCCGCCTGGCCGGCTCGGCCGGGTGGCCGGGTCGGTCGGGCGAGACGGGCGATGGGCGGTTGGAGCTGCATCTCCCGTACGGGGGTGGACGGTGAGCTTGACTCCTCGCCCTCGGGCGGCTGACCTGCACGCATGCCGCAGGCACCACCGCCAGCGGCCCATCCTACCGGTACCACGAAAGGCGGACGCCAGGACACCGCTGATCACGGCGCCGCAGCGGCCTCCGCCACCGGCTCCGGGGCCCTCTCCGGGGCCCTGCGCATGGTCGCGGCAGCGTCCGAATCCCGGACGAACAGCGCTGTCACAGCCGCCACGAGCGCCAGCGCGGCGGCCACCAGGAAGGCCGCCCGGTAGGCCGCGAGGTTCGCCGTGGGCGTACCTCCGGCATGCGTGGTGACGGTGCCGACGGCCGCGAGGACCGTCCCCAGCACCGCCACGCCCAGGGCCGAGCCGAGCTGGCGCTGCGCGTTGTAGAGCGTCGAGGCCGCGCCGGTGGACCGCTGGGAGATCCCGGCGAAGGCCGCCGTCTGGGACGGCATGAAGACGTGCGACATGGCGAAACCGGTGACGAACAGCAGCCCCCGGACGGCCCAGAGGTTGCTGTCCGGGCCGATCGTCGCCATCAGTGCGAGGCAGACCGCCACCACCCCGGCCCCGGTGGCGAGCAGCCGGCGCGGGCCGACCCGGGGGTAGAGCCGGCCGGCGATCTGGGAGGCGATCATCACGCCGACCGCCTCCGGGAAGACCATCAGCCCGCTGTGCAGGGCGTCCATCCCGAGGGCGTCCTGCATCAGCAGGGGGAAGAGGTAGAGCATCCCGAGGAAGGCCGCGCCGGAGAACAGCGAGAGCAGGTTCGTCGTCCGGAAGATCCGGTCGCGGAACAGCCGCAGGTCCAGCATCGGCTCGGCAAGACGGAGTTCGACCACCACCAGGGCCGCCAGCGCGGCGAGCCCGGCCGCGCCGGAGGCCAGGATCCGCGCACTCCCCCAGCCCTGCCCGGCGCCCTCGGCCAGCGCGTACATGGCCAGGCCGAACCCGGCCGCCGCGAGCAGGAAGCCCGCCGCGTCGAACCGGCCGACCCGCTCGGTCCGGTAGTCGGGGAGGAAGAGCAGGCCGAACACCAGGGCGAGGACCCCGATCGGGACGTTGACGATGAAGACCCAGTGCCAGGACCAGCTGTCCACCAGCCAGCCGCCGAGCACCGGCCCGGCCGCCGGGGCGACGGCGGCGGGCAGCATCAGCACCCGGGTGGCGCGCATCCGCTCCTCCTGCGGGAAGGCGCGGAAGAGCATGGTCATCCCGACCGGGGTGAGCAGGCCGCCGGCCGCGCCCTGCAGGATGCGGTAGAGGGTCAGCTGGTCCAGACTGCCGGCACTGCCGCAGAGCAGCGAGGCGACGGTGAAGAGCGCGAGCGCGCCCAGGAAGACCCGGCGGGTGCCGTAGCGGTCGCCGAGCCAGCCGGAGAGCGGCACGAAGACGGCGAGGGTGACGAGGTAGCCGACGTTGACCACCCCGACCGAGGCCGGGTCGACCCGGAACTGACGGCCGATCGAGGGGAGCGCCACGTTCACGATCGTGGTGTCCATGATCGACATGAAGAGCGCGGCGACGAAGACCGCGCCGACGGCGGTCTTCGGATCGAGCCGGGGGCGGTCGGCGAAAGGCATGCGGGCTCACACTTCCAGGGGGCTCGGCGGATACGGGTGACCGCCGGCGAACGCCGACGGCCCCGGTGGGCGTCGGCGAACATTGGTGAACGATCAACTTTCGAGCTTGCCCGACCCGGGCCCGTAACGCCAACAGGGCCCCGTCCGCGAGACGAGACCCTGCCGCACTGTCGGGGTGGCCGGATTCGAACCGACGGCCTTCCGCTCCCAAAGCGGACGCGCTACCAAACTGCGCCACACCCCGTGGTGCCGAGAGGAAGCGTACACGCCGACCGGGCCCGGGCGGCCGTAATATGGACGGCCGCCGGACGGGCCGGGGAGCGGAAGTGGTGTGCGGGCGACCGGCCCGACCAGGTACGCTGTTCCCGTCCTCACGACCGGAAACGGCCGGGGGGCGACTGTGCCCCGGCACAGCCGTGCGGGTGTAGCTCAATGGTAGAGCCCCAGTCTTCCAAACTGGCCACGCGAGTTCGATTCTCGTCACCCGCTCCAACTCTTCGGCCCCCGGTCGGCGATGACTTCGCCGGCCGGGGGCCGTTGTCACTCCCCCACCGGTTTCCCCCGGACTTCCCCCCGCCGACCCCCACCCGTTTCCCGCCCGTTTCCCGCCAGCGCCGCAGGCCGATACTCTCGCTCGCGTTCGAAGTTCGACTGTTTATTCGACCGAGGAGCCCGCCCGTGCGTCCGCAGGACCGACTGGCCGTCATACAGCGCAGCGTGGTCCGCGAAATGGCGCGCTACGGCCAGCGGTTCACCGTCGACGGCGAGATCGTCCGAGGACCGGGCACCACGGCGGTCGCGGTCCGCGAACACCCCGGGGCCAGCGGCCCGGGCCATGTCGACCTCGGGTTCGTCCTGCACCTCGGCCGGGCCGACGGCCCGGTGGTCTGGGACTGCGCGGCCGGCCTCGGCAAGACCGAGGAGGAGCAGCTCGACAACGCCGTGAAGATGTGGGCGACCACCACGGCGGCCGCGGTGGTGGAGATGCTGGAGCACCGCGGCGAACACGGCGACCACTACCGGCACGAGGCCCTTCCGGGCCGGCTGGCCGTCCAGGGGCCCGCCGCGGTCTTCGGGTTCGACAGCGAGCGGCTGGCCGGCTGGCTGGCCGACCACCAGCTGCTGCCGGCGCTCGCCGGGGCACTGCACCCGGAGCTGACCACGCCGGGGTTCAACGGCGTGAAGCTGTTCCTCGGCGGCAAGGCCGGTGACGACATCGCGGAGGTCCGGGTCAACGGGGAGGTCTCGGAGGCCGCCTCGGCGGCGCTGCGCGCCCTGTCCTGGCCGCGCGGCGAACGCCTGTGCTGGGCACGGCTGTTCATCCTGCTGGTGGACGAGCGCAGCCCGGAGGCCGAGCCGGACACGCCGACGGACGTGCCCGCCCCGGTCTACTCCCGCACCCCCCGGCGCGGACTGCTCAGCCGCTGGTGGCAGGCCCTGCGCGCCGGTCAGTGACCGGTCCGCGGCAGGCGGCCCGCCGGTGGCCGGGCGTCAGCTGACGACGGAGGAGATCGTCTTCGCCATCTGGTTCAGGAAGTCGTGGATGGGCGTCGCGGCCGTGGACTGGCTGACCATGAAGCCGAAGAGCGCGGCGAGTACCGCGTGACTGAGCTTCATCTGCTTGTTGCGGATGAAGATGACGACGATGACGCCGAACAGGAACAGCGCGGAGACGGAGAGGCCCACCCGAATTCACTTCCTCATTCTTTCGTAGCGAGGCTGCGTTACGAAGCTCCGTGCCGGAACCCCGTGGCGACGCCCCCGCGCCCAGCTGCGGCACGGACGGTCTCGGGCGGAAGTCTGCCGATCACGCCAGAACCGGGGTACCTGGCTGCATCGCGACACCTGCCGCGAGCCGCATGTGGTGCCCCCCATCCCCCGAGTGCCGACCAGCCCCGCCCGGACTCAGTGTGGTCGTTCGTGCCGACTGCGTAAAGGACTTGCCGGAAGCCCGGCGGGAAGATCCTGCGATGTGAGACGAATTTCCGCCGACCGAGACGATAGCGCAAGGGCGCTGACGGAGCGTCGACAGGGGTGGTTTGACCGGCTACGGGACGGAGTGACCGGTCGTTCGGGGCCGGTGGATCACCGGCGGACCGACGGGTCCGGCGGAGGGCCGGGAATGGCCGAAGATCACCGCCCGGACTTGACATATGCCAATCGGTCCACAGGGCCCGACGAGCGGCCCGGCGTGCCGCCGGTGCTACTGCCGCCAGAGCAGCAGGACGGCCCGGTCGTCGTTGACGTCCTTGGCCACCGTCTCGATCAGCTTGACCGCCGCCCCCTGGTTGCCGCCGACCAGCAGCGACCTGGCCACCAGCCGGTCCGCCTCGCCCATCAGCCGGTCCATGCCCTCGGCCAGGTCCCGGCCGGGCACCTCGACCATCCCGTCGGTGCAGAGCATCAGCACGTCGCCCCGGTTCAGCCGGCCCCGGACCCCCTCGAACTTGGCGCCGTCGTAGATGCCCAGCAACGGGCCCTCCACCGACTCCTTGACCTCCCAGCGCCCGGCGCCGGAGAGCCGCTGCATCCCCGGCAGGTGGCCCGCCGACAGCAGCTCGTACTCGCCGCTGTCCAGGTCCAGCACCAGGTGGACGGCGGTGGCGAACCCCTCCTCCCAGTCCTGGCGCAGCAGGTAGCCGTTGGCGGCGGGCAGGAACTCGTGCGCGGGCAGCGAGCCGAGCAGCCCGCCGAACGCGCCGGAGAGCAGCAGGGCGCGCGAACCGGCGTCCATCCCCTTGCCGGAGACGTCCGCGAGGACCACCTCCAGCACCCGCCGGCCCGGCCCGGTCCGGGCCGCGACCACGAAGTCGCCGGAGAAGGACTGGCCGCCTGCCGGGCGCAGCGCCATGTCGGCGTACCAGCCCTGCGGCAGGTCGGGCACCCTGCTCTGGACCCGCAGCCGCTCGCGCAGATCGAAGAGCATCGAGCCGCCGCCGCGCCAGGGCACCCCGACCCGGCTGCGGAACTGGGCGAGCAGCAGGCCGGCCACCCCGACCGCGCCGACCACCAGGGCCGCACCGGGGGTGACGCCGAAGACGTAGGTGTCGGGACGGTCGCTGGCCACCCGCTCGCCGGTGTGGACCAGCGACTCGGTGGAGAGCCCGAGCGCGGCGGCGGCGTACAGCAGCACCAGTGTGCCGGGCCGCAGCAGCAGGGCGCCTGCGAGGATCGGCAGGACCAGCGCGGTGGGCGGCACCCAGGCGGGGATCCAGATGTTGAGCAGCACCAGCAGCGGGACGAGCAGCAGGAACGCGGTGAAGGCGAGCCAGTCCGAGGCGTCGCCGCGGAAGTAGTCCACACCGGTTCGGCGCAGCCTTCGGCGGGCCCGGTAGAGCCGCGCGCGCGACCGGGCCGTCCAGGGGTCCCGGGCCGCTTTCGCGGGGGATCCCGTCGCAGTCGTCTGGGGCCGTGAGCCCGGCATGCTGCCAGCCATGGGCTCTGACCCTATCCACCGGTACGGGTCGGCGTCGACGGGCAGGACGGTGTCGGACGAGATCTCCGTCGGCGGCCCGTGGCCGGACCCGGGCGCGAGCGCGGCCGGAATTCGGTCGCGGACGGCCCGGGCCGGTGATAGCTGTTGGCATATGACCGCCGATGCTGCCGCTCCCGACGCCCGCGAACTCCCTGCGCCGATCGTCCGCGCTCTGGCCCCGCAGGAGTGGGAGGCCTGGTACCGCGGGCTGGAGGTCGCCTTCGGCGGCCAGGAGGAGGAGCCGCAGGAGCGCGAGCTCTGGCGCGGGCTGACCGAGCTCGACCGCTCGCTGTCGGCCTGGGACGGCCCGGCACAGGTCGGCGGCGCGGGGGCGTTCAGCTTCCGGCTGGCGGTGCCCGGGGGCGCGGTGCTGCCCGCGGCGGGCGTGACGATGGTCGGCGTGCTGCCCACCCACCGGCGGCGCGGCCTGCTGACCGCACTGATGCGCCGTCAGCTGGACGACATCCGTGCGCGCGGCGAGGCGCTGGCGGTGCTCACCGCCTCGGAGTCCGCCATCTACGGACGGTTCGGCTACGGCCTCGGCACCTGGCGGCTCTCGCTGACCGTGCCACGCGCCAAGGTCCGGCTGCGCTCCCCCGGTGACGCGTCCGTCCGGCTGCGGCTGGCCGACCCGGCGGAGAGCAGCCCCGCCTGCGAGCGGCTGTACGCGTCCCGGGTGGCGCTGCGGCCCGGCATGCTGGAGCGCCGGCCGGACTGGGAGCGGCTCCCGCTGCTGGACGCGCCCGGCTCGCGCGGCGGCTACTCACCGCTGCAGTGCGTCCTCGCGGAGGACCGCGGGACCGGGCAACTGCTCGGGTACGCGCGCTACGCGGTCGACGTGGCCTGGACGGCGGCGGACGTCCCGGCCGGGACGGTGCGGGTGCGGGACATCGAGGCGCAGTCGCCGCAGGTGTACGCCGCGCTCTGGTCCTTCCTGCTGGACCTGGACCTGACGGACACCGTGACCGTCCGCAGCCGCCCGGTCGACGACCCGCTGCTCCACCTGGTCTCGGACCCGCGCCGGCTGGACGCCCGGATCAGCGACTCGATGTTCGTGCGGCTGGTGGACGTCGGCGCCGCGCTGCGGGGGCGCGGCTACGCGGCACCGGTGGAAGTCGTCCTGGACGTCACGGACGAGTTCTGCCCCTGGAACACCGGCCGCTGGAAGCTGCACAGCGGCGGCCCGGGCAAGGGGGCCGTCTGCGAGCCGACCACCGAACGGGCGGATCTGGCCCTGGCGGTACGGGAGCTGGGCTCGGCCTACCTCGGCGGCACGAACCTGACGGCGCTGGCCGCCGCCGGTCTGGTCACCGAACTGCGCGACGGCGCACTGGCCGAGGCCTCCCGGGCGTTCGCCTCGGACGTCGCGCCCTGGCTGCCGCACGGGTTCTGAGCGACCGCCGGTCCGGCCGGGCACCCCTTCAGGCGGTGCCCGGCCGGACCGTCGGAGGAACGATCAGCCCTGCGGGTGGTGGGCCGGGATGGGCGGCAGCTCGCCGGTGGTCTCGTACTCGCTGAGCATCTCGATCCGGCGGGTGTGCCGGGGCTCGCCGCTGTACGGGGTGTTGAGGAACAGCTCGACGAACTTGGTCGCCTCGTCCTCGGTGTGCATCCGGCCGCCGATGGAGATCACGTTGGCGTTGTTGTGCTCGCGGCCGAGCGCGGCGGTCTGCTCGCTCCAGGCGAGCGCGGCACGGACACCCTTGACCTTGTTGGCGGCGATCGCCTCGCCGTTGCCCGAGCCGCCGATCACGATGCCGAGCGACTCCGGGTCGGCGGCCGTGCGTTCGGCTGCCCGCAGGCAGAACGGCGGGTAGTCGTCCACGGCGTCGTAGATGAGCGGCCCGCAGTCGACCGGCTCGTGGCCGGCCTCCTTCAGCCACTGGACGAGGTGGTTCTTGAGGTCGTATCCGGCATGGTCGGAACCCAGGTACACGCGCATGCGGAAAGTGTTGCACAGGCGACCATTTGCACTGTCCAGGGGCACGGGGAGCTGCGCGAGGGCGGAAGGCACTCGTCCGTCACTCCCGATTCGCGCAGTTCCCCGCGCCCCCGAGTCCGCCGTACCCGTCCGGTGAACCCGGCCGAGCGCGCGGCACCGTGTCTACCCGCGGCGGAGGAGCTTCCAGGCGAGCGGGAGGGCGCCCACGGCGACGAGTGCCTTGAGGCCGTCGCCGACCAGGTAGGGGTAGAGGCCGAGGTCGGCGGCGCGGGCGAGCGGGACGTGCAGGGAGACCGCCAGGTACGGCACGCCGACCGCGTAGATCGCCAGGTTGCCGAGGACCATCGCGCCGGCCGTCCGCAGCGGGCTGCGGTCCGCACCGCGACGGGCCAGGGCGCCGGTCAGGCCGGCCGCGAGGACGAAGCCGATGACGTAGCCGAGGCTCGGCATCGCCCAGCCGGAGCTGCCGGCGGCGAACCAGGGCAGCCCGGCCATCCCGGCCAGCAGGTAGAGGCCGAGCGAGGCGATCCCCCGCCGGGTGCCGAGCGCGGTGCCGACCAGCAGGGCGGCGAAGGTCTGGCCGGTGACCGGCACCGGCGAGCCCGGGACGTTGACGGACAGTTGGGCCGCGAGGCCGGTGAGCGCCGCGCCGCCGGCCACCAGGGCGAGTTCGCGGGCCTGGCTGCCGAGCCGGCCGGCCGCGCGCGGAAGCAGGTCGGCGAGGACCGGGGTGGACGGTACGGCGGTGGCGGTGGCCATGGGCGGGTCTCCAGTTCTGGCACGACGCTTCGGTGAACACCTGTGAACCTACGCGGTCGGTCGCACCCGTACGGCGTCGTCCCCGACAAAGCGTCAGCCCCCGAACTTGTCGGTTTCGGCCTTCCAGCGGTCCGATCCGTACGGATCAGGTCACTTTTGGTCACTTCGATGTCCGTATACCGAGCGTTGCTCGCATGACCACGGGCTGTACCGAATAGTGAACGGATCCCCACGCTATCCGTACAGTCTGGATCCGCTCTGATGCCGACCCCCACCACCCGGCGGACGCCGGTGCCCGCCGACACGTCCGGCGACCATCAGCTCTCCCACGGTCTCAAGCAGCGCCATCTCTCGATGATCGCGCTCGGCGGGGTGATCGGCGCCGGGCTCTTCGTCGGCTCGGGCGCCGGCATCGCCGCCGCCGGACCGTCCATCGTGCTCGCCTTCGCCGCCTCCGGGCTGCTGGTGATGCTGGTGATGCGGATGCTCGGCGAGATGTCGGCGGCCCGGCCCGCCAGCGGCTCCTTCTCGGTGCACGCCGAGAAGGAGATCGGGCCCTGGGCCGGCCTGACGGTCGGTTGGATGTTCTGGACGCTGCTCTGCGTCGGGGTGGCGGCCGAGGCGATCGGCGCGTCGCACGTGATGCAGAGCTGGTTCCCCGGTGTGCCCCCGGCGCTCTGGGTGGGCCTCTTCATGGCCTTCTTCTGCGCCACCAACCTGGCGGCGGTGAAGAACTTCGGCGAGTTCGAGTTCTGGTTCGCCGCCGTGAAGGTCACCGCCATCGCGGCCTTCCTGGTGGTCTGCGTGCTCGCGATCCTCGGGGTGCTGCCCGGCACGGCCGCCCCCGGCGCCGCCAACCTGACCGGCCGGGGCGGCTTCTTCCCGCACGGATCGGCCGGCCTGGTCACCGGCCTGCTGGCCTCGGTGTTCGCGTACGGCGGTCTGGAGACCGTGACGATCGCCGCCGCCGAGTCGGCGGACCCGCGCCGCAGCGTGGCCACGGCCGTGCGCACCGCGATGTGGCGGATCGCGGTCTTCTACGTCGGCTCGATGGCGGTCATCGTGACACTGGTGCCGTGGAACGCCCCGGCGGTGGTCAAGGAGGGCCCCTACGTCGCGGTGCTGAACGGCATCGGCATCCCGGGCGCGGCACAGCTGATGAACGTGGTGGTGCTGATCGCACTGCTGTCCGCGATGAACGCCAACATCTACGGCTCCTCGCGGATGGCCTACTCACTCGTCCGGCGCGGCCAGGGGCCGAAGGCGCTCGCCAGGATCTCCGGCGGCGTGCCCCGGCTCGCGGTGCTGGCCTCCTCCGCGTTCGGCTTCCTCGCGGTGCTGCTGAGCTACTGGTGGCCGACCACCGTCTTCAACTGGCTGCTCAACATGGTCGGCGCGGCCGTGCTGGTGGTCTGGGCGTTCATCGCGGTCGCCCAGCTGCGGATGCGGCGGCGGCTGGAGCGCGAGGCGCCGGAGCTGCTCACCGTGCGGATGTGGCTCTTCCCCTACCTGACCTGGGTCGCGCTGGCCGCCGTCATCGGGGTGCTCGCGCTGATGACCCTGGACGCCGACAACCGGATCCAGCTGTACTTCACCGCCGGTCTCGCGGCCGCTCTCTCGGCAATCGGCTGGTTCAGGCAACGCACTCGGTGAACCCCAGGGGCGAGGGGACTGCGCGCATGCGCGCAGTCCCCGCGCCCCTGCTGTGGTCGACCCGTTACTCGAAGGACGGCCCCGCCGTCCGGGTGCGCTTGATCTCGTAGAAGCCCGGGGTCGAGGCGACCAGCAGCGTGCCGTCCCACAGGCGGGCCGCGGCCTCGCCGCGCGGGGTCGGCGTGACCACCGGGCCGAAGAACGCGACCCGGTCGCCGTCGGGGCCGTCCACGGCGATCACCGGGGTGCCGACGTCCTCGCCGACCAGGGTGATGCCCTCGGAGTGCGAGGCGCGCAGGGCCTCGTCGTAGTCCTTGCTGTCGGCGGCGTCCGCCAGCTCGGCCGGCAGGCCGGCCGCCACCAGGGCGGCCTCGACGGTCGCCCGCTCGTTGGGCAGGCCCTGGTTGTGGAAGCGGGTGCCCAGCTCGGTGTAGAGCCGGCCGATCACCTCGTCGCCGTGCGCCTGCGCGGCGGCGATCACCACGCGGACCGGGCCCCAACCCGCACCCAGCAGCGCGCGGTACCGCTCCGGCAGGTCCTCGCGGTTCTCGTTGAGCACGGACAGGCTCATCACGTGCCAGCGGACGTCCACCGGGCGGAGCTTCTCGACCTCCAGCATCCAACGCGAGGTCATCCAGGCCCAGGGGCAGATCGGGTCGAACCAGAAGTCAGCGGTCTTGCGGGCTTCGGGAGTGGTGGTCACGAGGGCGTCCTTCGGTCAGTAAGAACGGGGGTTCTTGCTTCAGTCTGGCTTCACCGGCTTCAGTCCGGCTTCAAGCGGCAACATCGCGGCCGACCCCCGCATTCCGGCCCGCCCGGACACCCGGTCCTGTGCCATGGCACAGGACGCGGGCGTGAAAGCGTGCGTGAAAGGATGCCCCCGAAGAAGACCTCCCACCGCAAATCACAGCGTGCGCGCCGGACAAAGGAGTACCGCCCGTGCCGGGTAAGAACCTGAGCCGAGACGAAGCCCAGCAACGGGCCGACGTCCTCTCCGTGGACAGCTATCGCATCCACCTCGACGTGACGTCCGCCGTGGATCCGGCAGCCGCCACCTTCCGGTCCACCACCACCGTCGAGTTCCGCAGCTCCGCTCCGGGGTCGGCCACCTTCCTGGACCTGCTGGCGCCCACCGTGCGCGCCGTCAGCCTGAACGGCCGCGCGCTCGACCCGGCGGCGGCCTTCGACGGCGTCCGGGTGACCGTCGACGGACTGGCCGAGCGGAACGTCCTGGTGATCGAGGCGGACTGCGCGTACAGCCGCACCGGCGAGGGCCTGCACCGGTTCGTGGACCCGGCCGACGGCGAGACCTACCTCTACACCCACTTCGAACCGGCCGACGCCCGGCGGGTGTTCGCCACCTTCGAGCAGCCGGACCTGAAGGCGCCGTACACCTTCACGGTGACCGCCCCCGCCGCCTGGGACGTGTACTCCAACGGCGCCGACGAGTCGGTGGAGACCGAAGGCGACGGCCGGATCTGGCACTTCGCGACGACCCGCCCGATCTCCAGCTACCTCACCGCCGTGGTGGCCGGCCCGTACCACGTGGTGCGCGACAGCTACAGCCGCAAGCTCGCCGACGGCACCACGCTGGAGATCCCGCTCGCCGCGACCTGCCGCAAGTCGCTGGCCCGGTACTTCGACGCGGACGAGATCCTGACCGTCACCAAGCAGGGTCTGGACTACTTCCACGAGGAGTTCGACTACCCGTACCCGTTCGGCAAGTACGACCAGTGCTTCGTCCCGGAGTACAACATCGGCGCGATGGAGAACCCCGGCTGCGTGACCTTCCGCGAGGAGTTCGTCTTCCGCTCCAAGGTCACCGACGCCGCGTACGAGGGCCGGGCCAACGTCATCCTGCACGAGATGGCGCACATGTGGTTCGGCGACCTGGTCACCATGAAGTGGTGGGACGACCTGTGGCTCAAGGAGTCCTTCGCCGACTTCATGGGCTCGTACGCGCAGGTGGCCGCGACCCGGTACCGGTCGGCCTGGATCACCTTCGCCAACCGGCGCAAGGCCTGGG
The DNA here is from genome assembly GCF_039529945.1 of Kitasatospora kazusensis. Classification (NCBI taxonomy): domain Bacteria; kingdom Bacillati; phylum Actinomycetota; class Actinomycetes; order Kitasatosporales; family Streptomycetaceae; genus Kitasatospora; species Kitasatospora kazusensis. The sequence goes on along the minus strand of NZ_BAAANT010000045.1, from coordinate 30,974 downwards.
CGTACCGGCAGGACCAGTTCCCCACCACCCACCCGATCACGGCCGACATCCGTGACCTGGAGGACGCCAAGCTCAACTTCGACGGCATCACCTACGCCAAGGGCGCCTCGGTGCTCAAGCAGCTGGTGGCGTACGTCGGGCGGGACGCGTTCTTCGACGGTGTCCGGCAGTACTTCAAGCGGCACGCCTTCGGGAACACCGTGCTCGGCGACCTGCTCGGCGCGCTGGAGGAGACCAGCGGGCGCGACCTGACCGCCTGGGCCGCCGCCTGGCTGCAGACCTCCGGGGTCAACCTGCTCACCCCGCAGGTCACCGTGGACGCCGAGGGGCGGATCACCGAACTCGCCGTGCTCCAGGACGGCGGCACGCCGCGTCCGCACCGGCTGGCGATCGGTCTCTACGACCGGGACACCGACGGCTCGCTGGTCCGCACCCACCGGGTCGAGATCGACGTGACCGGCGCCCGCACCGTCGTCGCCGAGCTCGCCGGGCTGCCCCGGCCCGCGCTGGTGCTGCTCAACGACGACGACCTGACCTACTGCAAGATCCGGTTCGACGACCACTCGCTGGAGACCCTGCGGTCCTCCCTCGGCGACATCACCGACCCTCTCGCCCGGGCCCTCACCTGGTCCGCCGTCTGGAACCTGACCCGCGACGGCGTGATGCCGACCCGCGACTACCTCTCCCTGGTGGAGCGCTTCGCCGGGACGGAGTCGCAGATCGGCGTGCTCCAGTCGCTGCACCAGCAGGCCAGGGGCGCCCTGAGCCTGTACGCCGCCCCCGAGCGGCGGGCCGAGGGGGGCCGGCTGCTCGCCGAGTGCGCGCTGCGCGAGCTGCGGGCGGCCGCGCCGGGCAGCGACCACCAGCTGGCCTGGGCCCGGTTCCTCGCCCACACCGCCACCGGCACCGAGCACCTGCAGCTGGTCGGGGGGCTGCTGGCGGGCACCGCGAGGATCGACGGCCTGGAGGTCGACCAGGAGCTGCGCTGGGAGCTGTGGCTGACGCTGGCCTGCGCCGGGCAGGCGACCGAGGCCCGGCTGCGGGCCGAACTGGCCCAGGACAACACCGCCAGCGGCAAGCAGCACCTGACGCACTGCCTCGCCGCCGTACCGACGGCCGAGGCCAAGGCCGCCGCCTGGTCGGCGGTGATCGACTCGGACGAGCTGCCGAACGCGCTGGTCGAAGCCCAGATCGCGGGCTTCGCACAGCCGGACCGGCGCGACCTGACCGCCGGTTACACCGCCAGGTACTTCGACGTGCTGGAGACCGTCTGGGCGCAGCGCAGCATCGAGATCGCCGTGAAGATCGTCGGCGGGTTCTTCCCCCGGGTGCAGACCGACGTGCAGACCCTGGCGGCCGCCGACACCTGGCTGACGGCCCACCCGGACGCGGCACCGGCCCTGCGCCGCCTCGTCCTGGAAGGCCGGGACGACCTCGCCCGTGCCCTGCGGGCCCAGGCCTGTGACCAGGTCTGAGTTATTCAGGGGCGCGGGGAACTGCGCGAATTCGGAAGGCTGCGGACCGTTGCCTACCGCTTCGCGCAGTTCCCCGCGCCCCTTCTCTGGTTACCGCATCCGAGAAGCGAGCGTGGAAAACCCCGCCCCCGCGAGGCCGGTGAGCCCGGCGCCACGGCCGGTGATCGCGAGCAGCAGCGGCAGCATCGGGCCGGAGACCTCGGGCCCGCTGCCCGCCGACCAGTCCGTGTCGGTGGCCCGCAGGGTCAGCCCCGCGACCCGGCGCTTGGCGCCGATCAGCAGGTTGGAGCGCCGGTAGAAGTCGGCGCACCGGGTCAGCGCCGCGACCGGGTACTCGTGCACGATCCCGAGCGGGCGGCGGATGTCCTCGGCGTGCACCACTGTCTCGCCGAGCCAGCTGTCGACCGGGCCCGGCGGGTGGCTGACCGAGGTCAGCTGCTCGGCGAAGAGGTCGAGCGTCTGCAGCGTCGTCCCGGTGGTCAGCTCGGCGATCTCCCGCGCGGTCATCACCTCGAAGCGGAACCCGGAGCGCGCCAGCTTCACGAAGAAGCCGGACGGGGTCATCCTGGCCGTCGCCGTCAGGTGCGCCAGCGTGTCGCGCACCGTCCGCCCCGGGCAGAGCGACGGCGTGAGCCACTGCTTCGGGGTCAGCTCGACCACGTCGGCGAGCAGCGCCCGGCGCTCGGCGTGGATCACGGGCCACGGGTCGGTAGTCATGGCTCCGTCCTAGCACGAAGACGGCCGGGCCGCCCCTCTCCGCAGGTGGAGTGGGACGGCCCGGCCGCTGCCGTTCGCAGACTCAGCCGATCAGGCTGCGCAGCACGTACTGCAGGATGCCGCCGTTGCGGTAGTAGTCCGCCTCGCCGGGGGTGTCGATGCGCACCTTGGCATCGAACTCGACACCGTCCGCGACGACCTTGACAGTCTCCGGGATGCCGCCCTCGTTGAGCGCGACGACGCCGGAGATCGAGAAGGTCTCCTCGCCGGTCAGGCCGAGCGAGTCGGCCGTCTGGCCCTCGGGGAACTGCAGCGGCAGGACGCCCATGCCGATCAGGTTCGAGCGGTGGATGCGCTCGTACGACTCGGCGATGACGGCCTTGACGCCGAGCAGCGCGGTGCCCTTGGCGGCCCAGTCACGGGACGAGCCCGAGCCGTACTCCTTGCCGGCCAGGACGACCAGCGGGATGCCGGCGGCCTGGTAGTTCTGCGAGGCGTCGTAGATGAACGACACCGGGCCGTCGGCCTGGGTGAAGTCGCGGGTGTAGCCGCCCTCGGTGCCCGGCGCGACCTGGTTGCGCAGGCGGATGTTGGCGAAGGTGCCGCGGATCATCACCTCGTGGTTGCCACGACGCGAACCGAAGGAGTTGAAGTCGCGCTTCTCCACACCGTGCTCGGTGAGGTACTGCGCGGCCGGGGTGCCGGGCTTGATGGAGCTGGCCGGGGAGATGTGGTCGGTGGTGACCGAGTCGCCCAGCTTGGCGAGCACGCGGGCGCCGGCGATGTCGGTCACCGGGCTCGGGGTCTTCGCCATGCCCTCGAAGTACGGGGGCTTGCGGACGTAGGTGGACTCGGCGTCCCACTCGAAGGTGTTGCCGGTCGGGATCGACAGCGACTGCCAGCGGTGGTCACCGGCGAAGACGTCCTGGTAGCCCTTGTCGAACATGGCCTCGTCGATGGAGCCGGCGACGACATCGGCGACCTCCTTCTCGGACGGCCAGATGTCGGCGAGGAAGACGTCGTTGCCGTCGGCGTCCTGGCCCAGCGCGTCCTTGGTGATGTCGATGTTCATGTTGCCGGCGAGGGCGTAGGCGACCACCAGCGGCGGGGAGGCCAGGTAGTTCATCTTGACGTCCGGGTTGATCCGGCCCTCGAAGTTGCGGTTGCCGGAGAGCACCGAGACGACGGCCAGGTCGGCCTCGTTGACGGCGGCCGAGACCTCCTCGGGCAGCGGGCCCGAGTTGCCGATGCAGGTGACGCAGCCGTAGCCGACCAGGTTGAAGCCCAGCTTCTCCATGTACGGGAGAACGCCGGCCTTCTCGTAGTAGTCCATGACGACCTTGGACCCGGGGGCCAGGGTGGTCTTGACCCACGGCTTGACCGTGAGGCCCTTCTCCACGGCCTTCTTCGCCAGCAGGGCGGCGCCCAGCATGACGGAGGGGTTGGAGGTGTTGGTGCAGGAGGTGATCGAGGCGATCACGACCGCGCCGTTGTCGATCTCGTAGGTCGAGCCGTCGGGGGCGGTGACGGCGGTCGGCTTCGAGGCCTCGGCGGAGTAGGCCGGCAGCACCTCGGCGAACTTCTCGGCGGCCTCGGCCAGGATCACGCGGTCCTGCGGGCGCTTCGGGCCGGAGATCGACGGGACGACGGTGGAGACGTCCAGTTCGAGGTACTCGGAGTAGACCGGCTCGACCGACGGGTCGTGCCAGAGGCCCTGCTCCTTGGCGTACGCCTCGACCAGGGCGAGCTGCTGCTCGCTGCGGCCGGTGAGCTTGAGGTAGCTGATGGTCTCGGCGTCGATCGGGAAGATCGCACAGGTCGAGCCGAACTCCGGCGACATGTTGCCGATGGTGGCGCGGTTGGCCAGCGGGATCGCGGTGACGCCCTCGCCGTAGAACTCGACGAACTTGCCGACCACACCGTGCTTGCGCAGCATCTCGGTGATGGTGAGCACCAGGTCGGTGGCGGTGGTGCCGGCCGGCAGCTGGCCGTTGAGCTTGAAGCCGACCACGCGCGGGATCAGCATGGAGACCGGCTGGCCGAGCATCGCGGCCTCGGCCTCGATGCCGCCGACGCCCCAGCCCAGTACGCCCAGGCCGTTGACCATGGTGGTGTGCGAGTCGGTGCCGACGCAGGTGTCGGGGTACGCCTGGCCGTTACGGACCATGACCGTGCGGGCCAGGTGCTCGATGTTGACCTGGTGGACGATGCCGGTGCCCGGGGGGACGACCTTGAACTCGTCGAACGCGGTCTGGCCCCAGCGCAGGAACTGGTAGCGCTCCTGGTTCCGGCCGTACTCGATCTCGACGTTCTGGGTGAACGCGTCCTTGGTGCCGAACTTGTCGGCGATGACGGAGTGGTCGATGACCAGCTCGGCCGGGGCCAGTGGGTTGATCTTCGCCGGGTCGCCGCCCAGCTCCTTGACGGCCTCGCGCATGGTGGCGAGGTCGACGACACAGGGGACACCGGTGAAGTCCTGCATGATCACGCGGGCGGGCGTGAACTGGATCTCCTGGCTCGGCTCGGCGTTCTGGTCCCAGCCGCCGAGTGCCCGGATGTGGTCGGCGGTGATGTTCGCGCCGTCCTCGGTGCGGAGCAGGTTCTCCAGCAGCACCTTGAGGCTGTACGGCAGCCGCTCGGAACCCTCGACGGCGGAGAGCTTGAAGATCTCGTACGACTCGTCGCCCACCTGCAGCGAGCTGCGGGCGTCGAAGCTGTTCGCGGACACGACTGACTCCTTCTTGGGTGCTTCGTGCTTGAGGTGCTTCGCGATGCCGGTGGTAAGGTAAGCCTTAGTTAGGCAGCATGCCCTTGGACCGCGCGCGGGTGCCTCTCGGCAAGTATCTTGATGTCAAGATAAACCATAGTGCGGAGTTATCTCGATGTCGAGATAAACCATAGTGCATCCCTACCTGAGCACGGCGTCAGGCATGCCCTTCCGACTGTCCGCCTCGCGGCGTCGATCCGCACCTCTTACCGGCCCCGCTCACCGGGTCCGCGCGCCGGCTCCGCCCACCGGGCCCGCCGGGCCCGTGTCAGGTACCGGGCCTCCCTGTCAGGTGCGAGGCTCCGGGCGCAGGCGGGTCCGGGGGCGGGAACGGCGGGACGCCGGGAGCCTCGCGGTGTCAGGAGCCGAGCGTGGCGACCAGGACGGCCTTGATGGTGTGCAGCCGGTTCTCCGCCTGGTCGAAGACCACCGAGTGCGCGGACTCGAACACCTCGTCGGTGACCTCCAGCTCCGACATCCCGGTGAGCTCGTGCATCTGCCGGCCGACCTCGGTGCCGAGGTCGTGGAAGGCCGGGAGGCAGTGCAGGAACTTCACCGCCGGGTTGCCCGTCGCCCGCAGCGTCTCCATCGAGACCTGGTACGGCTTCAGCAGCGAGATCCGCTCGGCCCAGACCTCCTTGGGCTCGCCCATCGAGACCCAGACGTCGGTGTAGAGGAAGTCGGCACCGGCCACTCCGGCGGCGACGTCCTCCGTGAGGGTGATCCGGGCCCCGGTGGTCTCGGCCAGCGCGCGGGCCTCCTTCTGCACCTCGTCCGCCGGCCAGAGCTGCCTGGGCGCGACGATCCGGATGTCCAGGCCGAGCAGCGCGCCCGTGACGAGCAGCGAGTTGCCGGTGTTGCAGCGGGCGTCGCCGAGGTAGGCGAGCGCGACGTCCGCCAGCGGCTTGGCACTGTGCTCCTGGATCGTCAGGACGTCCGCCAGCATCTGGGTGGGGTGCCACTCGTCGGTGAGACCGTTCCAGACCGGGACGCCCGCATGGGCCGCCAGCTCCTCGACGACCTCCTGACCGTGACCCCGGTACTCGATGCCGTCGAACATCCGGCCGAGGACGCGGGCGGTGTCCTTGGCCGACTCCTTGTGCCCCATCTGCGAGCCCGACGGGTCGAGGTAGGTGGTGCTCGCACCCTGGTCGTGAGCGGCCACCTCGAAGGCGCAGCGGGTCCGGGTAGAGGTCTTCTCGAAGATCAGGGCGATGTTCTTGCCCCGCAGCCGCTGCTGCTCCGTCCCGGCGTACTTCGCGGCCTTGAGCTGCGCGGAGAGGTCCAGCAGGAAGCGGAACTCCTGCGGAGTGAAGTCGAGCTCCTTGAGGAAGTGCCTGTTCCGGAGGTTGAAGGCCATGCCGGGCTCCTGGGGTGACGTGATCGGCGGCGTGCGTACCGAACGGGAGGGTGGGTCGGGTGGGACGGAGGCAGTGCGAGGGACAGCGGAACTGGGAGGACGAGACAGCAACTATATACGATGCTCTGAATTTCTATGCACCCTGCTGCTTCCCGCAGCGGGCGGGGACGGACCCGGCACGTCACCGGCGCGGGCCCGCCCCCGGTGCGCTCAGAGCCGCGGGTCCACCGGCTCCGACTCCAGCGCCAGCACCGCGAACACCGCCTCGTGCACCCGCCAGAGCGGCTCGGCGCCGGCCAGCCGGTCCAGCGCTTCCAGGCCGAGCGCGTACTCGCGCAGGGCCAGTGACCGCTTGTGGCCGAGGAAGCGCTGCCGCAGCTGGTCCAGGTGCTGGGTGTAGTCCGGACCGTAGATGATCCGCAGGTACTCCCGGCCGCGCACCTTGATGCCCGGCTGGACCAGCCCGCCCGGACCGCCCTTCGCCGAGGCGGACCGGGCCACCGAACTGAGCGGCTTGACCACCATGCCCTCGCCGCCGGCCGCGGTGAGCTCCTCCCACCAGGCGACCCCCGCCGCGACGGACGCCTCGTCGGAGGTGTCGACCAGCAGGCGGCCGGTGGCCTGCAGGACCGGTGCCGACCGGTCGTCCGCGGCGACCAGCCGGTCGATCCAGGCCAGGTGCTCGTCGTGCGGACGGACGGCGAGGTTGGCCCCCTCCGCCGCCAGCACCTGGAAGGGTGCGAGCCGGATACCGGACAGGCCCTCGGTCGGCCAGCAGTAACGCCGGTACGCGGCGGTGAACGCCTCCGCGTCCGCCGCGCGCTGCCGCTGCCGGGCCGTCAGCTCGCCGAGGTCCAGGCCCCGCCCGGACGCCTGCTCCAGCGCGGACAGCACCGAGGGCAGCGCCGAGCCGGCCGCCGCACCGACGGCCGCGTACTGACGGCGCAGCAGTTCGACGGCCTTGAGCGACCACGGCATCAGCTCGGCGTCGAGCAGCAGCCAGCCGGTGTCGAACTCCTCGAACAGCCCGGCCCGCTCGGCGGCGGACCGGACCCGCCCCAGTACCTCGCCGGTGAGCTCGTCGTCGCTGAGGAAGGCGCGGCCCGTCCTGGTCCAGATCGCACCCGGGCCGGCGACGCCGAACCGCTTCTCCAGGGCGGCGGCGTCCCGGGCGACCAGCACCACGGCCCGGGAGCCCATGTGCTTCTCCTCGCAGACCACCTGCCGGACGCCGTCGCCGAGATAGGAGGAGAACGCCTCCTCGGGGTGTTCGAGGTAGCCCTCGCGGCGGGAGGTCGCGCTCGGGGCCATGGTCGGCGGGAGGTAGGGGAGCAGCCGGGGGTCGAGTGCGAAACGGCTCATCACCTCCAGCGCGGCCGCGGCGTTCTCCTCCCGCACCGAGACCCGGCCGTGCAGCGCGGTCTCGACGATCCGCCGGCCCGCCACGTCGGCCAGGTCCAGCGGGCGGCCCTCCCGGGAGCCGGGGGCGTCGGTGCTCCTCGGACGGACCGGGGCGTACCACTCCCGCTCCGCCTCGACCACGACCAGCTCGCGCTCGGGGTAGCGCAGCGCGGTCAGGCTGCCGCCGAAGACGCAGCCCGTGTCCAGGCAGATGGTGTTGTTGACGAAGCTCGCGGTCGGCACCGGGGTGTGGCCGTAGACCACCAGGGCCCGGCCCCGGTACTCCTCGGCCCACGGGTAGCGGACGGGCAGCCCGTACTCGTCGGTCTCGCCGGTGGTGTCGCCGTAGAGCGCGTGCGAGCGGACCCGGCCGGAGTTGCGGCCGTGGTACTTCTCGGGCAGGCCGGCGTGGCAGACCACCAGGTCGCCACCGTCCAGCAGGTAGTGGCTGACCAGGTCGCGCATGAACGTGCGGACCTCGCGGCGGAACTCCTCGCTCTCGCCCGCCAGCTGGTCCAGCGACTCCTGGAGGCCGTGCGAGACGGTGACCTTGCGGCCGTCCAGGTGGCGGCCGAGCTTGTTCTCGTGGTTGCCGGGGACGCAGACGGCGTGCCCGGCCCCGACCATGCCCATCACCAGCCGCAGCACGCCCGGCGTGTCCGGGCCCCGGTCGACCAGGTCGCCGACGAAGACGGCGGTGCGGCCGGCCGGGTGCACGGCGTCGACCGGACGGCCCAGGTCGTCGCGGACGAGGGTGTAGCCGAGCCGGCCGAGCAGGGTCTCCAGCTCGGAGCGGCAGCCGTGGATGTCACCGACGATGTCGAACGGGCCGGTGAGGTGGCGCAGGTCGTTGTAGCGCTTCTCGATGACGATCTCGGCGGCGGCCGCCTCGGCCTCACCGCGCAGCACGTGCACCTTGCGGAAGCCCTCGCGCTCCAGGCCCTTGAGCGAGCGGCGCAGCTCGCGCTGCTGGCGGGGGATCACATGCGGACCGAACTGCCGGTCCGGCCGGGCCTGGTTGCGCTCGGCGCAGACGGCGGGCGGGACGTCGAGCACGATCGCGATCGGGAGCACGTCGTGCTCCCGGGCAATCTTGATCAACTGCTTGCGGGCCTCGGGCTGGACGTTGGTGGCGTCCACCACCGTGAGGCGGCCGGCCGCGAGGCGCTTGCCGACGATGTAGTGCAGCACCTCGAAGGCGTCGGCCGAGGCCGACTGGTCGTTCTCGTCGTCGGCGACCAGGCCCCGGCAGAAGTCGGACGAGACCACCTGGGTCGGCCGGAAGTGCTTGCGGGCGAAGCTGGACTTGCCCGCGCCACTGGTGCCGATCAGGACGACGAGCGAGACGTCGGTGACGGGGAGGCGGCGGGCGGGCAGCGCGTCGAGGTCGGTCATCGGGTCACGCTCCCTTCGGTGGAGGCGGAAGTGGGGGTGGAAGTGGGGGCGGAGGTGGAAGTGGGGGTAGAGGCGGGGGCGGAGGCGTCGGGGGCTGCGGAGGTGGCGGTAGGGGCGGCGGAGGCGCTGCCGTCCGTGGTGCCCGCGCGGAACAGCGCGAGCTGGGTCGGTGCGCCGACCTCGTCGTCGTACGGACCGACCGGGCGGACCACGACGGTGTAGCCGTACGTGTCGGCGACCCGCTCCGCCCAGGCCAGGAACTGCGCACGGTCCCACTCGAAGCGGTGGTCGGCGTGCCGGACGTGACCGGCCGGGAGGGTCTCCCAGCGGACGTTGTACTCGGCGTTGGGGGTGGTCACCACCACGGACTGCGGCCGGGCCGCGCCGAACACCGCGTATTCGAGGGCAGGCAACCGTGGCAGGTCGAGGTGCTCGATGACCTCGGAGAGCACGGCCGCGTCGTAGCCCTTGAGCCGGGCGTCGGTGTAGGTCAGCGCGCCCTGGACGAGCCTGACCCGGGCCGCCTGGCGCTCGGTCATCCGGTCGAGCCGCAGCTTCCGCTCGGCTGCCGCGAGCGCCCGGGAGGAGACGTCCACCCCGAGCACCTCGGTCACCCGGCGCTCCTTGAGCAGCGCTCCGACCAGTTCACCCTGCCCGCAGCCGAGGTCGAGGACCCGGGCCGCGCCGACCTCCGCGAGCGCGGCCAGGATCGCCTGGCGGCGTCGGACCGCCAGCGAGACGGGCTGTTCCACTTCCTCCACCTCCTCCGGGCGGTCGTTGTTCGGGCCGCCGGCATCCGGGCGGTCGGCATCGTCGACGGCGTTGTCGTCGACGGCGTTGTCGATCTCCTCGGGCTCGCGGTCGTCCGTCTCGGCGAGCCGGGCCAGCTCCAGGCGCTCCAGCGCCGTCCGGGTCAGCGACCAGCGACGGGCGAAGTACCGACGGGTGATCAGGACCAGTTCGGGATGGTCGCCCAGCCAGCCCTCCCCCGCGTCCAGCAGCTTGTCCACCTCGTCCGGAGCGACCCAGTAGTGCTTGGCGCCGTCCAGGACGGGGAGCAGGACGTACAGCTGCTGAAGTGCGTCGGCCAGCCGCACGGTCGCGGTCAGCTCCACCCGGACGTACCGGGACTCGCCCCACTCGGGGAAGGAGTCGTCCAGCGGGATCGCCTCGGCCCGGGTCTGCCAGCCGAGCGGGTCGAACAGCCGCCGCACCATCGCGGCCGGTCCGTCCTCGCCCGCACCGTTGGCGGGTACGGCGGGCAGCACGATCCGCAGCGGGAGCGGCTGCTCCGCGAGTCCGGGCCGGTGCTCGCAGACGCCCTTCATCGCCGAACGGAACACCGTCCGCAGCGCCACCGCGAGCAGCGAGGACGCGGCGTAGGGCCGGTCGTTGACGTACTGGGCCAGCGCGAAGTCGGGTGAGCCGCCCCGCCCTTTGCCCCGGCCCCGGCGGACCAGGGCGATCGGGTCGATGTCCAGCAGCAGAGCCGCCGTGCACACCGTCTCGCTCGCCTCGGGGTAGAAGACGTGGGCCTGACCGTGGGAGGTGGAGAAGCGCTGCACCTTATCGGGGTGCTTGTGCAGCAGAAAGCCCAGGTCAGTGGCTGGGCGCTCGGCCGTTCCTGTGGTGGAGATCGAGATGAACACCCGTCCGAGTATTGCGGAGCCGAGGTGCGGGGAGCACCGGGTTTTGTCCGGCGCGGGCGTGTCCGGACGGTGGGCGCGTGCAGCACCGATGGCCGGAATTCGTTAACGTGCACGATGTGACTGCTGAAACCTCCTCCCTCGCAAGCGGCGCTGTCGCCACCGGTCTGGCGACCATCGCTGCCGACGGCACCGTCCTCGACACCTGGTACCCCGCACCCGAGCTCGTCGCGGAGCCCGGCCCGGCCGGCACCGTACGGCTGACCGCCGAGGAGGCCGAGGCCGCACTCGGCCAAGGCGCCTCGCAGGCCCTGGGCAGCGACGCGCGCCGGGGCGTCGAGGTGGTCGCGGTGCGCACCGCCATCTCCTCCCTGGACGAGAAGCCGCTCGACGCGCACGACGCGTACCTGCGCCTGCACCTGCTGAGCCACCGTCTGGTCAAGCCGCACGGCCAGAACCTGGACGGCCTGTTCGGTCTGCTCGCCAACGTCGCCTGGACCAGCATCGGCCCCGTCCCGGTGGACAAGGTCGAGCAGGCCCGGCTCGCCGTCCGCGCGCAGGGCGGGCAGCTGGCCGTGTACGGGATCGACAAGTTCCCCCGGATGACGGACTACGTCGCCCCGACGGGTGTCCGGATCGCGCACGCGGACCGTGTCCGGCTCGGTGCCCACCTGGCCGTCGGCACCACCGTGATGCACGAAGGCTTCGTGAACTTCAACGCCGGCACGCTGGGCACCTCGATGGTCGAGGGCCGGATCAGTGCAGGCGTCGTGGTCGGCGACCACAGCGACATCGGCGGCGGCGCCTCGATCATGGGCACCCTGTCCGGCGGTGGCAAGCAGGTCGTCGCGGTCGGCGAGCGCTGCCTGCTCGGCGCCAACGCGGGCATCGGCATCTCGCTGGGCAGCGACTGCGTGGTCGAGGCCGGCCTGTACGTCACCGCCGGCACCCGGGTGACCACCCCGGACGGGAAGATCGCCAAGGCGGTCGAGCTGTCCGGCCAGGACAACCTGCTGTTCCGCCGCAACTCGCAGAGCGGTGCGGTCGAGGTGATCGCCCGGTCCGGTTCGTGGGGCGGTCTCAACGCCGAGCTGCACGCGCACAACTGATCCTCCCGTCATTTCTCCGGGCTCCGGCCCCCGGCTCGTCGCACCCGACGAGCCGGGGGCCGCTCGGTTTTCCCGGGCAAGGGCTTCTTGAGCAAGGGGGCTCGGGCGGGTCTTCTCGGGCGGGTCTTCCCGGACGACGTCTTCGAGGGCGAGGCCTTCCGGCAATGACGCACCGGCCCGCCCGCCGGGCCTCCTAGCCGACCTCGTCGGCGCGTCGCAAGCCGCACTCACCCCTGGGGCGTACCCGGTGCCGCGGTTGGACCGCTACGGGTGGTTCGCGGTGACCGGCCGTGCGGCGAGGTCGTTGGGCCGACGGGGCCGACGGCCCGGGCAACCGCCCCGGCCGCTGTCCTGACAACTCAGACCGCACTATTGAGCTGGAGAGGTCCCCTCATGTCCGAGCCCTCGTCCGAGACACCCGCCACGCCCATGAACCTGCTCGCGCAGATGCAGGAACTGCTCGCCTCCCTCAACGAGGACCTGGCCGGGCTCGACGCCGACCTGCAGTCCTCCGGCATCCGATCCGCCGAGGGCCGGCCGGCCGCCGACGGCTCCGCGGAATCCTCCGCCCCGGGCTGGTAGCCGCGCCCCGCGACCGGCGGACGCAGCGGCACCAGCAGCATCGGCAGGCCGCCCCCGGCACGCTGGTCCGTGACCGGCCCGGGCTCCGCGCAGCCCGGGCCCCGGCAGCCCGCCGGACGGCCGCAGCCCGCCGCGTCCTTCGCCGCCGTCTCCTTACGAACCGCGCGGAGCAGCTCCGCGACCAGGTCCTTGCACTCGGAACCGGCGTCCACCCCGTCGATACAGCGCCAGTACAGGCTCTCCGTCTCCGCACCGCAGGCCAGCACCACCAGCGTCTCGGCGACGTCGTGGAGCAGCCGGCCGAGTTCCTCCAGGGCGGGTTCGAGGTCGCCGACCTCGCCGAGCCGGGCCGCCCGGCCGGTGCCGCTCCAGTCGGCCCGGCTCCAGTCCTCCCGGCTCCAGTCCGGGCGGACGCCGTCCTGTGGCGCCGGTCCGGTCGGCGGCTGGTCGAGGCAGCTGACGGCGTGCGCGCCTGCGTCGCAGAGCAACTGCCCCAGCGCGCCCACCTCTCCGGTGTCCCGTTCGGCGATCCTGGCACCGACCGCCTCGGTGAGCAGCCCGGCCTGCCAGGCCTCGGTCAGCGCGTCCGGTACCGTCCTGGCCTCCGCCAGCGCGTGCCGGGCAGTCTTGATCAGTCGCAGCGCGTCCATGAGTCGCCGCTCCCCTCGCTCGCGTCGGCCGTCGTCTCCGACGGTGGGTCACGGCGCAAGCGTGCTGCGCGGACCGGCTCCGCGCAGCACCTCCCTGAATTCCTGTGGACAACTCGCCCCTGTGGATAACTCAGGTCACCCACACGAGCGACCTGCCGCCCCTCAGTGCTCCGTCCGGTGCCCCGGTCCGGTGTCCCCGCCGGGCACCGGGAACCGCAGCTCGTTCCGTTCGATCTTCGCCGCGAGCGCGGCCAGCGGATCCACCCCGACCGCCGCGCAGAACTGCAGCAGGTACGCCAGCACGTCGGCGACCTCGTCCCGGACCCGGTGCGCGCTGCCCGGGTCGTCCATCACCGCGGCCGCCTGTTCGGGCGTCAGCCACTGGAAGATTTCGAGCAGTTCGGCGGCCTCCACGCTCAGCGCGGCGGCCAGATTCTTCGGGACGTGGAAGGGCTGCCAGTCACGAGCCGCCGCGAACTCGGCCAGCCGCTGCTGGAGCCGCCCGAGCGAAGCGTCCTGCACCCGGGCCTCCTGAACCGAAGCGTTCTGCGCCGAGTCGTCCTGCGGGGTACCGGCCGGGCCGTTCTGCTGATCGTTCACACCCCAGGTCTACCCCATCGCCCCGACCGCCTGTGGCGGTACCCGGGGAATCTCTGGCCGCAGCACGCTGTGCCCGGTGGCCGGGTCCCGACGGCACTCGATGAGCTCCGCTCCGCCCGCCTCCCGGGCGGCCGCGGGATCCTGAAGCGCCCCGAGCAGCCGGACGTCCTCCCGCTCGCAGACCTCCCGGGCCACCCGCAGCAGCGAGGCGGTCTGCTCCGCGCCGAGGCCCGCGCCCAGGTCCTCCGCGAGCACCGTGAGCTGCCGGTGGGCCGAGGGCACCTCGCCGGCCGGGTCGACGTCCAGCACCCCGGCACCGGTCAGCAGCACGGCCGCGAAGGCGAGCAGCCGGAGCATCCCGTCCGAGGCCTGGTCGGCCCCGGTACGGCCGAGCACGCCCTCGTCGAAGACGGCGAGCAGCCGCTCCTGGGCCTCCGGCCCGCGCCGGGCCACGTCCAGCCCGAGCAGCGGGTGCGGCGCCGCAGCCTGGACGGCCTTGAGCAGCCGGCCGTAACGGCGGGTGCAGTCGCTCTTCAACCTGGCCAGCACGGCGGAGATGTTGGCGGCGGAGCCGAGCAGCCGGGCGTCCGGGTCCGGCTTCGCCCAGTCGCGCATCAGCGCGGGCACGGGGTGCAGCGGGAAGACCTCGCGCAGGGCGGTGAGCAGGTGCTCGCTCGCGGCCAGCACCATCCGCTCGCCGGGCGAGGACCCGGCCACCCGGAGCGGGATCTGGGTGGTGATCAGGGTGTTGCTGGGGAAGGGCGCCCGGATGTCGCCCTGCCGGGTGTCGTTGTGCCAGGTGACGTTGACCTTGCCGTGCGCCACGTCCTGTTCGCCGGTCTCGACCAGCGTCCGCCCGCCACAGGTGAGCCACTCGCGGGCGACCCGGACCGGCCCATCGGTACGGACCACCAGTTCGAGCCGGATCGGCCCGGCGGCGGACCGCACCGTGCAGCCCAGGATGATCGCGTTCCGGCCGTGCGGCACGCAGCCCGCGAGTCCGCCCCGGACGGGTGCGGCCAGCGGCCCCGCGGTGCCGCCGATCCCGTCCAGCGACGGGCCGATCTGCTCGCCGAGCGCGAGCCGGGAGAGCACGGCCAGCGAGTCCAGCGCGTTCGACTTCCCGACGCCCGACGGCCCGTGCAGGACGGTCAGCGGGGAGAGCGGCAGGGTCGTCCGGCGGTAGGACTTGAAGGAGGTGAGCCGGAGCTCCTCGACGGTGGGGCGCAGGACGGGGCGGACGGCGGACGGTGTGGGTCCCCCCGGCCGGAGGCTGGGGGCGGCTTCGCTGGTCACCCGGGGGACCCTAGCCCTCGTCGAGGGAGCAGAAACGTGCCTGCCCGCGAGATTCATCCCAACGAGTTGGCAGCCGAGGCGGCGTCCTCGCCGGGACGCGGCCGTACCCCCGGCCCGGCCGGGCCCTACGCCGGCCGGGGTCCTGCCGCTGTGCCTGCCCGGGCCCGGCCGTACGCCCGCCCGGGCTCAGCCGTAGGTCGTGACCTGGACCGATCCGGTCACCTCGACCGGTTCGGGCAGCTCGGCGAGCGTGGCCGCGAGCTTGCCGGCGTCCGTGTGCCAGGCGTTCGGGCCCATCGCGACGACCGCCGCCGCATCGGCCCGCGACAGGCTCAGCCGGAACTCCAGCTCGACCCGGTCGGTCCTGGTCAGCCAGGGGCTGAGCTTCTCGTCGATCCGGCGTTCCTTGTCCTCGTCCACCGAGAGCAGGCCCAGTGCCGCGACCAGTTCCCGGAGGTGGCGCGAGGTCGGCGAGACCAGCAGCAGTCGGCCGCCGGGGCGCAGCACCCGCCGGATCTCGGGCCCGTTGCGCGGCGCGAAGACGTTGAGCAGCAGATCCGCGCTCGCGTCGCGCAACGGCAGCGGGCGCCAGGCGTCGCAGACGACGGCGCCGATCCTCGGGTGTGCCTTCGCAGCACGGCGCAGCGCGTACTTGGAGATGTCGAGCGCGGCGCCGGTGCCCCCGGTCCGCGCCAGCACGTGCGCGAGGTAGTAGCCGGTACCGGCGCCGAGGTCGGCCACCAGTCCCTCCCCCGGCCCGGCCGGCCCGGCTGCTCCGGCTGCCACCGCCGCCTCGGCGAGGGCGTCCGCGATCGGGCGGTAGTGCCCGGCGGCGAGGAAGTCGCTGCGGGCGGCGACCATGCCGGCGGTGTCGCCGGTGCCGGTGTGCGCGTCACCGGCGAGCAGGCTCACGTACCCCTGCTTGGCCTGGTCGAAGCTGTGGCCTGCGGCGCAGCGCAGCGTCCGCCCGTCGAGGGTGAGCTGCTGTGCGCAGTGCGGGCAGGCCAGGTAGCGCTCGATGTCCTGCAGCAACGTCCGTGAGTCCTCGGCATGGGGGGCATGGGGATGACCCCCCATCGTACTCAGTCCGCCTCGCCCTCCTCCCCGTCGTCCTCGCCGGTGACGCCCTCCTCCTCCGGCTCGGTCACCACCCAGGCGGCCAGCCGCTCGGCCACCCCGCCGACGCCGAGCTTGCCCTCGCGGATCGCGCGGGCGAGGCTGCGTACCTCGCGGGCCGTGGTGGCGACGTTGCAGCCGCTGGCGACCAGGTACGCATAGGCGACCGCGGTGGCGAACAGCTCGTTGGTCCGCTCCAGCGCCGGGACGCGGATCAGTTGGTGCATCAGCGCGGCGGCGCGGTCCTGCGGTTCGGGGTAGACGGCGATGTCGAAGATGTCGGCCTGGTGGCGGGCCACCGCGGCGAGCAGCGATCCGTAGTCGGTGACCTGCGGATCGCCCGGGGTGTACTGCTCGGCTGTCATGAGCAGCCAGGAGAGGTCGACCTCAAGGTTCAACGACGCACGTCCTGCAGGTCGGCCTGGCCGCGCTCGCCGAACTCGGACAGGAAGGCGGTCTCGTACTCCTTCATGAACTGCGCGGCCTTCTCCACGAACAGCCGCCCCGACTCGCCCATGTCCTGCTGGACGAGTCGTTCGATGTACTGGTTCATGCTGATCCCCTGCTGCTCCGCCCGCTCGCGGGCCATCTCGGCGGTGGTGGCGTCCACCCGGACATTCAGCTGCTTCTTGGCCATACCTCAAGCTAGCGCCGAAGCGCTAGCACAACAAGGGCGCATTCCGGCCGCTCCACTCCCCCGGTCCACCCCGCGCCACCTCCGAGGAGACTGCCCGCAAAGCACGTCCGTCACCCGTCCGGAGGCGGACCGCTCCCGTCGGCGCCGGACCCGGGACACACCCGGGACCAGCGGCTCATGCCCGCGGCCCGGCGGGCCGCCTAGCGTGAAGTGCACCGGCCCACCCCACGGCCGGGTGCACAGGAGGCAGCCATGGCCGGACGACCGATTTCCGACAGCGCACTGGACGGCGTGCAGGACGGCGCACTCGACCTCACCCCGGCGCGAACGGCGCAGGCGGGCCCGCCGACCCGGGCCCTCGGCGCGGACACCACGACACGCGCCGCCGCACCCGCCGCCGCACCCGCCATCGCGCCCGCTGTCGTACCCGCTGTCGTACCCGCCATCGCGCCCTCCGCGACGCCCGCCGCGGCACGGGACTGCCGCAACCCGGTGGCACACGACTCCCACCGGCAGCAGGGCTGGTCCTGCCCCACCATCGGCCCCTGCCAGCACTGGGACGAGCCGTAAGCTGCCGGAGGCAGTACTCTCCCGGCCCGAGGATCGGACACCGCCATGACGCAGCCTCACTCGCCCCAGCGCCGGCAGAGCGCCGACGGGACTCCGCCCGCCCACTACGTGCGCCCGGCGGAGCAGCCGACCGCCGCACCGGTCCCCGCGAGCTACACCCGCTGGGAGTGGTTCACCCGGTTCCTGTCGGGCCTGGTGGCGGACCGGACGCACGGCGACTCGAACGCGCTGGTCCCGCGCGGGGCCGACGGCCGGCGGACGGCGCCCTTCTCGTTCAACGGCAGCGGCAAGGGCCGCTGACCGGCCCCGGCCCCGGGCGACGCCCGGAGAGCCCGCAGCCCCCGCGGAGCCCGCAACGGCGACGGGCCGGGTGGAGGGGGCGTCCCCCCTCCACCCGGCCCGTCCGCCGGTCGGCGCGCACCCCTCACGGGCGCGCGCCGCAGGCCGCTACGCTGCGCCCCGGATCGGCTCCAGGATCGCCACGCACTCGAAGTGGTGGGTCATCGGGAACAGGTCGAAGGCCCGCAGCGAGACCGGCCGGTAGCCGCCCTCGCGGAAGAACGCCAGGTCCCGCGCGAGCGCGGCCGGGTCGCAGGCGACGTACGCGATCCGGCGGGCTGACAGCCCGACCAGGTGGCGGACGGTCTCGCGGCCGGCCCCCGCGCGCGGCGGGTCGAGCACGATCAGGTCGGTCGACTCGATGCCGGTGCGCGGCAGCAGGGCCTCGACCTTGTCGCACTCGATCCGGACGTTCTCCAGCTCCGCCAGGTTGTGCCGGGCGTCGAGGACGGCCTGCTTGCCGGACTCGATGCCGAGCACCGCGCCGTCCTCGCCGACCCGGTCCGCCAGCGCACCGGCGAAGAGGCCGACGCCGCAGTACAGGTCGAGGGCGTTCTCGCCCCACTGCGGGTCCAGGCCGGACATCACGGCGTCGACCAGGGTGTCCGGGGCCTCGGGGTGGATCTGCCAGAAGCCGCCGTTGCTGACCCGCCAGGTGCGGCCGACCGCCCGCTCGCGGACGAAGGTGCGACCGTGCACCTGGTGGAAGTTCTCCTGGTCGTCGATCCGCGAGATCGACACCGGCTTGTCCAGCTCGACCAGCGGCAGCTGCTCGCCCGGCGCCGGGGTGAGGATCAGCTGACGGTCCGAGGACCCGGCTGCGGCGATCACGTCGATCGAGGTCAGACCGGTCCAGTCACGGGCTTCGAGGCCGAGCTCGGTGATGCCCTCGGAGGCGATCAGGCAGCGGTCGACGAGCTGGATGTCGTGCGAGCGGTGCTTGCGCAGGCCGACCTCGCCACTCTCCTGGTCGACCGTGTACTGGATCCGGCTGCGCCACTGCGGCACCTCGCCCGGCGGCAGCTTGCCGCCGACCGGCTCGACGCTGCCGTCCCAGCCGGCCTCCGCCGGGGTGAGCCCCGCCAGCTTGGCGAGCTGCTCGGTGAGCACCTGGCCCTTGAGCTTGCGCTGCCCGCCCGGGGTGACGTGCTGCCAGTCGCAGCCGCCGCACTTCCCGGGGCCCGAGAACGGGCAGGGCGCGGCGATCCGGTCCTTGGAGGGGGTCAGGATCTCCACCGCGTCGGCCCGCAGGAAGCGGGACTTGGTGGTGCCCTCGGTGACCTGGGCGATCACCCGCTCGCCGGGCAGCGTGTGCCGGACGAACAGCACCCGCCCCTCGTGCCGGGCCACACAGTGCCCGCCGCCGTGCGCGACCGGGCCGACCTCGACCTCGTAGCGCTCGCCGACCAGCGGGTCACCGGCAGGGACGCGCAGCACGGGCTTGGCGGCCCGCAGCGCCTTGGGCGGGCGGACGGCCTGCTTGCGCGGCGCGCGCTGGCCCGCGGCACCGCCGCCGGCCGGGGCCTTGGCACCGCCGCCCGCCGGCTTGCCCGCGGCGGACCGGCCGCCGGCCGGCTTCTTCGCCTCGGCGGCCTTGCGCACGGCGGCGGCCGGCGGCGGGGAGGACTCCCCCGGCGCCAGCGGAGCGGTCTGCGCGGTGAAGCCGTCCCGGTCGGTCGCCTCGGGACGGGCGGGCCGGGCACCCCAGCGCGCGCGGGTGACCTGCCCCGGCTTGGCGCCGGACTTGGCACCCGACTTCCCGCCGGACTTGCCGCCGGACTTCGCTGACTTGCCGGAGGAACGGGGCGGGGTGTTGCGACTCACGTGGTTGCGTCCTTGCTGGGGTCTGCGGTGGCTTCTGCCGTACGGTCCGCGGGCTGCGCCGGAATGTCCGACCGCTCCGTGGCGGAACCCCCCGACCGTACGGGCTGGCGCCTCGGATCGCCACGTCGGACGGCGCCGGGGGCGGACCAGGCCTTCTGCGGGCTGCGCCGCTCGGAGGACTCCAACTGCCAGGGTACGGAAGTAACCATCACGCCGGGCCGGAACAACAGGCGTCCCTTGAGCCGGAGTGCGCTCTGGTTGTGCAGCAGGTGCTCGTACCAGTGCCCGACCACGTACTCGGGGATGTACACGCTGACCACGTCGCGCGGGCTGCTGCGGCGCAGGTTCTTGACGTAGTCCAGCACCGGCCCGGTGATCTCGCGGTACGGCGAGTCCAGCACCTTCAGCGGCACCTCGATGCCGCGCGCGTCCCAGTCCCGGCGCAGCGCCTCGGTGTCGGAGGGGTCGACGTTGACGGTGACGGCCTCCAGCGTCTGGGAGCGCGCGAGCTGCGCGTACGCCAGCGCGCGCAGCGCGGGCTTGTGCAGCTTGGAGACCAGCACGATGCCGTGCACCCGGGTGGGGAGCACCACGTCGTCCGGCTCCTCGGCGGCGGCCAGCTCGTCGGAGACACGGTCGTAGTGGCGGCGGACAGCCTTCATCATCACGAAGAGCACCACCATGGTGGCGATCGCGATCCAGGCGTGGCTGATCTTGGTCACCAGCACCACGATCAGCACGGCCGCCGTCATCACCAGGCCGAAGGCGTTGATCGCCCGGCTGCGGTACATGTGGGCGCGCTTCTTCGGGTCCGTCTCGGTCCGCAGCAGGCGGGTCCAGTGCCGGATCATCCCCGACTGGCTCATGTTGAACGAGACGAAGACGCCGACGATGTACAGCTGGATCAGCCGGTTCGGGTCGGCGCCGAAGGCCACGATGAACAGGATCGCGGCGCCGGCCAGCAGGATGATGCCGTTGGAGAACGCCAGCCGGTCACCGCGGGTGTGCAGCTGCCGGGGCAGGTAGCGGTCCTGGGCGAGGATCGAGCCGAGCACCGGGAAGCCGTTGAAGGCGGTGTTGGCGGCGAGCACCAGGATCAGGCCGGTCACGGCGGCGATGAAGTAGAAGCCCGGCGTGAAGTTCGAGAAGACGGCCTCGCTGATCTGCGCCAGCGCGGTCTTCTGGTGGTAGCCGGCCGGCACCCCGGCGAGCTGCTGGGCGGGGTTCTCGGCCATCTGGGTACCGGTCAGGTGGGCGAGGTAGATGATGCCCATGAACATCACCACGGCGATGCTCGCCATCATCAGCAGCGTGTTCGCCGCGTTCTTGCTCTTGGGCTTGCGGAAGGCGGGCACACCGTTGCTGATCGCCTCGACGCCGGTCAGCGCGGCGCAGCCCGAGGAGAACGCCTTGAGCAGCAGGAACACCAGCGCGAACCCGGCCAGCGAGCCGTTGCCGGGCGTCGCCTCCAGGTGGAACCCGGAGCTCTCGGCGTGCATGCTCGCGCCGAAGGCGAAGTGCCGGACCATGCCGTACAGCAGCATGCCGACCACACCGGCCATGAACGCGTACGTCGGAACGGCGAAGGCGGTGCCGGACTCGCGGACACCGCGCAGGTTCATCCCCATCAGGATGATCACCAGGGCGACCGACAGGCCCATCTCGTGCCCGCGCAGCGCGGGCACCGCGGAGACCACGTTGGCCACGCCGGAGGTGGTGGACACGGCGACGGTGAGGATGTAGTCGACCATCAGGGCCGCCGCGACCACCAGGCCGGAGTTCGACCCGTGGTTCACGGTGGCGACCTCGTAGTCGCCGCCGCCGCTGGGGTAGGCGTGCACGTTCTGCCGGTACGACGCCACCACCGCCAGCATGACCACGGCGACGACGACGCCGATCTGCCAGGAGAAGTGGATCGCCGAGGCCCCGGCCAGCGAGAGGGTGAGGAGGATCTCCTCGGGGGCGTAGGCAACCGAGGACAGCGCGTCGGAGGCGAACACCGGCAGCGCGATCCGCTTCGGGAGAAGCGTTTCCCCCAGCTTGTCGCTGCGCAGCGCTCGACCGATCAGAATGCGTTTCGTTAGGTCAGCAGGCATAGGCACGTTAAGGGATCGTAAGGGGTTTTCCCCCCGGCACCGACCCCTGGGCGCTACCTTCATCGAGACTGCGTTCGGTAGAGGGGTTAGCGTGTCGGATGATGGGCTTGCGGGCACCGGTCACGTTGCCCCGCCTCGCCGGACCGCCGGCGCGGCCCCGAGATCGCCCCGGTTGCGGGGCGCGGAAGGATGATGAGCGGTGTTTGCGCAGGTCATGACCCCGACGGACTGGGTGAGGTAGCGTCCCGTGCACATCGTCATCATGGGGTGCGGACGCGTGGGTTCGGCCCTCGCGAGAGCGCTCGAGAAACAGGGCCACTCGGTGGCCGTCGTCGACCAGGACCCGACGGCCTTCCGCCGGCTCGGCTCCGGGTTCAACGGACGCCGGGTCACCGGCGTCGGCTTCGACCAGGACACCCTGCGCGAGGCGGGCATCGAGGAGGCCGGTGCCTTCGCCGCCGTCAGCAGCGGTGACAACTCGAACATCATCGCCGCGCGGGTGGCCCGGGAGAACTTCGGCGTCGAGCACGTCGCGGCCCGGATCTACGACCCCCGGCGCGCCGAGGTCTACCAGCGCCTCGGCATCCCGACCGTCGCCACCGTCCGCTGGACGGCCGACCAGATGCTCCGCCGGCTGCTGCCCAGCGGCGCCGAGCCGCTCTGGCAGGACCCGAGCGGCAGCGTGCAGATGGCCGAGGTGGCGTACGCGCCGTCCTGGATCGGCCACAAGCTGAGCGCGCTGGAGGAGGCGTCAAACTCCCGGATCGCGTTCGTCACCCGGCTCGGCGAAGGCATGCTGCCCACGCCGCAGATGGTGCTGCAGGAGGGCGATCTGGTGCACGTGACGCTGCGCCGGGCGGACCAGGCGGCCGTCGAGTCGGCCTTCGCCAAGGGCCCGCAGGAGGGTGAGCACTGATGCGAGTCGCAATTGCCGGGGCCGGTGCCGTCGGCCGCTCGATCGCGGGCGAGCTGCTGGAGAACGGCCACGACGTCCTGCTGATCGACAAGAACCCGAACTCCATCTCGGTGGAGCGGGTGCCGATGGCGGAGTGGCTGCTGGCCGACGCCTGCGAGATCACCTCGCTGGACGAGGCCGCGCTGCAGCGCTGCCACGTGGTGATCGCCGCGACGGGTGACGACAAGGTCAACCTGGTCGTGTCGCTGCTGGCGAAGACCGAGTACGGCGTGCCGCGGGTGGTCGCCCGGGTGAACAACCCGAAGAACGAGTGGCTCTTCAACGAGTCCTGGGGCGTCGACGTCGCCGTCTCCACCCCGCGTCTGATGTCCGCGCTGGTCGAGGAGGCCGTGAGCGTCGGCGACCTGGTCCGGCTGATGCGCTTCAGCCAGGGCAACGCCAACCTGGTCGAGCTCACCCTCGCCGCCGACACCGAGCTGGTCGGCACCCGGGTCGGGGACGTCAGCTGGCCGGCCGACACCGCGCTGGTGACGATCATCCGCGAGGGCCGGGTGCTGGTGCCCGGCAAGGACGACACCCTGGAGGGCGGCGACGAGCTGCTCTTCGTGGCGGCCCAGGAGCGCGAGGAGGAGCTGGAGGACCTGCTGTCGGCGGTCTCCGGCGCCCAGTAGCACCACCCGGCACACGTGCGTGAGGGCCGTACCCGGCAGCCGGGTACGGCCCTCACGCACGCGGGTACGCGGCGGGAGCTACTCCTCCTCGACCACGGCCTTGATCGGCGCCGGGGCCTTGAGCAGGATCCGCCAGGTCACGTACATCGCCAGGACGAGCGCGGGGATGCCCAGCGCCGTCTTGAGCCAGCCCAGCAGGGTGGTGTTGTGGGTGAAGTACAGCGGGAAGAGGATCAGCGGCTTGACGCCCATGATCACCACCCAGGCCCAGGTCGCCCTGGTGTACGCCTTGAGCCGGCCCGGGTTCTCCGTCCGCCAGGTGAACATCTCACCGGTGACCGGCCCGAGCATCAGGCCGACCAGCGGCCAGCGGACGAGGGCCGAGATCGCGAGCGCGATGCAGTAGCCGACGTTGTAGAGCAGGCCGGGCAGGTAGAAGTTCTCCGCCTTCCCGGTCTTCATCGAGATCCAGGCGCCGATCGCGACCCCGAACACGCCGCTGAACGCGTGCTGGATGGTCTCCCGCCGGAACAGCCGGACGACCACGAAGATCCCGCTCAGGCCGAGGGCCGCCCAGGCCGCCGTGGGGATCTGGTGGGTGATGTTGAAGGTCAGGATGAAGACCAGGCCGGGCAGGGTCATGTCGACCATGCCGCGGATCCCGCCGAACGCCTTCAGGATGGTGTCGGCCGCCTCCTTGGACGCCGCCGCCTCCCGGGCCGCGGCCTCCTCGGGGGTCTCCGCCGCCCGCCACTGATCGGCCGTCGACTCCACCGCCTCGGTCATGGTCTGGTCGACGTAGCGACCGTAGTCGTCGGGGACGACGGTGCGGGCGGCGGGATCGCCGCCGGGCAGATTGGTCACACTCACTCGCTCCCGTGTCCGGCAGGACGCAGTTCGTAGCGGGGGTTGAAGAGCACACGGCGTCCGCGCGCATGGCTGATCCGGCCGCTGGCTATCAGCCGACGGCCGGGCTCTATGCCGATGATCGACCGACGGCCCAGCCAGACCACGTCCAGGGCCTCGCTGCCGTCGAAGAGTTCCGCCTCCAGGGCCGGCACACCGGCCCGGGGACGGAGTGTCACTGTCCGCAGGGTGCCCGCCACGGTCACCAGCTCGCGGTCTCCGCAGCTGGCGATCGGGGTGCAGCCCGACTCCGCGGCGTCCTGTCGCAGCTCCTCGGCCTGGAGCTCCTCGGCGGAGGAGGTCAGGCGGCTGAGCATGCGGCGGAAGCGGCCCTGCGGCTGGTCGCTGCTGTTGTCACCACTCATGCCCGAAGGGTACCGGCTTTACGCGTCCCGGGGTCGGGCCCGGCGGCTGGTCCGGCCCCGGCGGCGGGTGGCGGGAGCGGGCCCGGTGGCGGATCCGGGCCCGGCGGCGGCCGGCCGGGTCAGGCCTCGAACCGGTAGCCCATGCCCGGCTCGGTGATGAAGTGCCGCGGGTGCGAGGGGTCGGCCTCCAGCTTGCGGCGGAGCTGGGCGAGGTAGACCCGCAGGTAGTTGGTCTCGGTGCGGTAGGCGGGGCCCCAGACCTCCTGCAGCAGCTGGGTCTGGCTGACCAGCCGGCCGGCGTTGCGGACCAGCACCTCCAGCAGGTGCCACTCGGTCGGGGTGAGGCGTACGTCGGTGCCGTCCCGGTTGACCTTCTTCGCGGCCAGGTCGACGGTGAAGCTCTCGGTGACGACGACCGAGTCGTCCTCCCCGGCCACCGGCTCGGCCCGGCGGACGGCGGCCCGCATCCGGGCCAGCAGCTCGTCCATCCCGAACGGCTTGGTCACGTAGTCGTCGGCGCCGGCGTCGAGCGCCTCGACCTTCTCGTCGGAGGCGTGCCGGGCGGAGAGCACGATGATCGGGACGCGGGTCCAGCCGCGCAGGCCCTTGATCACCTCGACGCCGTCCATGTCGGGCAGCCCCAGGTCCAGGACGACCACGTCCGGATGGCGGGCCGCGGCCAGCTCCAGGGCGCTCGCACCGTCGTGGGCCGCGTCGACCTCGTACTTGCGGGCCTTGAGGTTGATCACCAGGGCGCGGACGATCTGCGGTTCGTCGTCCACGACAAGGACCCGGGTCATACGGGCTCCGCCTTTCGGTTCGGTGGCTGCTGGGGCCGGTTTTCCGGATGGTTCGGGTCGGGCAGGTCGACGGCGGGGAGCGTGACCACCATGGTCAGCCCGCCGCCCGGGGTGTCCTCGGCGGCCACGGTGCCGCCCATCGCCTCGACGAAGCCGCGCGCGACGGCCAGGCCGAGGCCGACGCCGGCGCCGCGCGGGGCGTCGCCGTAGCGCTGGAAGGGCGCGAAGATCCGCTCCTTGGCCTCCTCCGGCACGCCAGGGCCCCGGTCGACGATGCGCAGCTCGACCCTCCCGGGGGCGCCCAGCGGGTGCAACGCGTCGGCCTTGACCAGGACCTTCACGCCGTCGGGGCTGTACTTGACGGCGTTCTCGACCAGGTTGGCCAGCGAACGCTCCAGCAGCCCGGCGTCGGCGTGGATCATCGGGAGCGTCTCGGGGACGTCCAGCTTGACCGACTCCGGCGGCACCCCGCCGAGTGCGAACGGGACGACCTCGTCGAGGTCGGTCTCCTGGATCAGCGGGGTGACGGTGCCGGTCTGCAGGCGGCTCATGTCGAGCAGGTTGTTGATCAGGTGGTCGAGCCGGTCCGCGCCGTTCTCGATCCCCTCCAGGAGTTCGGCCTCGTCCGCCTCGTCCCACTCGACGTCCTCCGAGCGCAGCGAGCTGACGGCCGCCTTGATGGCGGCGAGCGGGGTGCGCAGGTCGTGCGAGACGGCCGCGAGCAGCGCGGTACGGATCCGGTTGCCCTCGGCCTCCCGGCGGGCGGCGGCGGCCTCCCCGGCCAGTCGGCGGCGCTCCAGCAGGACCGCCGCCTGGGCGGCGAACGCGCCGAGCAGCCGGCGGTCGGCCGCCGGGAGTACCCGGCCGTGCAGGACGAGCGCGAGGTTCTCCCCCACCGGGACGTCCACGTCGCCGTCCTCGGGCCGCTCGGGCGGCTGCGGACCGCTCACGGCGGCGGAGCGCCAGGGCGCGTGCCCGTCCGGGCGTTCCAGCAGGGCGGCGGAGTCCTGCTGGAAGGTCTCCCGGACCTGGTCGAGCAGGGCGGTGAGCAGCCCGTCCCCGCTGGGCACACCGCGCAGCACGGTACCGGCGAGCGCGCTCAGGGTCTGCGCCTCGGCCTGGCTCCGGGCGGCCTGCTGGGTCCGGCGGGCCGCCAGGTCGACCACCGAGGCCACCGAGATGCCGACGGCGGTGAAGATGCCGACCGCCAGGATGTTCTGCGGCGCGGAGATGGTGAAGGTGTGGATCGGGGGCGTGAAGTAGTAGTTCAGCGCCGAGGAGCCGACCAGCGCGGACGCGACGGCCGGCAGCAGCCCGCCGACCAGGGCCGCGCAGACCGTCACGGAGAGGAACAGCAGCATGTCCGTGGACACGCCGAGGCCGTGCAGCTGGGTGAGCGCCAGGGCCAGCAGGGGCGGCCCGGCGACGCCGATCAGCCAGCCCGCGACCGTGCGCGCGCGGCCGAGGTCGGTGATCTTGCGGATCGGGATCCTGCCCCGGCCCTTGGCGGCGTGCTCATGGGTGACGATGTGCACGTCGATGTCGCCGGAGTCCCGGGTGACGGTGGCGCTGACACCGGGCCCGTAGATGTACTGCCAGGCCCGCCGGCGGCTGGAGCCGAGCACGATCTGGGTCGCGTTGACGCCCCGCGCGAAGTCCAGCAGCGCCGCCGCCGGGTCCTCGCCGAGCACCGTGTGGAAGCTGCCGCCGAGGCTCTCCAGCAGCGCCCGCTGCTCGATCAGGGCCTGCGGGGAGCCGGCCCCGGTCAGTCCGTCCGAACGGGCGATGTGCACGGCCAGCAGCTCGCCGCCGGAGGCCCGGTCGGCGATCCTGGCCGCCCGGCGGATCAGCGTGCCGCCCTCGGGGCCGCCGGTGAGACCGACCACGATCCGCTCGCGGGCCTGCCAGGTGCGCTCGATGCCCTGCTCGGCCCGGTAGCGCTGGAGGTACTCGTCGACCCGGTCGGCCGTCCAGAGCAGGGCCAGCTCACGCAGGGCGGTGAGGTTGCCGGGGCGGAAGTAGTTGGCGAGCGCGGCGTCGATCTTCTCGGGGGCGTAGACGTTGCCGTGCGCGAGGCGGCGGCGCAGCGCCTGCGGGGACATGTCGACCAGCTCGATCTGGTCGGCCCGGCGGACCACCTCGTCCGGCACGGTCTCGCGCTGCCGGACGCCCGTGATGCCCTCGACCACGTCGCCGAGTGACTCCAGGTGCTGGATGTTGACGGTCGAGACCACGTCGATCCCGGCCGCGAGGAGTTCCTCGACGTCCTCCCAGCGCTTGGCGTTGCGGCAGCCGGGAACATTGGTGTGCGCGAGTTCGTCCACCAGGACGACGGCCGGCCTGCGCTGCAGGATCGCGTCGAGGTCCATCTCGCTGAAGACGGCGCCACGGTGGGTCAGTTCCTGGCGCGGGACGGTGTCCAGACCCTCGGTCATCTCGGCGGTCAGCCTGCGGTTGTGGTGCTCGACGAAGCCGACCACCACGTCGGTGCCCCGGACCAGCCGCCGCTGGGCCTCGGCGAGCATGGCGTACGTCTTTCCGACCCCGGGGGCCGCCCCGAGGTAGATCCGCAGCCTGCCGCGTGCCATGCGCACCATTCTTGGTCCGGGCCGGGGACTCCGCCCCCGGACATCTGTTCGCCGACTTCGAGACTACGGCCTTCCGGCCGGATCTCCCCTGATCAGCCTGGTAGCCGGACATATTTAGCGGCTTTTTGACGGTTCGCACCCGGACACAGCCTTCATCTCCGCACCTTCGCGAGGGCCGTCCGCCCGGCAGCGTCCCAGAGCCACCCGGCCCCGCCGCCGTCCGGGCGGCCGCCCGCCCAGCCCTTCATGCCGCCGCCACACCCGGGCAACACACCGCTGGGAGCATCGACCGCATGCTGGCACTGGTCGCTCCACCCACCCTCGGCCGCGGCCCGCTGCCCGTGGAGGGCGGCGGCGCCGGGGCCGTCCTGCGCGCGGTGCTGGCCGGCGGACCGCTGGCCAGGACCGCCGTCGGGCAGGCCACCGGGCTCAGCCCAGCCGCCGTCTCCCGGCACACCACCGACCTGATCGGCCTCGGCCTGCTCCGCGAGCTGCCGCCGCCCGACGGGCCGCCCAGGGCCGGCCGGCCCCGGCTGCCCCTGGACGTGGACACCCGGCACCACCTGGCCTGCGGCGTGCACATCGGGGTCCCGTGGCTCACCTTCGCGCTGTTGGACCTGCGCGGCCGGGTCACCGCCCAGGAGCGGATCCCCCGGCAGGGCGGAGCCCGGGCCGTGCTCGGGGCGATCCGGGACCACCTCCCCGGCTTCCTGGCCCGCCACACCGGCGGGCGCTCGGTGCTGGGCCTCGGCGTGGTGACGGGCGGCTGGGTGGACTCCGAACGCGGCACGGTGGTGGAGCACGGCCCGCTCGGCTGGCGGGACGTACCCGTCCGGGACGGCCTGGCCCGGTTCACCAGGCTGCCGGTGCACGTGGAGAGCCACGCCCGCGCGCTCGCCCGGGCCGAGCTGCTGTTCGGCGCGGGCCGGGGTGCGACCGAGCTGGCCCAGCTGTTCATCGGCAACGTGGTGGACTCGGCCTTCGCCACCGGCGGCACCGTGCTGCGCGGACGCCGCTCCCGCGCCGGGGAGGTCGCGCACCTGCCGGTGCCCGGGTCGGCCGAGCCCTGCTCCTGCGGCCGGACAGGCTGCCTCCAAGCCACCGTCTCGGACCGGACGGTCGCCCGCCGCGCGCACGCGCAGGGGCTGATCCCCGTCCCGGACTTCGACCTGCTGCTGGCCCTGGCCGCCGTCGGGGCCGACCCCGCGCTGCGGCTGCTGGAGCAGCGGCTGCGACTGGCCGCACCCGCCGCCGCCCTGCTGCTCAACATGCTCAACCCCGAGGTGCTGGTGGTCAGCGAGGCCGGCCTGCTGGTCGCACCCCAACTGGGCGGCTACCTCCGGGCGCAGGTCCTGGAGCACTCCCGTCCCGAGCCGGGACAGCTGGTGACGGCGGCCTCGTTCGGGACGGACGTCCTGGCGGTGGCGGCCTGCGCCGGGGTGCTGGACAGCGCGTACCAACGGCCGATGGAACTGCGGACGGCGCGCAGCGGCCATTGACGCCGTATTAATTCCACGGCCCGGAGAATCGTTGCCGGGCCAGGTGGCGAACCGGAGAATCGGGTAATCCCGCCCTTCCTTCCGAATCCCCCTTCTTCTTCCTTTCGCACCCTTTCACCCTCCTTCCTTCCCCTTGACCCTCCGTCATCCTGCTTCACACTTCACCCTTCACTCTTCACCCTCCTTCCTCCCTCCTTCCGAATTCCGGAGTGCTTCGCCATGCCCGAGAACAGTGACCGGCAGTTGCATTTCAACCTCTTCCTGATGGGCGTCGGCCACCATGAGGCCGCCTGGCGCCACCCGCGCACCGACCCCGCCCAGGCCGCCGACATCGCGCACTTCCAGCGGCTGGCCCAGGCCGCCGAAGCCGCCTCCTTCGACTCCGTCTTCCTCGCCGACGGGGTGGAGGCCCGCTCGGACGGCGGCTGGGGCCTGATCAGCCACTTCGAGCCGTTCACCCTGCTCACCGCGCTGGCCGTGGTCACCGAGCGGATCGGGCTGATCGGCACCGTCTCCACCGGATTCACCGAGCCTTACAACCTGGCCCGGCAGTTCGCCTCGCTCGACCACATCAGCCACGGCCGGGCTGGCTGGAACATCGTCACCTCCGCCGGCGAGCGGGCCGCGCAGAACTTCAACCGGACGGCCAACCAGGAGCACTCGCTCCGCTACCGGCGGGCCGACGAGTTCCTCGACGTGGTCACCGCGCTGTGGGACAGCTGGGAGGACGGCGCACTGCTGCTGGACCGCGCGAGCGGGGCCTTCGCGGACGCCGCCCGGGTGCACGAGATCGGCCACGCCGGACCGCACTTCCAGGTGCGCGGCCCGCTCAACATCCCGCGCAGCCCGCAGGGCCACCCGCTGCTCGTCCAGGCCGGCTCCTCCGACAGCGGCCGGGCGTTCGCCGCCCGCTGGGCGGAGGCGGTGTTCACCGCGCAGCAGACGCTGGCCGAGGGCCAGTCGTTCTACGCCGACCTCAAGCGGCAGGCCGCCGAGGCCGGACGCGACCCGGCGGCGGTGAAGATCCTGCCCGGCGTGGTGCCGGTGCTCGGCTCGACCGAAGCCGAAGCGAAGCGGCTCGACCGGGAGTTGGACGACCTGATCAACCCGGAGCGGTCGGTCGGCGTGCTCTCCACCGTGCTCGGCCTCGACCTGACCGACCACCCGCTGGACGAACCCCTGCCCCCGCTGCCGCCCGTGACCGAGATCAACGGCGCCAAGAGCCGGTTCGAACTGATCCGCGACCTCGCCGAGCGCGACCGCCTGACACTGCGCCAACTCGTCGGCCGGCTCGGCGGCGGACGCGGTCACCAGGTGGTGGTCGGCACACCCGAGCAGTTGGCGGACCACATCGAGACCTGGTTCGGCCAGGGTGCGGCGGACGGCTTCAACATCATGCCGCCGATCCTGCCCGACGGCCTGACGGACTTCATCGAGCAGGTGCTGCCGATCCTGCGCGCCCGCGGCCTCTTCCGCGAGGGCTACACCGGCCGCACCCTGCGCGAGCACTACGGCCTGCCCCGCCCGGCCGGGCGGTACTGACCGGCCCGTCCCGTCCACACGGACAGACGACGACGGGCAGACGAGGGACGACCACGGACGGACGACGGACGTGCGCCGCGAGATCGGGAGGGATCTCGCGGCGCACG